>JAURQX010000046.1 GCA_030835905.1 Alphaproteobacteria bacterium
AGTAAAAAATAAATGTTAATAAACGGTCGTAATGCCAGATAAATAATGGCTTTATGTTAGTTTAGCACTTATCTTTTACAAGGAAAAAGAGAGAAATTTCATAAAAAAATCAATTAAAATTAGATGATTTGCAGGGGTCTTAAAAATTGAATTTTAAGAAATTAAATGAGATTTAAGGTAGAAATGCAGAGGTCTTTCTTAAGTAATCAGCGCCATCTAAATATTGAAAAGTTGGCGTTAGGTTATCGCTCTTATGTTGACTATAGCTTGCTTCAATTGGAGAAGGTGCCACAACAATAATTTCCTGCACTAACTCTTTGGCGTTTGCTTCTATGCAAAATAACAAAGCCAAAGTGCATACAAGACTCTTTAATAATAAATTTTGATTCATCTAAAACTTTTTAGCGCTAATTGCTTTTGAAGTTAGTTATTATCAAAATCCATAATAACCTGCCCTATTCCTACAGAATCGCCTTCATTAAATTTAATTTCGCCAATTGTGAAATCATGATTAGTGCTAATTGAATTTTCCATCTTCATAGCTTCAATAACCACTAATTCTTGACCAGCCTGAACTTTGTCGCCTTTTTTAACTTTAAATCTGATAATTTTGCCAGTAATTGGTGATAATAGATTTTTTGGCTTAGGGTTTTTCTCAATTTTTGGCATAAATTTTGAAAGCTCGGCAATTCTTGGTGAGTAGACATTAACAAAAGCGTCATTACCAGAATATTGCATTAAATAGCTGCCAGTGTTGTTATTATCAAATATTCTAACCCCTATTTCTAAATCATCCAAAACGCCTCTAAATAGTTTTTCGCCGTGATGCCAAGAGCTTTTAATTTTGAACTCTTTGCGATCACATTCTAATCTTAAAAACTCTTCACCCTTTTCGATGATGTTAACCAAGTAAGATTTTTCATCAATATTTATCACCCAGCGATCAGACACCTGCTTTTCTCTGTTGCGCAGCTGGTCACTCATATTACCATTTCTAGCATAATTCTTAAGAAAAATAAATAGAGAGCTAGCAATAAAAGCTTTTTGTGATTGGTCGTCAATTTCACTGCCGCTAAAACCTTCTGGAAATTCTTCTTTAATAAAACTAGTAGTTAAATTGCCTTCAATAAACCTTTCGTTGCGCATGATGGTTTCAAGAAAGCTTATATTATGAGAAACACCACCAATTGCATAGGTGCTTAAGGCTTGCCTCATATATTTAATTGCCTCTAGACGATTTTTGCCATAAGAGCATAATTTGGCAATCATAGCATCATAAAACATACTTACCTCGCCCCCTTCATAAACTCCAGTATCAACCCTTACGTTTTTATTAGCAGTTGGCTCAATGTAAAGATTGATTCTACCAGAAGAAGGTAAAAACCCTCTTGAAGGATCTTCGGCATAAACTCTAGACTCCATTGCCCACCCTTTTAATTTAACATCTTCTTGCTTAATTTTAAGTTTTTCACCAAGAGCAATTTTGATCATCATTTCAACAATATCATAACCAGTGATTAATTCGGTTACGGGATGCTCAACTTGCAGACGTGTATTCATTTCAAGGAAATAAAACTCTTTGTTTTTATCCATAATATACTCAATAGTACCAGCCGAGTGATACTTTACAGCCTTAGCCAATGCTTTTGACTGCTTATACATTTTTTGACGAGTTTTTTCATCAATGAATGGGCTTGGCGCCTCTTCAATAACTTTTTGGTTATTGCGTTG
This sequence comes from Alphaproteobacteria bacterium, assembly GCA_030835905.1. Lineage (GTDB taxonomy): Bacteria > Pseudomonadota > Alphaproteobacteria > Rickettsiales > UBA1997 > UBA1997. Next base: position 1,732 of record JAURQX010000046.1, read on the forward strand.
AATTGAGCATTCTCTTTCCCCCAAACAAAGTATGTTGCCAGACTTGTCGGCAATTATTTGAATTTCGATATGGCGTGGGTTTTCAATAAATTTCTCGATAAAAATTCTATCATCCGAAAAGCTGTTGCGTGCTTCGTTAGATGCTGATAGAAATGCATCCTTCATATCTTGTGCCTTCCAAACTATCCTCATGCCCTTACCGCCACCACCAGCAGAGGCCTTAACCATTACCGGAAAGCCAATTTTTTTAGCGATTTTTAAGGCTTCTTTATCATCTTTTATAACGCCCATGTGACCAGGAACTGTACTGACACCTGAATCAATAGCAATTTTCTTTGATTCGATTTTATCACCCATCATTTCAATCGATTTTTTCGATGGACCAACAAATTTTACGCCAATTTTATCAAGAGCCTCAGCAAATTTTCTATTTTCTGATAAAAACCCATAGCCAGGATGAACTAGAGTTGTGCCAGTTTTTTTGATCACATCAATTATTGCTTCTATATTTAGATAGCTTTGCGATGACGGAGAGGGGCCGATATTATATGCTTCGTCTGCCATTTGCACAAATAGGGAGTTAGTGTCAGCATCAGAATAAACGGCAACAGTTTTTATACCCATCTTTTTGCAGGTTTTTATTATTCTGCATGCAATTTCACCACGATTTGCTATCAATAACTTTTGCATTTTTAATTGATTTGAATTGATATTTTAAATATGAATTAAGAGATCTAGCCAGTTTTAAGTAGTAAACATTAAATTAGCTTGCTACAGTAAAAATAAAGAGCAAAAAATCAAATTATTTTATTAATTTTGTGAAAATTATTCCCTTTTTAAGCCTAATTAGATTCTATAAGCCTGTAGGTACCCTTTTATTGCTTCTTCCTTGTCTTTTTTCTTTAGCGCTCATTAAAAGAGTCGCTTTTTTCGATGATGCTTATCTTATTTTTCTTCTTACTCTTGGTTCATTTTTAATGAGAAGCGCTGGATGTATAATTAATGATCTATTTGATCATAAATTTGATGCCAAGGTTAAAAGAACCTTAAAACGCCCAATTGCTTCCAGCCTTATATCAAAAAAATCAGCAATTATTTTTTTATTTTTCTTATTATTTGCAGCTCTTTTAGTTTTGTTGCAATTTAATAATTTGGTTATCGCTAGTGGTTTTTTTATTATGTTTTTTGTTATAACTTATCCGCTCATGAAGAGAATAACCTATTATCCGCAGTTTTTTTTAGGCATAACCATCAATTTTGGCGTTATAATGGTAAGTCTTGAGATTTTAGAAATGGCTACCTCGTCAATTATTTGGCTTTACTTTAGCTGTATTATTTGGTCAATGATTTATGATACTATTTATGCTTTTCAAGATGTTAGTGATGACTTAGTCATAGGGGTTAAATCAATGGCCATTAAAATTAAGCACAACCCTAAATTTTATATCTTTTTATTGACAGCATCAATGTTTTTAACACTTTTGCTTGTAGGATTTTTGGAATCGTTAAGTTTGTTTTACTTTATTTTACTAATAATAAATTTTTTACTTTTCTTAATTAAAATCAAGAATTGTAACTTTGAAAATCCTCAAAACTGTATTAAGCTTTTTAATTTTTCGGTAATTTTTGGCTTTATATTACTGCTTTCATTTATTTTGTCATGAGAAAAATAGGTTTGCTTGGAGGAAGTTTTAATCCTGCTCATCAAGGACATATTCACATTAGCCTTATGGCCAAAAAAAAACTTGGGCTGGATCAGATATGGTGGCTGCCAACAGTTCAAAATCCGCTAAAGAATAAGACTTGTTATAGATCGTTCGAAAATAGAGTTGATTATTGCCAAAGTCTTCTTCAAAAAAACTTAGTAAATTCACGATTAATCAAAATATTTACCGTAAAATATAAATACTCTCTGGAGTTAGTTAAGTTTCTTAAGTTAAGAAATAGGAATTGTGATTTTTATTGGATTATGGGCGCAGATAATGTTAGCAATTTACACCTATGGAAGAATTATTATAATTTTATCAAGAGCGTCAAAATTGTCATTTTTGCTAGAAATTCAGATTTGACTTTAATTAAAAAGACGAGATCTTGGAAATTGCTAAATATTGTAGGAGCAAAAATTTTTTTTACTCAAAAACTTAATATTTCTTCAACTTTTATTCGAGATAATAATGTATGATTATATAGTTGATAGCCATTGTCATCTAGACTTACTTCAAGATAAAGGTTATAATGTGAGTGATGTTGTTAACAATGCTCATCAATCGCAAGTTAAATTATTGCAAACTATTTGCACTCAGATCTCGCAAATTAATAGGTTACTTAGTTTTGCTGATGATTATCCTAATGTGTACACATCCATTGGAAATCATCCGTGTAACACTAATCAGGAAGAGTTGTGTAAGTCAGAAGATTTAGTAAAATTCATTAATGAGTATGATAAAATTATTGGTATAGGTGAAACAGGTCTTGATTATTTTCATGATCAATCTTTTATTAAAATACAAAAAAGTAGTTTTGTTGAGCATATTAAGGCCTCACAAATTTCCAAATTACCCGTCATAATTCACAGTAGAGAGGCTGATGATGATATGGCGTCAATCCTAAGGTCGGAACAGAAAAATGCTTATTTTCCAGCATTATTGCACTGTTTTTCAAGTGGCAAAGGTTTGTCTAAAACTGCATTAGATTTAGGTATCTATATATCAGTTTCGGGAATTGTAACTTTTAAAAATGCTGTTCAATTGCAAGAAATTGTTAAATATATTCCTTTGCAATATTTGTTGGTTGAGACAGATTCTCCTTATTTGGCTCCTATGCCGCACAGAGGCAAAGTAAATGAGCCTGCATTTACCGAGCATGTTGTTGATTTTATTGCACAAATTAAAAATGTTTCACGTGAAACAATAATAGGGCATACAACTGCAAATTTTCATAAAATATTTACCAGAACCAAATCTCTGAACAGCAATGACAAGTAGCAAATTTATGCAAGAAGCTATATTGCAGGCAAAATTAGCTTTTGAGCTAGATGAGGTTCCAGTTGGTGCTGTTATAGTTTTAGACAACAAAGTAATAGCTAAATCACACAATCAAAACCGCACAAAAAAAAGTGCCACTGCGCATGCAGAAATGTTAGCAATCAATCAAGCATGTAGCAAATTGTCAACCTATAGACTTGATGAATGTGACTTATATGTGACATTAGAGCCTTGCTTAATGTGTGCTACCGCAATATCTATAGCTAAAATTAGCAGAGTTTATTATGGGCTAGCAGATAATAAATTTGGTGCTTATGAAAATTCAGACGGTATTTTTACAAAGTACCCTTCTTACTTTAAACCTGAGATCTATTCAAATATTTGTGAGTCAGAAGTCTTGAAGATAATGCAAGAATTTTTTAGTAGTAAAAGGTCTTCCTAGAATACTTACATTTTATTTTTTATTGAAAATAACTAGAGTAATACCATTTCTCAATTTAAAAAGATTAGCCATTTTCTTAAGCGCAAATTATAGATTATATTAATGTTTCACGTGGAACAGTCAAATTTTTTAATTTTGCGGCAATTTAAAAATACTATTGCTTATTATAATATAAATACTTTAAAAATTGTTTCATGTGAAACATTTATAAATATCTATGATAACAAAAGCTAAAATTTTTTCAGTAGTTAATCAAAAGGGTGGTGTAGGCAAAACTACTACCGCCATAAATCTTTCTACAGCAATAGCCAGTAGCAAAAGTAAAGTTTTGTTAATTGATATTGATCCTCAAGGAAACGCAAGTACTGGGGTTGGGGTAGCATATAATCAAAGACAAAAGACTATATATCAAGCACTAACTGGCGAGAATTCAATAGCAGAGGTGGTAATGCCAACCAAGATTAAAGGACTTGATGTTATTACTGCAACTGTAGATCTATCTGCACTTGAAGTAGAACTTGCAAGCTTTAGTGACAAAAATTTATTCTTAAGAAATAAAATTGCTGAAATTTCGAATAATTATGATTATATCTTCATTGATTGTCCACCCTCACTCGGAGTTTTAACTATTAATGCTTTGACAGCATCTGACTATGTTTTAATACCCATGCAATGTGAATTTTTTAGTCTTGAAGGCTTGAGCCATCTTCTAACAACCCTTGAATTAGTTAAAAATAATCTTAATTTTGATCTTAAAATTGCCGGAATTGTTTTAACAATGCATGATGTAAGAAATAAGCTTACTGAAGCAGTAGAAGTTGATGTTAGAAATTATCTAGAACAAAAAGTATTTAAAAATATAGTTCCAAGAAACGTTAGGCTTTCAGAGGCTCCTTCTCATGGCGAGCCAGCTTTATTATATGATCCACAATGTCGTGGATCTATTGCCTATAAAATGCTGGCAAAAGAGCTATTATCTAGAAATTTTTAACTAAATTGTTTCACGTGAAACATTCAAATAAAATATATTAATGATGCAAAATATTGAACAAGTAAAAAAATCAAATAATAAATTAGGACAGGGAATATCAGCATTAATTAGTGCTGAAAGACAGCAAAATAACACTCTAAATCAAACGCAAAGCAAAGATGCTGTACTTGATATAGATATTAATAAGATAGAAGCAGGAGTTTATCAACCTAGGCATAATTTTGATAAATCTAAACTTGATGAGCTAGCGCAGTCAATAAAAGAAAATAGCATAATTCAGCCAATAATAGTGAGGCCAAATAATGAGAAACAAGACAAATACGAAATAATCGCCGGTGAGAGAAGATTCCGTGCTTCAAAAATTGCAGGTCTTAAAACTATTCCAGCAATAGTAAAAAAAGTTAATAACCATCAAGCCCTTGAAATAGCCTTGATAGAAAATATTCAGCGATCTGAATTATCAGTGATTGATGAAGCTAAGGGCTACAAAAGATTGGCAAGTGAATTTTCCTACACACAAGACCAAATTTCTAGCAAAGTGGGAAAGAGTCGCAGTCACATTGCAAATTTAATGAGATTACTGCTGTTGCCTTCTGCTGTTCAAGGTTTAGTTGATGATGGGTTAATTTCAATGGGTCATGCTCGGGCATTAATAAATAGCGACAAGGCGCAAGAAATTGCTGAAGAGATTCTTGAAAGGTCTCTAACTGTAAGAGATGTTGAAAAAATTATTAGCAATGAATTTAAGGGGTTAAAAAAGGTTTCTAACACTAAATTCAAGGGTAAAGCTCAAGAATTTTCTGATGTTGAAAAAAGATTGTCACTAGCAACTAACATGGATAGTGAAGTAAAATATAATATAAGCAAAAAATATGGTCAGCTAGTACTAAAATTTAGCGACATAAATCAAGTTGAGCAATTAATCAAAAACCTAAATGAATATAACAGCCAAAAAATATCTTGAGGATATTGTTAGCTACAAACCAGGAAAGGCAAAAATTGGTCTTGATAATGCAATAAAGCTTTCAGCAAATGAGAACGCTCTTGGAGCAAGTCCAAAAGCTATTAAAGCATATCAAAATTTAAGCAATAATTTGTCAACCTACCCAGATGGTTCTGCTTCTGAGCTTCGTAATTCTTTGGCGAAGAAAAATGACATAGATCCGGATAAAATTGTCTGTGGAGCAGGATCGGATGAATTAATTGCCTTAATAACTCATGCGTTTTGTGGTGAAGGTGATGAAATAATTTACTCGCAACATGGCTTTCTGATGTACCCAATTTCAGCCAAAAAAGTGGGGGCTACTGCAATAAAAGTAGCGGAGACAAATTTAAAAACCAACATAGATAATATTTTAGCAGCAATTTCTAGTAAAACTAAAATAATATTTATCGCAAATCCAAACAATCCAACGGGCACTTATCTTAATAAAGACGAAATTAATAAGCTTATAGCACAAGTTCCTAGTAACATTATAATTGTGCTCGATCATGCGTATGAAGAGTTTGTTACAGAAAAAGATTATCCAAAAAATAGCTTAAAACTTGTTGAGCAAAACGAAAATTTAGTTGTAACCAGAACATTTTCAAAAATATACGGCCTAGCTTCTCTTAGAATTGGATGGTGCTATAGTAGCCAGTACGTTGCAGATATTTTGAATAAAATAAGAGGTCCATTTAACGTTTCATCCCCTGCACAAAATGCTGCAATTAGCGCAATAAATGATGATGAATTTTTAGAATTATCAATTCTACATAACAAAAAATGGCTAAAAATTTACGAAGAAGAATTTTTAAATGCTACACAATTCAACTTAACAAAATCAGCAGCTAATTTTATATTGATAGATTTTTTAGATAAACAAAAACTAGTAAAAGCAAATCAACTGCTTGCAGAAAGAAAAATTATTGCACGTGAAATGGGTGCTTATGGCTTAGAAAATTCTTTGAGGATTACTATAGGTAAGGACTTAGAGAATAAAATGGTAATAGAACAGCTAAAGAAGATTTATTAACTAGCACATAAACTAAAATAGCATAATATAATTTAACTTTATAATTTTTTTGTTTTTCAAAGCCAAGGTAGTATTAGGTACTTTGACTTCTTAAGATGAATCTAAAAGAAAAAATTTCTTTAGTTAAAATTAAAATAGTTTATGCGCGAGTTGATATGAATATTTTCAAAATAATAGGGTAAATTTGGGTATAAAATTAAACATTAAACTTAAACATTAAAAAAATGACAAAAATAAATAATATAGATTGCTTAACATTAAAAGAGTGGATGGATAAGGGGGATGCGGTTTTAATTGACGTAAGAGAAGATATAGAATATAAAAATTGCTCAATACCAAATTCATACCATTTACCACTTTCTCAAGTCTCAATTGATGTTACTCACTTACCAAAACACAAAAATAAAAAAATAGTGATTCATTGCAAGAGTGGAAAAAGATCAATGATGGCATGCCAAAAACTAATAGAAGATGGCATTAAATTTGAGATTTGGAATTTGGAAGGAGGAATTGATGCTTGGAAGGCAAGTAATTTATCAACATGCACGGCATTAAAGAAAATTCCAATTTCAAGACAAGTTAATTTGGTAATAGGTATTCTAATACTTGTAAGTCTAGTACTATTTTCAACTAGCTCTATTAAAGCATACTTACTAATTGCATTAGTTTGCTCTATTGGCTTGATATTTTCAGGACTGACTGGTTTTTGCTTGCTAACAAAAATTATTAGCAAACTCCCATGGAATAAGTAATAAATTGGGTATAATTGGATAACTATTCGGGCAAAAAAATAAATACCCAAGATTGCCGCTATTAGAGATGCTATCAAAAAGACGCATTAAATCTTAAGGCAAAGAAATCTACATCGCCGATTAATTTACTATAATTAAAGTTAAAAATTCTTTGATAATCTAGACTAATGCTAGAAGATTTTGAAGTAGATAGACGATAGTAGGACTCAAATACATATTCATCTCTATAATTTCCTTGACCAATACCATTTTCACGATCAAAAAAACTTCTATAGCCCTTTTCATGGGCCTTGCGGTGATTTCCAGTTAATTTTGCTTGCGCATAAGCTAGTCCAACTTGATCTTGAGTTCTAAGCCAAATTTTGCCATCAAAGTTGCCCCCAAGCATAAAACTTTGATCTTGATCATTAGAATGTCTAACATCTCGATCATTATCTTGCATACCAAACTTTGCAAAAATATTAATTCTATCTGATACTGGCTGAGTTAGACTAATGCCAAAACCATTCTTGTTCTTAGAATCTTTATTATCTGCAGTATTGATGTTATCAGCTATACCATCACCATCAATATCTTCATTCTTGGTCATAAAATTACCATTACCATCAAAAGAGCCATACTCCCCACGATTTGAAAAAGCATAAAGTTGATAAGTTGATTGCAGATTTTTTAAAAGAGTAGGTGACAAAGTAATTGCAGCAATTAGCGAGTGTCTTTTGTTTATATTATCTAAATAACTATCAGAAGAAAAAAAACCAAAATCAAAACCAATTAAATCATTTGAAATAGCTGATCTAAAGCCATAAGTGTATCCATGCCCTTCCAAATCTTGCACATAATCAAATGCACCATTATTAGCAACAGCTTGATTTAAAAATTGAGTAGATTGATCAGAATTTTCATCACCTACATCAAAAAAATCATTAACACCAAATTTACCTATATTAAAAGTTATATTATAATCTTCTGGCAAATAAATTTTTTTTTGAAATAACCCTTTGGCTAAATATACTTCGTTGTGCGCTTGTGGATTTTCCATAATATCATTATTAACCATGGATCCACCTTGAAGATTGACATCAACACCTTGGCCATTTGCAAACTGAACGTCAAAATGTAACAAGCTGTTTTTATCAAATCTTTTTTCAAGAATTATATCAGCTGAAAAACTGCCTGATCCATCCTTATGATTATATTTTTGTAGCTCACTTTCAGAAAGATTGTTTCCAGAGGTGTCTTTTAAACTACCAGATTTAAGTTTAAGGCTCGAGGATTGATATATTATAGTTGTCTGGCCAGAAATACTTAGACCTCTAAAACTATCAACAATTGAATGTAAATCATTTTCAAATCGCTGATAGTTTTGATATTTTTCTTTATTTGACAATTCTTCAACTGCAAAGCAATTGAAGGAAAAGCTCAAAAAAAATAAAAATAGGGTAGATATTATTTGCAATATATTGGGCATTATTGCTGAAAAAAACTTGATTATTTAAAATAAATATATGATAATGATTATCATTATTATTTAACTTTTAAAAATAACTAGATGTCAACAACAAACTTAAATTTTCTAAGAGAAGGTGCCATTGCAAGAGTGATAAAAATTGGAAATGAAATTGAGATAGACCAAAAAATTCTTAAACATGTTGCCAATATAGGTTTAGTTAAGGGTGTAATTGTTGAGATGATGAATTGCAATTTTTCAGGACTTATGCTTCTCAAAATCAATAACTCAACTTTTGGTATTTCAAAAGAAATTGCAAATTCAATTTTCGTAAAGTCAATATGACGATAAAAATTGCTGATTTAAAGATTGGTCAATCAGCTTTAGTTGATAATATTGTTGAAAATTGTGATAAAAAGTTAAAGCAAAGACTTCGGGATATGGGATTTGTGTCTGGTCAAAAAATCACCATTTTAAAAAAGTCAATTTTTGGTGATCCAATAAAGATATCGATTAAAAACTATGAAATATCAATCAGAAAAAAGGAAGCAGATCTAATCAAAATTAAAAATGACTAGTCCAATTAAGATTGCAGTTGTTGGCAATCCAAACTCAGGTAAATCAACCTTAATTAATAATATTGCAGGTTCAAGGTTAAAAGTAGGCAATTGGTCAGGCGTTACCGTAGAAAAAAAAGAAGCAAAGCTTAATTTTAAAAACAAAGAAATAAACCTAGTCGACTTACCTGGAATATATAGTCTTTCTCCATACAGTATTGAAGAAAAAATAGCTCGTGATTTTTTGATAAATGAGCAATATGACGCGATTCTAAATGTTATAGATTCAACCAATATCGAAAGGAGCTTTTATCTTACAATTCAACTTCTTGAGTTGGGAGTTCCTATTATTATAGTATTTAACATCTATGATGAGGCAAAAACAAAAGGTATTGAAGTTGATTTAAACATCGTAAGCAAGTTGCTAAATGTTCAAGCCACTTCAACTGTAGCCACAAAAAAAGAAGGTATAAATGAATTACTGAACAAAATAATCAGTATTAGGCAAGACAAAAAACCAAAAGATATTTCATATGGACAAGATTTGGATAGGGTTTTAGATGGCCTCACAATTTCAGGAAAAAAAATATTTAAAAAGTTCAATTTAAGTCAAAAATTTATCAAGCTAAAAATACTTGAAGGAAGTGCTGATTTTATTGAGCAAAAGGATTTAAGTGAGCTGAAAATTGATGATATTACAGCCCATCTTAAAGAATTTCACAACCAAGATTTAGAAGAATATATAAGCGAAGCTAGGCACTCTCTAGCAAGAGGATTTGCGATGCAAATAACTAAGGTTAAAGAAAAAAATGATTGGGACATAAGTCGAAAGATAGATCAAATATTACTAAATAGATACTTATCGCTTCCCATATTCTTAATGACTATGTGGCTAATATTTAAATTAACTTTTGACATAGCCAATCCGTTTATTGACTTTTTAGATGGTTTTTTTGGATCATTTTTAGCAAAATGGGCAAGTCTAGGGTTAAATTTTATAAATAGTCCGCAATGGTTTAATTCACTTTTGGTGGATGGTATAATTGGTGGTGTTGGTTTTGTATTAGTATTTACACCGGTAATATTTACAATGATGTTTTTTATAACATTTATCGAATCTAGCGGCTATATGGCAAGAGTTGCATTTATAACCGACCGTATAATGCGCTCTTTTGGGCTGCATGGAAAATCATTCGTGCCTTTACTAATTGGCTTTGGATGTAATGTTCCAGCAATTTATGCAACAAGAACCCTAGAATCATTTAAAGATAGAGTTGCAACATCAATGGTCATCCCATTTATGTCGTGTGGCGCTAGATTACCAGTTTACATTTTATTTACTTCTGCATTTTTTGCTCAAAACCCGTCTTTGGTTATTTGGTCATTATATATTTTAGGAATTATAATAGCTGCCATAGTTTCGGTAATTCTTCAAAAAACGATTTTTAAGCAAGAGGCACCTTTATTTGTGATGGAATTGCCACCATATCGCCTTCCTTCCTTCAAAAGCTTAATGATACATACTTGGGAAAAAGGTAAACATTTTCTTATTAAGGCAGGAACTTATATCTTGGCGGTTTCAATTTTTGTTTGGTTCTTGCTAAACTTGCCATGGGGTGTTGAAGATAAAAAAAACTCATATTTAGGACAAGCTGGCCAAATTGTGGCTCCAATTTTTAAGCCGCTAGGTTTTGGCGATTGGCAAAGTGCATCATCTTTAATTACGGGTATTGTTGCCAAAGAAATTATAATTGGTACTATGGGGCAAATTTACGCAAGCGAGATAGATTCGCAAGAAGATCTAGAGAATGATATTTTTCAAGATTTATCTGTGCAGGCAAAAAATCTAAGCCTAGCCTTTGTAAACTCAATAACAAATGTTTTGTCAACTATTTCAATAGTTAGTATTTCACTAGAAGAAGATGAATCAAATAGCTCATTAAAAGAAAAATTACAGTTATTTTTTACACCATTATCTGCTTTTAGCTTTATGGTTTTTACCTTACTTTACATGCCTTGCGTGGTTACAGGAATAGCAATGAAACAAGAATTTGGAAGCTGGAAATGGTTTGGTTTAGCAACGATTATTGGTTTTGTGGTGGCATGGTTGCTTTCATTTTTAACTTATAATATTGGCTTATGGGTGTTATAGATTTTGCTTTAATGGCTCTAGTTTTAAGCTTTGCATGTTGGCTTTTTTATAAATCTTTTATCAAAAAGGGTGGTAGCTGTGGATCTTGCCCAATGAAAAATGGTTGTAAAAAATCTTGCTCATTATTAAAATAGCGCTGATGTTAATAATGCCAAACTTCATCTTTAATGGTACATTTGGACTTTGTCATTTTGGTCTAAAATTCTTTATCCAAATGTACCATTAAAGATGAAGTTTGGCATAATATCAATTTTGATTAAAACAAATTCCTAATTTATATGAAATTTCGCTTTTCTTTTTTAATCTCAATTATTTCTATTATGTTCTTAACAAATTGCTCGCACGACCCGAAGATCTACTCCAAAAACCAACCAAAGTTAGATATTCGTCAATATTTTAATGGTAAATTAGAAGCTTACGGTATTTTACAAGATCGCAGTGGCAAAGTTATCAAAACCTTTACCGTTGATATAACGGGATCTTGGAAAAGAAATGAGGGCACTTTAGTTGAACATTTTGAGTTTTCAGATGGCAAAACTGATGATCGCACTTGGACTTTAAAAATGATTGATGATCATAATTTTACTGGATCAGCTCATGACATTGTTGGTATTTCAAATGGTCAACAATATGGTAATGCTGTTAAAATGAATTACATAATTACTGTACCAGTTGATGGTAAAAAATATGACATAAAAGTTAAAGATTGGCTATTTTTAGTTGATGAAAAATCTTTAGTTAATGTTTCGGATATGACTAAATTTGGCTTTAGGGTAGGTCGCTTAGCAATAGGATTCAAAAAACTTGACTAGTTTTAAAAATTTGGGCGTTGCTAAATTCTCTTTTTATTTTAAAATCATCTTTTGAAAATTTAACTCTTTTTTAAAAATCATAAATGACAGGTAGAAAAATAGCAGTTGCCGGAGCAACTGGCAATGTAGGGCGTGAAATATTGAATATTTTAGCTGAAAGAAATTTCCCAGCTTCAGAAGTCGTGGCTTTGGCTTCGCAAAATTCAGCTGGCAAAAAGGTTTCTTATGGCGACAAAGAATTAACGGTACAAGTTTTGGATCATTATGATTTTAAAGATACTAAAATTGGCCTTTTTTCTCCGGGTGGTTCAGTTTCAGCAATTCATGCTCCAAGAGCCGCAAAAGCGGGCTGTGTTGTTGTTGATAATACTTCACATTTTCGTATGCATGATAATGTGCCATTAATTGTGCCAGAAGTTAATCCACAAGCTTTAAAAGATTACGCTAAATCAAACATCATTGCTAATCCAAATTGCTCCACAATCCAGATGGTTGTTGCTCTAAAACCGCTTCATGAGATTGCTAAAATTAAAAGAGTGGTTGTTTCTACCTACCAAGCCGTTTCCGGAGGTGGTAAGGAAGCAATGGATGAGTTATACAACTCTACCAAAAAAATCTATCACAATGAAATGATGGAACCAAAAAAATTTAGCAAAAGAATTGCTTTCAATGTGATTCCGCAAATAGATGTCTTTATGGATGATGGTTATACCAAAGAAGAGTGGAAAATGAAAGTTGAAACCAAGAAAATTCTTGATCCAAATATTGAAGTTGAGGTTACCTGTGTCAGAGTTCCTGTATTTAATTGCCATTCCGAAGCAATTAATATAGAATTTGAAGATAAAATATCGGTTGAAGAAGCTAAAGAAGCTTTAGAAGAGAGCGACGGCATTTTGGTGATTGATCGACCGGAAGAAATGAAGTTTGTTACTCCAATCGAATGCTCAACCCAAGATCCAGTTTTTGTTTCAAGAATTCGTAAAGATAATTCGCTTAAAAATGGTCTTTCAATGTGGGTGGTGGCTGATAATTTACGCAAAGGCGCAGCTTTAAATGCTGTGCAAATCGCCGAGCTTTTAGTTAAAGATTACGGATTGTAAAAAGATTCGCTGCAAATCTTTAAACGCAAATTGGCGTTTTAAAGGTTTTGATTTGGGCAATATTTAAACTTTTTTGGGCAAATTCTTTTTTGCGATTTAGAACAAAAATAAGGCTCTAGATTTTCATCAAAATTTTTTTTGGCATTTAAGCAAATTTGCTTCAGAGACTCTATAAATATAGCGTTTGAGTTTAAAGATTGGGTGCGCAGATATTTTTTTATGCCTAATTTTTCAGCCAATTCTTTATATTCAATATCTAGTTCAACTAAAGTTTCTGAATGATCAGAAACAAAGGCAATTGGCGTAATAACGGGTATTTTATTGTCAATAGCTGCTCTTCTTAATTCTTGTTCTAAACTTGGTGAAGTCCACTTAAGGGGACCAACTTTTGATTGATAACAAACTTTGTAATCAATTTTTTTTGAAATCTCAGTCTTAGATATATTTAATAATTCAGCCAAATTATTAACCACTAAATCAGTAGTGGTTTGAACTTGAAAAACATAAGGATCGCCCTTTTCAATTAACTTTTGTGGTAAACCATGCGCCGAAAATAAGAAGCGTAACTGATCTAAATGTTTGTATTTGGCAACGACTTTTTTTATTAAGGTTGCATGCGATTTGCAAAATTCTAAATCATTTGGATAACAACAAATTGTTCTGATGTTTAAATTTTCTTTAAAGCTACTTTTGTACTTACTAATCACTTTTTTAAAGTCATCGAGTGATGATTTTGAAGTTGAGCTTGAAAATTGAGGGTAGAGTGGCAGTAAAATTATATTATCTGGATTATATTTTATAGCATTTTTGATCACTTCAAAGGAAAATGGGTGCCAATAGCGCATAACCACAAAAGTTTTAAAATCTCCTTCAAAAGAAAGCTCTCTTTCTAAATTGTATGATTGTTCATTTGTTATTTCTAGCAAAGGAGATTTACCTCCTATATGATTGTATATTTCTTTGGCAGTTTTACTTCTTTTATTTGATATTAGCTTTGCTAGCAAGAATCTGAGCGGATTTGGCAAGCCAATTATTGCTTTATCATTAAATAAGTTAAAAAGAAATGGTTTAACTGATTCAATTTTATCAGGTCCTCCTAAATTAAATAGGATAATCGCAGTTTTTTTACTTACAAAAGTCATAATTTCTTGTCAAATTAAACAGTAATATTTATTAATCTTCTTGGTGCAATCTTAATTTATACTAAAATTCATCTTTAAGGTTAAATTAGTAAATAGTTTTTATATTTGATGATCAAAACTTTCAGTCAAGATAATATACAAGCCTTAACATCTCTTTTAAAAAAAAATTCAGGCAAAGCAGATACTGTTGGATATAGTGTAAAAGTTGATAAAGTAAAGATGCGTTCATCAAGAAGGCGGCTTACCGCCGAAGAAAAATTGTTGATGGTTAAGAAAAATTTAAAAGATATCAACGGCTCTTTTATTAAAAATAATAGAAGTTTACTACAAAATATTTTTAAATATTCCTATTTATGGATTGTTTCATTTGCCTTCGCTTTTAGTATTTTACAATTTGGTGATTCAGCTATCTCAGCTTTCCAAGGAACTCTTTTTAATATCATTTCTAGTTTTAAAGGTTAAAAGCTTCTTATCATCATACTTAGAACTTAGTGTTTTGTGTGATAAAATTGACTTTTAATTTGCTATCATCAATATTTTGCACTAAAATTAGTGTTTACAATGCGCTGTAAAAGATGGGTTGTTTGCGCTATTGATAAAATATAAGTTAACTTAAAATTTTTTAAAAATTCTTTAAATTTAAAATAAAAACCTTTGTTAACAGCACTTAAGACTACAACAGATAAATCATCATCTATGAAATTTGACAGCAAACAGTTACTGAGCTTTTATCATGACATGCTTTTAATTCGTCGCTTTGAAGAAAAGGCTGGCCAGCTTTATGGTATGGGTCTTATAGGAGGTTTTTGCCATCTTTATATTGGTCAAGAAGCTGTTGCGGTTGGTATGAAGGCCAATATGCAACAAGGCGATAGAGTGATTACTACTTACCGCGATCATGGTCATATGATTGTTACAGGTTCGGATCCAAAAGCTATCATGGCTGAACTTTTGGGAAGAAGTACGGGCTCTTCAAAAGGCAAGGGTGGTTCAATGCATTTGTTTGATATTGAGCGTAATTTCTTTGGCGGTCATGGTATTGTTGGTGCATCGGTGCCAATTGGTGCAGGGCTTGCTTTTGCTGATAAATATCTTGGCAATAAGGCAGTAACTTTTTGCTATTACGGCGATGGAGCAGCACATCAGGGTCAAGTCTATGAAGCCTACAATATGGCTAAATTATGGAATTTACCAATTATTTTTATTATCGAAAACAATAAATATGCCATGGGTACTTCGGTTGCTCGCTCTTCAGCTAACCTTGAGTTACATAAAAGGGGCTTGGGCTTTGATATTCCGGGTTATAAAATAAATGGCATGGATGTTGTTGAAGTTATTCAAGGAACCAAACAAATTATCGAAGATGTTAGAAATGGCAAAGGCCCAGTAATAGTAGAGATGGATACTTACCGCTATCGAGGTCATTCAATGTCTGATCCGGCAAAATACCGTAGCAAAGATGAGTTAGAAAGAAAAAAAGAGCAAGATCCACTTATAAACCTTAAAAATTATATGTCTAAAACTGCTTCAATTAAAGATGAAGAAATTAAAAAAGTTGATGATGAAGTTAAGTCACAAGTAAATGAAGTTGTTGAATTTGCCAAAAATAGTCCTGAACCAGATGAGTCAGAATTAATGACTGATATTTATAATTAATTCAAATAAATATGACTTTAAGAAAATTAACAGTTAGAGAAGCTTTATGTGAGGCGATGTCAGAAGAAATGCGCCGCGAGGAAAGGGTCTTTATCATGGGTGAAGAGGTTGCTGAATATAATGGTGCTTACAAAGTTACTCAAGGTATGCTTGATGAATTTGGTGCAAAAAGAGTGATCGATACTCCAATCACCGAGCATGGTTTTGCTGGAATTGGTGTTGGCGCTGCTTTTGCAGGCTTAAAGCCAATTGTTGAGTTCATGACTTTTAACTTTGCTATGCAAGCAATTGATCAAATTGTTAATTCGGCGGCTAAAACTTGCTATATGTCGGGTGGTCAAGTTAAATGCCCGATTGTGTTTCGTGGACCTAACGGCGCCGCCGCCAGAGTTGCGGCGCAGCATTCTCAATGCTACGCTGCTTGGTATGGATCGATTCCGGGTTTAAAAGTTATCGCTCCTTATAGCGCGGCTGACTGCAAAGGTTTGTTAAAATCAGCAATTCGTGATCCAAATCCAGTAATTTTCTTGGAAAATGAAATCACTTACGGCATGTCTTTTGAAGAAGAATATGCCAATGATCATCTAGTTGAAATTGGCAAAGCCAAAATCTTAAAAGAAGGTGAAGACGTCACTATTATTGCTTTTTCACTGACTGTAAAATACGCTCTTGAAGCAGCCGAAGAACTGGCCAAGCAGGGAATTAGTGCTGAAGTTATAGATTTAAGAACCATCAGACCAATTGATCGTCAAACTATTGTTGAGTCAGTTATTAAAACTTCGCGTTGCGTAACTGTGGAAGAGGGCTTTCCTTTTGCTTCAATTGGCAGTGAAATTGCCTCAATTTTAATGGAAGAAGCTTTTGATTATCTTGATGCCCCAGTTAAAAAACTAGCTTCTGTTGATGCACCTTTGCCATATGCGGTTAATCTTGAAAAATTAGCTCTGCCAAAAACTAACGATATTATAAAAGTGGTAAAAGATTTGATTTAAAACATCTTTTTAAATCTAATATACCAAGATACGCTAAAATTTAAAAAATAATTGCCGATTTGATGATAAAATTGACCGTTTAGGTCATGTTTCTTGATCAAATCTCCCTAAAAATTACTCAAAATTAGAAGGTTGCAAAGGTCTTTTATAACATAATAAATCTCGCATGCTGCAATGAATCCAATTTATCTTTTTGTTAAAAAATATCAGATTACTAAATTTGGCTTTATTGGATCTTTTGTGGCAATTTTTCTCACTTGCTATTTTGTGTTTTTTGCAATATATGGTGAAAAAGGTTTGCAAGATTTAATGCGCCTACAAAAAGAAATTGAACAAAAAAAAGTTATAGAAAATACTCTATCAAATATTCGCAAATCAAAAGAAGAAAGAGTTAAAAAAATGCGTCCAGAATCTTTAGACCTTGATTTGCTTGACGAGCAAGTTAGAAAAAACCTAGGTTATGGTGATGAAGATGAGATCATAATTTATGATAAAAAAGACTAACTAGATAATCGCAATGAATTTTTCAAAAGATTTTCCAGATAATTTGCGATCACAAATTTTAACTTCGCAAGTTGTTGGCAAAATTGTTAAGTTAAAAAAACAGGGTAAAGAATATAGTGGATTATGCCCGTTTCACAATGAAAAAACCCCATCTTTTACAGTTAATGATCAAAAGGGTTTTTATCATTGCTTTGGTTGTGGCGCTCATGGCGATATCATAACTTTTGTTATGAATAAACAAGGCCTTGATTTTAAAGAGGCAGTTTTGAGTTTGGCTAGTGATTTTTCAATTGCTGTGCCTCAAGTTAAATATGAAAAAACTCAAGAAGAAAAGTCACAAATTGATCAACAATATCAAATTTTAGAAGAAATTTGTCATTTTTTTGAGAAAAATCTTTACCTGGAATCTTCAAGCGAAATTAGAAATTATCTCAAAAAAAGAGGTTTAAATGCCAAAATTGCCAAAAAATTTCGCTTAGGTTTTGCTCCAAATTCTTATGATTCATTAATAAATTTCTTAAAAAGTAAAAGTTATTCAGAGCAAGAAATACTAAAAACTGGAGTCGTTTCTAAAAATGATCGCGGCAATCTTTACGACAAGCAAAGAAATCGCATTATTTTTCCAATTCTTGACAAAAAAAAGCGAGTTATTGCCTTTGGAGGTAGAATTATTGATGATTCTTTGCCAAAATACCTTAATTCAGCTGAAACAGAATTTTTTAAAAAAAAGCATATTTTGTATAATTTTGCTGAAGCAAGAAATGCTATTTTTAAAAAATCTTGCGCAGTAGTGGTCGAAGGCTATATGGATGTTATAAAATTAAGTAGTAATGGTGTTGAAAATGTGGTAGCTGGACTTGGGACTGCTTTAAGCGATAGCCATTTATCGCAGCTTTTTGCCATAACTGACAAAATAATAATGTGTTTAGATGGCGATAATGCCGGAATTATGGCTGCCAAAAGAGCTTTAGAAATAGCCCTGCCAATTATTTCAAGCCAAAAAAATATTGGATTTGCTTTTTTGTCAGATGGCATGGATCCCGATGATTTTATTAACAAAAATGGTGCCAAAGAATTTGAAAAATTTTTGGCTCAATCAGCTCCAATGTCACAAGTGATGATTGATTTTGCGATTAATGATTTGGCCTTAGATCAAAGCAAGCAAATTTCTCCAGAGAGCAAAGCTAAATTAGAGAGTTATTTAAATACTAAGGCTGAATTGATAAAAGACAGTTTAAGCAAAAAGTATTTTTTACAATATTTTAAAGATTGGATATATAGATTTGGTAGAAATAATGGCAAAAATAACGGCCCAATTACCAGTAAAGTTAAAAATAATAAAAAAGAAACCAAGCTAAATTTGGCTGACGTTATGGCTAAAAATATTATATGCTACATTATCAAAGATAATGGTTTAGCAAATTACCAAGATGACGATTTTGACATAAGAGAATTAAGATTTTGCAATGAAAACCTAACTGCAATTAAAGATAGCATAATTGAAATAATTGATTTGCAAAATGATACTAATCAAAATAAAGTTCTTGCAGAACTTGAAAAATTAGATTACAGTTGTCATCTAATAGATATCAAAAATACTTTATCTGAAATAGAGCTTGATGATTTTTATCAGGCTAGATTTAAAGTTTTGCTATTTAAAGAGTTATTAATAAAATTAGAGCAACAATATCAAAGCTGCTTAATTGAGGCTGATGCCATCAAAACTCACCATAGTGCAATTTCAGATCAAAAAATTAAAGAGATTTTTGATTACAAAAATTCTATCGAACAAAAAATTTTAAATTTAGAGCAAGAGCTTCTTTAAATTATATCCTATAAATAAATGGCTAAAGATAACAAAAAAACTAACACTTCTAAATCTACGACAACAAAAAAGAAAACGGTTGCCACTAAAACTTCTAAAAAAAGCGAGGAAATTAGTGTAAAAAAGACGACAAACAAGAAAAAATCTGCTAATAATATTACCCAAAATGATATTCTAAATGAGAAGTTTAATTTAATTCAAGGGGTTAGGTCTGCGATTAAGAGAAAAGCTGAGGCGGTGGCGAATTTTCCTGAAGATATTGCAGATAGTTTGAAAAAGTTACTCTCCTTAGGAAAAGTTCAGGGCTATCTTACTCATGAACAAATTAGTGACAATATTGAAACGGAAATTGCGCCAAGTAAGCTTGATCAAATTCTTGATACCATAACTGAATTTAAGATAAAAATTATCGAAAAGGAAGAAGATATCGATAAAATCTTAGAAGATGATCTACAAGCTAAAGATGAAGAAAAAAGCCAAAAAAGAAGCGAAGATTCAGTCAAAACCTACCTAAAGTCGATGAGCATTGTAAAATTGCTTACCCGAGATGATGAGGTATCGATTGCAATGAGAATCGAAGAAGGTCGCAACGAGACAATCGAACAGCTATATAATAGTCCGATTATTTTGCGTCATTTTATTGAGTGGTATAATGGTTTATCAAATGGGACAATTTTATTGCGCGATATAATCAGAATTGATGAAACCTATAATTCCGAGCTAGAAGAAATGATGCGCAGTGAAGAACCCGAAGGTAATGCTGGCAATGATGATTTTGCTGAATTTTTCTCAGATCAAGATGTTGAATCAAATGATGATGATTCATTGTTTGATGATGAAGAATTAGAAGAGATTGATGAAAGCGTGGTTTCTTTCGTCTCGATGGAACGAATTTTAATGCCAAAGATGTTGGATTTGTTTCAAAGAATAGCCCAAATTTGTCAAAACATAATTGATAAATCAGAGAGCAAAACTCCTGATGAAATTAAAGTTGATGATGAAATTAATAAAGCTAAAAACAATTTCCGCGAGCTTGTTTCAGAGGTAAGTTTCAATGATACCCTGATTAAAGCATTAGTCGATCAGCTTTATGAGTTACAGCAAAAGTTAATTGCTACTGAGGTTGAATTACTAAAATTATCACAGCAATATGGTATAACTAAGGCTGAATTCCTTAAAAATTATGAGGGTGTTGAAAATGGTGAAATTTGGTTAAATAACCTCAAAAAAACCTCAGATCCAAAATGGCAAAAATTTGTAGGCGAAAAAGAACAAGTAATTAAGGATTTTTTGATAAAAATTATCAAATTTACCAAAGTAATGGGCCTTAATATTGCTGATTTTAAAGACTTAATTAAAAAAGTTCATAAAAGCCAAGAAGATGAATCTAGGGCTAAAAAAGAGATGATAGAAGCTAACTTGCGACTAGTAGTTTCAATTGCTAAAAAATATACAAATCGTGGATTACAGTTTCTTGATCTTATTCAAGAAGGCAATATTGGCTTAATGCGAGCCGTTGATAAGTTTGAATATCGCCGTGGTTATAAATTTTCAACATATGCTACTTGGTGGATTAGACAGGCTATTACTAGGGCAATTGCTGATCAATCGCGCACCATCAGGATTCCAATTCACATGGTAGAAACTATCAACAAAATCGTTAAAACTTCGCGTCAATTAACTCAGGAGCTTGGCAGAACTCCAGATGCTCAAGAAATTGCTGATAAGCTTTTAATGCCAGTTGAAAAGGTAAGAAAGGTTTTAAGGACGTCAAAAGATCCAGTCAGCCTAGATTCACCAATTTCAGGCGATGATGAAGAAAGTATCTTAGGAGATTTTATCGAAGATAAAACCGCTGTTCAGCCATTTGACGCCACTTCTTATTCAAAGCTAAAAGAGCTGGCTACACAAATGCTTTCTTCGTTAACACCTAGAGAAGAAAGGGTTCTAAGGATGCGTTTTGGAATAGGTATGGTTACAGATCACACTTTGGAAGAAGTTGGTAAACAATTTTCTGTTACCAGAGAGCGTATTCGTCAAATTGAAGCTAAGGCGTTAAAAAAATTACAGCATCCAAAAAGAGCAAAATTATTAAAAAGCTTTTTGCAGGACTATTAATTTTTTGTAGGTTGCTCTCAAAAATTTGATTATTATCATTGAGTCTCTCAAGAGTCGCAATTATAGATAAGTCAGTTAAGATCTAGACATTTTATATGAGAAAATTTTGAGATAGAAATTTAAGTTAGAACCGCAGAAGTATTGGATATACTTCAAGGTTTTAACTTGAATTTATAGCCAAAATTTACCTTATAAAAGTCTAAATCTTAATAGACTTATCTATAATAGATGATTTTAATTTCTAGGGCATGCAATCCTTTTGCAAACTCTTCTCTTAAGATATTGTTTATTTGTCGATGAGCAGCTATCTTATTTTTATTTGTTAATTCTTTAGCCGATATTTCAATTTTAAAATGAGTTTCGCCAGTACCATTATCCCCATGGTGACCTTTATGCAGGTGGGAATTATTAATAACTTTTAAATAATTTGGTTGAAAAATAGTTTTTAGTTTATTTTCTATGATTTCTTTCATTTTAGTGATTTTAATAGCAAATTAAGTATATCAATAATGCAAATTTTATTGACTGGAGGCACTGGTTTTATTGGTAGTGAATTATGCAAAAAGCTCATTGCTAGTAAGCATAAATTAACCATCTTAACTAGAAAGTCACTGCAAAATAATGATAAAATTATCTATATTAATGATTTAGATCAAAAAGAATTTCTTTATGATGTAGTGATAAATATAGCAGGTGAGCCAATATCGAAATACTGGACATTGCAAAGTAAGAAAAAAATTTATGATAGCAGAATTAATTTAACCAAAAAATTGGTTAAGAAAATTAATGAATCTACAAATAAACCATCTTTATTTATAAGTGGCTCAGCAATAGGCTATTATGGAATATCTAGTCGGTTAAAATTTAATGAAGATTCAAAAACTGCTTACAATGTAAATCTCTTTTCGCAAAAAATTTGCCAAGATTGGGAAAGGCAAGCTGAATTAGTAAATAAAAAAGTAAGATTGGTAAAAATTAGAACTGGGATAGTTTTGGGGAAAAGTGGTGGTGCTTTAAAAAAAATGATAACACCATTTAAGCTAGGATTGGGTGGAAAAATAGGCTCAGCTAGCCAATATATGAGTTGGATTGACATTAAAGATGCGGTTGAAGCAATCATTTTTATTATTAATAATGAAAAAATTTGTGGAGCTGTTAATTTAACTTCACCTAATTGCGTAACTAACTCTGAATTTACTACAATACTAGCTAAAATATTAAATCGACCTTGTTTTTTTAATATGCCAGAATTTGTGGTAAAAATTTTATTTGGACAAATGGGCCAAGAGCTTTTATTATCGGGGCAAAGAGTCTACCCCCAAACGCTACTCGAGAGTGGTTTTGAATTTAAATATGGCAAGTTAGAGCAATCATTATCTAGTATTCTTATATGATTATTGATCAAAATAAAAATAGTCTTTCACAAAGAATCGAAAACCTAAATTGGCTGATGGTTTCTCTAATAATTATTTTAGCATTCATTGGTTTTTTGATGCTTTATTCAGCTGGAGGAGGTTCTATAAGACCTTGGATGATCAGGCAAATGGGTTTTTTTGCAATATTCTTTCCAATTATGATTTTTATTGCCATAACAGACATTAAAGTTTGGTTCAGATATGCCTATATTTTATACGGTTTGGCTCTGTTTTTGGTTGTAATTGTTGCGGTTGTTGGACATAACGCTATGGGAGCAACTAGGTGGTTTAAAATTGGTTCAATAACAGTGCAGCCTTCAGAAATTATGAAAGTATGTACAGTTTTTGCATTAGCCAGATATTTTTATAATGTTGAAGTTGAAAATATTGGCAAAATCAGGGTTATAATTATGCCTATTTTATTAATAGCAGTACCTGCAGTACTTATATTTAAACAGCCAGATTTAGGAACGGCAGCCATTCTTGCATTTGTAGGAGTTTCGGTATTATTTATGGCTGGAGCTAGAGCCTGGATATTTATTTCATCTGGCATTCTAATTTTAATTTCAATTCCCTTTGCTTGGCACTTCTTGCTATATGATTACCAAAAGCAACGAGTATTAACCTTTATTGATCCAGACAAAGACCCCTTGGGCAGTGGTTATAATATTATACAATCAAAGATAGCAATAGGTTCAGGAGGTCTTTTTGGTAAAGGTTATCTTAATGGCACGCAAGGCCAATTAAATTTCTTACCAGAAAAACAAACCGACTTTATTTTTACAATGTTAGCAGAAGAAGTCGGATTTATTGGCAGTTTTTTAACTATAGCAACATATTTAATAGTCGGGGCAATTTGCTTTGCTATAGCTCTAAAAACAAAGCATCAATATGGAAAGTTATTGGTAATGGGCATTGCCAATATTTTTTTAATTCATATGTTTATTAATATTGGCATGGTAATGGGTTTAATTCCTGTTGTTGGTGCTCCACTGCCTTTTATTTCATATGGGGGAACTATAATGGCTTCTATGATGATTGGATTTGGTCTAGTATTAAATGTTGATTTGTATAAAAATTCAGATCTTAGAATTAACAACAACGCATTCTAAAGATTTTTTTAAGTTTTCCAAATATTTTCCTAGGATAATAACAATAGACTTCTTGCATAACTGCCAAATTTTGGTAATTTTTTCGTTATTAAAAATTTTTGAAATTCACGTACATCAAAATACGCTAAAATTCCAAAAAATTTTAGCCGATTTGATGATTAAAATAGTCGTTAAGGGAACTGCTAATTAAACATAGACATTAAATTATCCAATGATAAAATAAATATTGGCATCAGCCAATTTATTAACTTTTAATGATAATTGATATGTCCAAAATGGTTTGCAAGCACTGCGGTAATGGTGGGTTTGTTAAAAATGGCTTTATGTCAGGTAAACAAAGGTATAAATGCAAGGAATGTAACAAAACATTTACTGCTGGTGATAGAAGAGAGAAATACGATGATGAGAAGAGATTTAAAGTTATTAGGATGTATTTAGAGGGTGTTGGAATTAGATCTATTGAAAGACTTGAGAATGTTAGTAATGTTTTAGTGATTCAATGGGTTAGGAAATTTGCCAAAATAATCAAAAGAAAGTTATTTGAGGCAGCTGATAATATTGATGTTAAAGAAGATATTGCTGTTATGGAAATAGATGAGCTTGTTACTTGGATTAAAAAAAACCAAGAAGGGATAAAGAAACAAAAAGACTCATCAATGGAGAATATACCTTCATATGGATTGCTACTGATAGGAAAAGACTTAAAGTTGTTGACTCTGAAATAGGTGATAGAAGCTTTATCACCTACCTAAAATTAGCTATGAGGTTAGAAGAAAGATACAATATCAGACATTTATGCACCGATGAATATTCGGTCTACAAAAAATATAAAATTGCCCAACACCACATCGCATCAAAAAGTGAAACTTGCTTGGCTGAAAGTAAAAATTCAGTCATTAGAAGATGTTTAGCTAGGTCTAATAGAAGAACATGTAGATTTAGTAAAGCAGTTGATATGATAGAAGCCAGTTTATTACTGCTTTTTAATAAAGATTTATTAATCTCTATGTTTAGTTAGCAGTTCCTCGTTAAGACTATTTTAATTGATCAAATCTCCCTACAAATTCCTCAAAATTTTATGGTTATGCAAGAAATCTAGTCAATAAAGGTGCAAGAAAATAAGCGAAAAATCAAAAAATTACAAAATTATTCTTTGCCCTTTGACTCTTCTGAAGGATTTGCTTCTGTGCTTTCAGAACTATCTCCAGTGGTTGACTTACCTCTACCAGTAATACTGCAAATTAAGAAGTTATTTTTGCTAGAGAATTTAACTCCTTCAGGCAATTTAATATCACTTGCCCTAACCTTATCAGAAATATGAAGAGAGCCAACATCTACAGTTATTTCTGTTGGTATAGTTGATTTACTTGAACACAAAACATCAACTCTTCTAAGAGCAACATTTAGGAAGCCACCTCTTTTTAAACCAGGAGATTTTTCTCTGCCTTCAAACTTAAATTTTGGCTTGGCACGAATATTATCAGCGCTATCACAGCTAATAAAATCAACATGAATAGGCTTGTCAGTTACTGGATCAAGAGTGATATCATGAGCTATAGCCCTTAATTTCTTGTTACCTAGCTCTATCTCTACTACAGTTGCCGGTAAATTTCCTTTGAAATATTCCTTTTCAAATGAATTTGCATCAATAACAAGATCTAAATTTTTGGATTTGTTATAAATAATGGCTGGAATATTACCAGATTTTCTTAAATTTTTTGTAGCTCTGCTACCAAACTCAGCTCTCTCTCGAGCTTCAAAAACAACTGACATTGATAAAGAAAGAAAAATTAATAACTAAAAGGACAAAGTATAGTAAGTACAAAATAGCAAAAATCAAGCACTAAATACAAATCAAAATTATGATTTGGCTAAATCTTCAAAATGCTTATTTAGATTTTTTTTAATTCAGATAAAACTTCATCAACATGGCCTTTTACTTTAACTGTGGTCCATATTTTGGTTATTTTGCCAATTTTGTCAATTAAGAATGTGCTACGATCAATGCCTAAGTATTTTTTTCCAAACATTGATTTTTCTTTCAAAACATTATAGCTTTGACAAATTTCTGTAGATATATCAGCTAACAAGTCAAATTTTAAACTGTATTTTTCAATGAATTTTTTATGTGAATTAGTGTTATCTTTAGAGACCCCGATTATAATGCAGTCGTGCTTTGCAAATTCTTTGAGTCTGTTATTAAAATCTTGAGCTTCAATAGTGCAACCTGGAGTATCATCTTTTGGGTAAAAATATAAAACTATATTTTTTCCTTTTAGATCTGATAGTTTTATCCTTCCTTGGATTGAATCTGCAACAAAGTTGGGAGCGTAATCACCAACTTTTAAACTTTCACTTAAACCTAACATATTCAATAAAATTTACTGTTGTTGCTCTAGGTTTGCTTCTTTAATTGAAGCTATAACCTCATTAAATCTAGATTGACTACATAAGCCAAGTAAAACAACATCTCTTGGCTTAATTTCTTGAATGTTCCAATGAGTTCTTTCTCTGATTGAATCAATCATTTTATCAGTGGTACCAATTAATTTTTTGATTTGAGCATTGGTAATTTCTGGATAATATTTTAGTAAAAAAGCTATACCATCAGGCTTGTCTTGACGACGAGCAATTGGAGTATATTTAGAAACTTTTCCTTTATTTCTGCTAAACGCCGATTTTATGATATGTAAATGAGCCTCGGGATCTGCTTCGCATTTTGCAATTTCTTCTTTAGTAATTTGCCCAGAAATGATTGGGTTTTGGCCAACAACATTAGAGGCGACATCTCCATCAGCGATGCCCTGTACTTCAAGTTCATGAAGGCCACAAAAATTAGCAATTTGCCTGAAAGTCAGAGAGGTATTTTCAACCAACCAAACTGCAGTAGCCTTTCTCATTAATGGTAATTCTTGTGACATTGTTTAATCTAGGTTGTATTATTAATTATAAAGTGTACGATTAATATAACTTATTAGCAAATTTAAAAGCAAGCATGATATTACTATTATCACCTGCAAAATCACTAGATTTTGATTCTCAAACAAATTATACGCCAAGCTCAACTCCTCTTTTTAAAGAAAAGGCCTATAATTTAGTGCAAATCTTAAAAAATTTGTCAGCTACAGATCTTCAAGAAATATTTGGTATCAGTGAAAAATTATCACAATTAAACTTCGCACGATTTCAATCTTTTGTCAACGATTATAATTCTACTAATTCAAGACAGGCTATTCTTGCCTTTAATGGCGATGTTTATAATAATATTAAAACTAAAGAATTTGGTGATGATGAATTTCAATTTGCTCAAGAGCATATTTTGATTCTATCAGGACTTTATGGTTTATTGAGACCTTTAGACTTAATTCAGCCATACCGATTAGAAATGGGAACCAACTTTGCTAACAATAAATTTTTTCAACAAAAAAATATCAAAGATTTATACCAATTCTGGCAAGATGAAATAGTGCAAACTCTTAATAAAATCAATCTAGACATTGTTAATCTTGCTTCCAACGAATATTTTTCGGTAGTTAATCGTCAGCAAATTAAAAATAAGATAATTGACATTGTGTTTAAGGAGAAAAAAAACGGCTCTTTAAAAATTATTGGTATCAATGCCAAAAGAGCCAGAGGGATGATGGCAAATTTTGCTATAAAAAATAAAATAATAAAAACTCAGGATTTAAAAAAATTTAATCAGGCCGATTATAAGTTTGATGAAAAAGTTTCTAGTGAAAATGAATGGGTATTTACCAGATAATGTTGAAAGAATATCAATATAAAAATTTCAATATTAAGTATTTTGCCGAGATAGACAGCACTAATTCTTATCTTTTAAATCAGGGAAGATTAAATTTAGCTCATGAATTTGAGGTCGCTATTGCTGATATTCAAAATCAGGGACGTGGTAGAAAAAATAGAAAATGGCAGTCTTACAATGAAAATTTGCAATTTTCACTTCTTTTGAAGCCAAAGGTTAAGATTATTGAAATTTCACAATTGTCAATTTTGGCTGTTTTAGCTCTTGGCGAAATTATTGAAGAGCTAGCAAGTTCTTTAAATAAAGAGGTAGAAATTTCTTACAAATGGCCCAATGATTTGTTGTTAGATAGTAAAAAAGTTGCGGGAATTTTAATAGAAAATTCAATTAAAAATGATCAACTGCATTTTGTAGTAATTGGTATGGGTGTTAATTTGGCCAAAAGTCCATCTTCAACAATTTTTCCAGCAACAAATTTAAAAGATTTATCGTTAGAAATTAATAAAATTCAATTTTTGGAAAGGCTACTCGATAAGTTTAAGTTATTTTATAATTCTTGGCAAGATTTTGGCTTTGCCAATTTTAGAAAATTATGGCTTAAAAAAGCTTATAAGGTTGGTCAAGAAATTGAGTTAACTATTGATGACAAAAAAATAGTTGGCATATTCAGCGATATTGACGATCTGGGAAGTATGATTCTGCAACAACAAGAAAAAATTAGATCAATTAGTTTTGCTGAAGTGCTATAATGTTTGGAAAAAATAAAATTCTTAAAGCTGAAATTCATGACGGAGATTATCTGCAAGTTCAAGAAATTTTTCTAACTTTGCAGGGCGAGGGGCCAAATGTTGGCACGCCAGCAATCTTCATTAGGCTTGGAGGATGTAATTTGGCGTGTGATTTTTGTGATACTGAATTTGATTCATATCAAGAAATGTCTTTGAAAGATATTTTGTTGCAAATTCAAAATATTTTACAAAAAAATCCTAAAATTAGATTGGCAGTTATTACAGGTGGAGAGCCAATGCGACAACCAATAACAAAACTATGTCAAGAATTACAAAATATTGATCTTAAAGTGCAAATCGAAACTAATGGTACTATTTTTCGTGATTTACCAAAAGAGGTACAAATAATCTGTTCGCCTAAAATTTCCAAACAAAAATATTATCCAATAAGAGAAGATTTGTTGCCAAAAATTGATGCTTTTAAATTTATAATATCAAAAAGAGAGCCTTATAATCAAATTGCAAAAATTGATCAAAATAAATTGAATATTCCAATTTATTTGCAGCCAATGGACGAATATGATCAAACAAAAAATAAAGAAAATTTAGATCTAGCAATTAAATTATGCCTAGAAAATGGCTATATTCTTTCTTTGCAAACTCATAAAAAAATTGGTTTACCATAGATAATGTCATTAATTGTTGCCAAAAAAATTAGTTTTATCCGTCAAAATAGAGCGATTTTACATAATGTTTCTTTAACTGTAGAAAGAGGTGACTTTACTACTATAGTTGGACCAAATGGCGCAGGAAAGTCAACATTGCTTAAATGTTTACTCGGCTTAGAAAAAGTTAATAAAGGCAGTGTTTCTAGGCAGCAAGATTTAAAAATTGGTTACGTTCCTCAGAGTCTAAAGCTCAGCAACGTGATGCCAATGAATGTCAAAAGATTCTTAAATCTCGCCAATAAGGCTACTGATAATGATATTTTAGAAGTTTCTAAAGAAACTAAGATATGCAATATTTTACAAAAACCCCTTTATGTTTTATCTGGCGGTGAGTTTAGAAGGGTGCTCTTGGCAAGGAGTTTACTAGTTAATCCTGAGCTTCTTGTGCTTGATGAACCGGCTCAAAATCTTGATATCTCTGGTCAGTTAAATTTTTATAAGCTGCTACAAGATATCTATAAAAAAAGACAATTAACTATTTTAATGGTGTCGCATGATTTGCATTTGGTAATGGCAAATACTAAAAAAGTAATCTGCTTATTTGGTCATATTTGCTGCTCAGGTGAGCCAAATATTGTTGCTAAAGATCCAGAGTTTGTAACGTTATTTGGCGATGATATGGCTAAAATGATAGCAATTTATAACCATCAACACCATCATCATCATGCTTGAATCAATATTAGTTAGTGCTTTATTTGCTGGAATTGGTATAGCAATAATCGCAGGTGTTATGGGTTGTTTTGTGGTGTGGCGCAATATGGCTTACTTTGGAGACTCTCTAGCACATAGCTCTTTGCTTGGTATAGCTCTTGGCTTGATATGTTCAATCGGAGCAAATATTGGGATTTTATTGGTTTGCTTAATTTTCGCACTAGTTTTGGTTTTTTTGCAGCAAAAAAGAATTCTTGCTACCGATACCTTGCTTGGTATTTTGTCGCATTCAGCCCTTTCAATTGGTATGGTTGTAATCAGCCTACTAGAAATACGCTTTAATTTACATAGCTATCTTTTTGGAGATATTTTAACGGTGATGGTAAATGAAATCTACTGGATTTATGGCGGCGGCTTAATAGTTTTATTATTAATTTTTCTTAATTGGAATTCATTAATTTTAATGACAATTAATGAAGATCTGGCTAAGTCAGAAAAAATTAAAACATTTAAGTTGCAGCTTCTCTTGATGGCATTGATGGCAATTTTCGTAGTGATTTCAATTAGGGTTGTTGGTTTGCTGCTGGTTACATCTATGCTAATAATACCAGCCGCTTCAGCTAGGCAAATCGCAAAATCACCAGAATCTATGGTTGTAATTTCAGTAATTATTGCTATTTTATCGTTAGTTATTGGGATTTTAATATCATTTAAACTTGACACCCCATCTGGACCTTCGGTGGTGGTAAGTTCATCGATTATTTTTGTCTTAAGTCTATTATTTTCAAAGACATTTATCTCATCTTCATAAAATAATTATTGAAATAAAAAGTTGTTTTGCAAAAACAATCATAGAATCTAGAAAAAAATTCTAAAATGAGGCTTGTGTAAATCAACGAATTTGGGTAACTTAATTTACAAATATTTTTTAATTTTTGTAGTAAGTTGCAAATTATTCGAAATTACTTTGTAAATTCTGCGTCATTTGTGTCGGTTATATTGATGATTTTAAGGAATTTTATCCTTAAATTGATCAAAGCCTATTCGATGATTTGCAGGGGTCTTATTGATCGAATCTCTCTGCAAAATTAGCTGATTTGTGAGGGATCTTAAATATAAAATATTGAAGCTATGTTGATTCAACATCTTAGAATACCTAACTTACAATCCTGATATGAGGTTTTTATTAATTTTTGTTACAATTTTATTTAGCATTATGCATGCAAATGCAAGGGCTGATAGTGATTTGGTGGCAAATATCACCCCTTTGATGCAAGCGGTAGTTGATCAAGATTTGAAAGGTGTTAAGTTTTTTAGTAATTCAGGTAGGGCTATAATCAATAAACAAAATGACGGTGGTGCAACGGCTCTTCATATTGCTGCTAGAATGGGTAATTTATCAATAGTGCAGCATTTAATCAATAATAGTGCTGATGTTAATATCCAAGATAATGAAGGCTGGACTCCATTAATGCGCTCTGCAAGCTTTTCTTTTTCAAAAATAACCAAAGAACTTCTTGAGGCAGGGGCAAGAATTGAAAAAGTTAATGATAATAGCGATTCTGCAATTTTGTTAGCCGCAAGATCCGGCTGTTTTGATTGCTTTCGCGATATTGTTCAAAATTCCTTTTATAATAAGTACATAAGTAAGACAGCCTTAAAAAATGAGCTTTCAAAATCTTTTACAATTGCCCAAAATAAAAACAAATCCGAGCTACAAGATTTTATTGAAAATCAAATTGATAGGCTAAATAAAATGACCAAAGACGATTCACAATCAAATAATTTGGCAGAAGTTTATAGTTTGAAAAAAATCAACAATGATATTCCTGAGAATAAAGACACTAAAATAAAGAATTTTAACTATATCAAAACCAAGGAAGAAGATAATAAGTCATCTAATTTTAAAGACTCTAAAATTAAAGAAGAGAATAGTAAAATTCAGAATTTTAGGTATTTAAAAATTGAAGACGAAGAGCAAAAAGTTCAAAATTTTAAGTACTCAAAATCTCAAGAAGAAAATAAAGATGCTCAAAATATTAAATATTCTTTAACGCCAGAAATTGCTAAAGTTACCGAAAACAAGATTCCGAAAACCAAAATAATATATGTGCCAAGCGCTCCAATTAGCGACAAAAAATTTACTTTCAAAAGCAAAAGAAATTCTACAAGTTATGAATCAAGGCAGCTATTTAAACTTAAAAAATAGACTAAGGACTTGTCTAAACATCGAATATAAATAATACTATTTTAGTTTTATAATTGACTTTTTGGCTTTATCTTTTGGCCTAAAACCTATTATAAAAAACTTGAAGTATATCAAATACATCTGCGTTTTTTATAATAATTTTCCCATAAAAATACTTTGTATCTATATAGAATTATAGATGGAAGCTTTTGGTGTATTTGATCTTGAGTTAAAATCGTTAGTCAATGAATAAAATTAGCATTAGAAAGTTCATAAAAAAGACGAGATTAAATCTGAGTTCAGACTATGTTAGTACTAATTCTTATGCTATACAAAATAGCTTCCTAAAAAATTTTGATTATTTTTTGCAATTGCTGGAAGTTTCTAATCCGGTTTTTTCGCTATATAATTCAGCATTTAATGAAGTAGACACCTCGCTAATTGCTGAATTTTTGAAGAGAAAAAATTATAAATTTTGTTATCCAGTTATCGATCAGAAAAATATAAAATTTGGACTCTATCAAAATGATGTAAAATTTGTGCGTAATGAAGAGTTTGTTGAAATTCTAGAGCCAAAAACATATAAATTTATTGATCCAGATATCCTAATCGTTCCCCTAATTGCATTTGACGCAAATCTAAATAGAATCGGAATGGGCAAGGGTTTTTATGATAAAGCAATAAAAAATTTAAGATCCAAGAAAAAAATTATAGCAATTGGTTTGGCATATTATTTTCAATATATTGATAGAGAAATCGAAACAAATCAGTTTGATCAGAAGCTAGATTTTGTTATAACTGAAGATATAATTTACAATTTGACATAAGATACTAATACTATTTTCACAAATTAAATAACCTTTGTTAATGTGCCTAAATCTTTGAATTTTGATCTCTTTTCTTAAACGAAAATTGGCATTTTAAGATAGGATTTGGTATTAGCGAGTATTATTTCTGTTTATATTTTAAAAAAATCTTATCATTTACTCTTAAATCTACTATCTCAAGCCTAATATCAGAACCAGGTATCGAATATATATCCACAATCTTTTTCCAAGCATATGAAATATTTTCTTCGGGTAGCTTGACAATTACTCCATCTTGTAACCTAACATCCCATCTTCTGTTTCCAACCCAAGTTGCCGAAAAAACTTTTTTGCTAAAGCTTGAGTCAATCGTTAGTAAATTAAATAGTGATTTGGCATGAATATTTGCATTTAGCCCAGAAAGCTCAATTAATTTTTCGGTGTCAGCATCTTCTTGGAATTCAATAATATTACCAGATTTATCGATTAAGAACTTGTTATTATCATTGTGCCAAACGGCAAAAGGACTAAATTCTTCAACCTGAATATTTAAAATGTTCGGTAAATTACGATTAATTTTAATATTAACAATCCATGGTAGTTCGTCGATAATCTTATCAATCATATCATGAATAATAGAATAGCTGTTTTGGCTATTTTTATTTTCTACTTCACATTTTCTAATTATCTCAATTATCTTAAAATCACTCACTTTCTGGTTGCCAGATATTTTAATTTCATGAAATTTTTCTTGGCTAAGTTGATTAACTTGCAAAAATTTGTTAGATATTTTGCTATAAATCGCTGTACTAAATTTAGGATATGTAAAAAATAAAGTTGTAAATAAAGATGCTAAAAAAATTAAAATAATAATCGTAAGCTTTAGGGCGGTAGGAATAATTTTATTATTAGTTAACAGCATGATGCGACGAGTCATGCGATTTGTTAAAATAAAATCCCTTATTTTTGTAGAAAACATGTCGTTAGTTACGGTCAATTGTTGTGGTACTTTTAGCTACCGGTTCGACTTTGCTTGTTTTAATATCTTTTGGCTTTTCATTGCTTTGACTACCTTTGTAAAAAGAAAAGCTATTGGTTGCAACATTTTCTAAGCCAGAATCTTTTCTTGGCGAGTCTTTTTGTTCGGCGCTTTTGGCAAATGGGTTAAATCTTTTATCATTTCTTTGACTTTTTAGTGCTGGCTGTAAACCATCGTCAGCAATAGGGGCTTCTTTGAATTTTTTTGGTTTCTTGCCGTAATTTTTATCAAGATAAATTTTTTCATGATTATCAGGATCAATTTCAATCACTTCCTCCTCTTCCTGATCTAGATCATTATCTTCCTCTTGCGCCTCTAATAAATCATTACTTAGCTGGTCCACAAATTTTGTTTCTTCTGATTCATTTTCTGACTTTTTAGTGAAGCGATCATCTCCATCATCTTCATCATCTTCATCATAATCCTCATCATCATATTCGTCGTTTTTTTTCCAAGATTGATCATTAACATCTTTTGCATAATCGATGCCATTATTAGAAAATTCTGAAGCTTGGCTAAAATCGCTAATAAAACTATCGCTCTCATTAAGTTCATTAATTACATATGAACACAATTCCTCAAAAGCAACTCGATGCTTTTCTGCAATCTCAGCAATTCTGCTGAATGCATCCATGATATCTTCTGGAATTTTGCCGGATCTATTTTTGGCTAACCATTTACTTTGAAATCCTAAAGGATGCGAACCTTTTGCAGGATTGCCAACATATAGTGTAATCGGATATTTTTGGCCATTAAAGTCACAATTGGCTACAAATTTTTTAACCATAAATTAATATTAAAAAATCACAAAGCTTGAATTTAAATAGTCTAATTTTCCATAATCTAAATCATTACCAATTATAAAATCATCATCTATTATTGATATTTTTTTTGCTGAAATATTAATCAACTTAATTAAAGCATGACCTGCAGCAGTATCCCATTCCATCGTTTGATTGAAATGAATATAAATATCAGCCTTATTTTCTAAAATATCAAAGAATTTAATAGCTGATGACCTTTTGACTAAGGAATAATTATTAATATTTTGCGGATAAAATTGTTTCACAAATTTTATTAAATCACTATCATGAGATCTCTTGCTGGTTATAATTCTCAAAGAGCTTACCTTTGTATCAATTTTTTTTATAACATCTGGCTTAAAATTACTAATCTCGATATCTTCTTTGACAATCTTTTCTGTTTTTCTTAATAAATCATGATATTTTAAAAGATTATCATCAGCGGAGCTCAAGAATAACTTCCCGCCCTCAAAAATAGGTGCGTAAATCAAGCCAAAAATCGGTTTCTGATTTTTGACCAAGGCAATATTAATTGAAAATTGATCGCTATTTTTAATGTAGCCAGAAGTACCATCAATCGGATCTATCAAAAAAAAAGCTTCCTTACTAAATTGGGCATTATTTTGCTCTTCACAAATTGTTGGGATTTTAGGAAAGCTATTTCCAAGGGATTTATAAATAAAGTTACTAACCTCAATATCAGCCGAAGTAACTTTGCTTTGATCTGGTTTTGTATTAACGATAAAATTTTTTTGGTAAAAAAATTCTTTAGCAATTTCGCCAGCTTGTAAAGCAATATTTGCAATTTGATTAATTTGTAAGTTTGTAAAAAAAGACAAGTTAATTATTATTTTTATATTCTACTGCTAGTTGCGCATAATTATCGGCCGATATTTTTATATAATCAATTTCTTGTTGATTTAAATCACGAAAATATTTTGCCGGGCTTCCTGCCCAAATTTGTTTTGATTTAACTACTTTTCCTGGAGTCAAAACTGCGCCCGCCGCCAGCATGCCAAATTCTTCAACTATGGCCAAATCCATAATAATTGAACCCATCCCAATAAAACTGTTGCTACGAACGGTGCAGGCGTGAATTATGGCATTGTGTCCAATTGTCACATTATTGCCAATAAAAACTGGCGCACCTTTATCACCAGTTTTATTTTGTGCATGATTTGCTCTGGTGCCATGAATTATGGTATTATCTTGGATATTGGTATTTTTACCAATGGTAATTTTAGTTACGTCACCACGAATCACGCAACCATACCAAATTCCCGAATTTTCACCAATTTCAACATCGCCAGCAACAATAGCGGTGTGCGCTAAAAAAGCTGAATTAGCAATTTTTGGTAAAATTTTGTTATAAGGTAGGATGTTTTTCATGATTTAAGAAAAATTAATCAAATAATATAAAATAAACTTATTATTTTTGTGGAACCGCTTTCACAAAAATAATTACGCTTTTCCTAAACTTGCAAAGCAAGATTAATTAAAATAATTTCATATTTTCCTAAATTTGCGTAGTAAATTTAGATATTTTTATACTCCTTAATCGCAAAGCGATCTGTCATACCGGCAATATAATCTGAAACAAAAATTGCCAAATCTTTTTCCTTTAAAGTTGTTGGATCTATTGCCAACTGTTCCTTTGGCATGCAGTTTGGATAGTTCATATAAAAATCAAAAAGCTGGCCAATGATCTTATTGGCTTGAGCCGTCATTCGATTAACAGTCGAATGGCGATACATATTTTGCAGTAAGAATTTTTTGATGATCTTATGAGTTTTTTCCATCTCATAACTAAATTCTACTAGCTGTTTTTTTGACTTTCTTACATCTTCCTCGCTATTAATTTTATGTTTTTCCAAATTATGTTGCGTGGTAGAAATTACATCAACCACCATGGCTAAAGTAATTTGCTTTTTGGCTTCACCAACCAATAATTCGTGCCTAATATTTGGATATTTTCTCAAAATATCTTGATATATTTTGCCAATTAAAGGCAAATCAAATAGATTTTTTACTTCAAACAGATTAGCACGAAGTCCATCTTCTAAATCATGATTATTATAAGCAATATCGTCAGAAATTGCTGAAATTTGTGCCTCAAGTGAAGAATATCTAGCTAAATCAAGATCATATGATTTGTTATAATCGTGAATATATTTGTCAGTTTTTCTGTTATCAACCACTGGGCCATTATGTTTTACCACCCCTTCCAGCATTTCCCAAGATAAATTTAAGCCTTCAAATTCAATAAAGCGCGTTTCAATTTTAGTAATAACTTTTAAAGTATGAGCATTATGGGCAAACCCGCCATAATTTTTCATTTTCAAGTTAAGCGCATCTTCACCAGCATGACCAAAAGGCGGATGACCTAAATCATGCGCCAATGATACAATTTCTGCTAAATCTTTATTGGCCTTTAAGGCGCCAGCAATCCAGCGCGAAATTTGTCCAACTTCTAATGAGTGAGTTAAGCGCGTGCGATAGTGATCACCTTGATGATTAACAAAAACTTGTGTTTTATATTGCAAACGACGAAATGCCGAGGAATTAATAATTCTATCACGATCTCGACCAAAAACCGAACGATGCTTTGAATCATCGTAGCTTTCTTTAAAGCGTCGGCCACGAGATTTATTTTCATTTACTGCATAATTGGCTAGTTCGAAATCAATCATTAATTTATTTTAATTCCGTATTTCTGGCTAAGGTATGAATTAATTTTAGCAACTTCACTCGCTTTTAGATCGCGATCAAAAATCATCACCTCAGAAATAAGGCCTTTAAAGTATTGTCCACCATGAGTTGCTCCAACATAAAAATTGACACCACAAATATTAAGTAAATCTTTATTCGCTAGACCAATATTATTAGTCCCTTTGGTTGCATTATTAGAATTATGATAAATTGAAACATTATCAGCTTGATTATTATTTATAATCATTTGTGTAATATTTTGATTTGTAATTGACCCTATATTTACATCAAAAGCATTATTGCGACCACCAAATGCTATAGTGCTTGAATTCCTAATAAAGAGAATCGCTGCTTCACTAGACTTCTTATTATCTTCGGATATAACTGCTCTCCCAACTATTGGTACTGACGAGTCAGTTGCTTGCCATACGGCTACCATAGTGTAGGTATCATCACCTTTTTTGATAGGAGCATTGGCAATAAATAATCTATCATCAGCACCATCAAACCTTAAGCTGGGCAAACCACCAATACCATTTTCAACATAAATTGGCTGAAAAGTGCTATTAGATTGAGTAACGTTAATTTTATCAGAATTTAAAGATATTTTATTATCATTCCATGAAGCTATAGCTTGTCCTTCGCTTACTGGCTGACCAGATGCAGTATTAAAAGATGAAGCTGATGTTGTTTCATACCAAACTTTTAAATTTGGAATAGCATTTATGCCTGAAGAAGAGGTTAAAGATCTTGCTGAAGCCAATTTAGTCTTAACATAAAGTTCTTTTCCTTTTATTACCCCTGCAACTAAAAGCCCAATTATTAAAACAACAATTGAAATCTCGATTAATGAGAATGCTCTGTTTAGTTTATTTTGTTTTTGCATGAATAAAAAAGTTAATTGATTAAAATAAAAACTTATCATTTTACTTGAAACCGCTTTCAAGTAAAATGATTACGTGCTTCTTAAACTTGCCTTGGCAAGTTTAGATGGTTCCTAACTCCTTCCCAACTTTTTTAAAAGCCTCGATACATTTATCTAAATGTTCTTGATTATGGGCTGCTGAAATTTGAACTCTAATTCTAGCTTCATTTTTGGGAACTACCGGAAAAGAAAAAGCAATTACATAAATTCCTTGTTCTTCAATCATTTTTGTAGCAAAATGACTAGCTAATTTAGCGTCGCCAAGCATGACTGGTACCACAGGATGAATTGCATTTGGATCCCTAAGATCAAAGCCTGCCTCAAGCATTTTTTTTCTAAAATACTGAGTATTGTTAGTTAGTTTTTCAATTAAATCTTTAGATTTTTCTATACGATCAATTATTTCAATCCCAGTTAAAGCAGTAACCGGCGAAATATTATTTGAAAAAAGATAAGGTCTAGCCTTGTTTCTAAGCTTGTCAATAATTGATTTTTTAGAAGCTATAAAGCCACCGGCAGTACCACCCAGCGCCTTGCCTAAAGTTGAAGTTAAAATATCGATTTTGCCTTCAACTTCAAAATATTCTGCAGTACCGCGACCGTTAGCGCCAATAAAACCAGTGGCATGACAATCATCAACTAATAGTAACGAGTTATATTTTTGGGCTAATTCGCAAATTTGATCTAATTTAGCAATATCGCCATCCATTGAAAAAACGCCATCAGTTACAATAACTCTATTTTGACAATTTTGTGCTTCTTGCAATTTTTGCTCAAGTTGCGCCATATCATCAAATTTATAAAAAAAGCGCTTAGCTTTGCATAGTCTAATACCATCAATCAAGCTTGCATGATTTAAATCAGCCGAAATTATTGCATCATTTTCATCAAACAAAGCAGCGAAAATGCCATTATTAGCCGCAAAGCATGAAGAAAAAGTGATGACATCTTCATAGCCCAAAAAGCTGGCTATCCTTTCTTCGAATCTTTTGTGAAGATCTTGCGTGCCACAAATAAAACGCACTGAAGCTGTGCCTAAGCCATAATCATCAAGTGCTCTTTTGCCAATTTCAATTAATTCACGATCATTGGCCAGTCCCAAATAATTATTGGCACAAAAATTAATCACTTTTTTTTGTTGATCTTGGTGAAAAATCTCAATATCAGCGCTCTGTTGGCTAGTTATTTCATATTCACTTTTATAAAGACCTTCTTTTTTAAGAGTCTTTAACTCACTTTCTATATTGCTTAAAAATTTATCATTAATCATTATCTTATATAAATCATTAAATTAATTATCATGAAAGAATTTGAACTAATTAATCAATTATTCAAGCCACTTGTCAAAAATTCTGTTATTTCTCAAGATTTAGAAGGCGATGTTGCTAAAATTATCCTAGAAAAAGACAAGGAATTAGTAATCAGCAAAGATATGATTTGTGAAGATGTGCATTTTTACAGAAATGATGGTGGATATAAAATTGCTAGCAAACTTTTGCGTGCTAACCTTTCTGATATTGCTTCTTCTGGCGCTAAGCCACTTTACTATATGCTTGGTTTTAGTAAAACTAATGATCAAAAATTTATCCAAGATTTTGTTTTAGGACTGAGAGATGCTCAAAAATTATTTGATATTTCTTTAATTGGTGGCGATACAATTTCACTTAAAAAAGATACAAATCCTTTATTTTTTTCACTAACAATTTTTGGAATTGCTAAAAAAGATAAAATTTTATCAAGAAAAAATGCTCAAGAAGATGATTTAATTTTTGTTTCTGGTTCAATTGGCGATGCTTTTTTAGGACTAAATTTATTACAAAAAACAGAGTTTGTTAAGCAATTTAACTTTAATGAAGAGCGGCAAAAATATCTTTTAGATCGTCATTATTTTCCAACGCCACGGATTGATTTAGGGCAAGAATTAATCGTCAATAATTTATCAAAATGTGCCATAGATATTTCTGACGGGTTGCTGGCTGACCTTAATCAAATTTGCAGAGCTTCTAATTTATCGGCAGAAATTTATCTTGATAAGGTGCCAAATTTTATTACTAAAAAACTTGATTACTCACTAGCACAAAATTTAATCAATCAAGGTGATGATTATGAGTTGCTATTTAGTGCATCAGAAGAAAACTTTGAAAAAGTTATGTTGCTACAAGAGCAATTAAATTTAAAAATTTCATATATTGGTAAAATTATAAAAAAATCAAATTGTGATAATTTGGTGACTATTTATGAAAATCAATCCAAGAGTAAAAAATTGAACTTTTCTAAATATGGCTACGAACACTAAACAAAACAAGTCTCAAAACTTTGCAAATTCAACGCAAAGACTAACCGCTTTGGGTGTTGATATTTTTATTGTAATTATAATTCGCTTTTTTTTCACAGCTTTGATTGGTGAGTTGTGGATCAAAAGTCTAATTGTTAAATTTGAACAAGATTTTACTCAAAAATTTGGCACACCTTTTATGCAAAGCGAGTTATCTCATATCCAGTTTTTTAGAGATCACGAATTATTTTTTGCTTTGATAATCTTTTACATAACGGTTGTTTTGGTTGGAGCAATTTACTATGCCTATTTACACTCTTCATCTTGGCAAGCAACAATTGGTAAAAGAGTGGTTGGGATTATAGCTATTAAATCTAATGGTTTAGCAATGAGCTTTAAACGAGCTATGTTATACTATTTTTTATCAATTTTACCGTTCATTTATGCAGCATATATTTTTGCCTATATGGCAAGTTTTGATGTCTCTTTAATAGGGGCCTTAACTGGAAGTATTACTAATATTATCTTGACGATTTTATTTGTGGCTTGGGTTCAATCGCAATATTTTAATCAAAGAAAAAGTACAATTTATGATTTAATTTGTCATATTGATGTAAAAGAGGGTAAAATTAATAAAAAATACCCATGGGAAAAATAATATTTAAAAAAAATGTCTCATAACATATTGCAAAAAACTATAACTAGTAAAATTAGCTGTAGTGGAGTGGGTTTACATTGTGGTAAAAAGATTAACATTACACTAATTCCAGCTAAAGATAATAGCGGCATTATCTTTCGTCGAGTTGATGTTAAAGATAAAAATAATGAAATAGCCGCTAACTACTTAAATGTTAGTGCTACCAATTTAGGTACAGTTATCAGAAATGAGTCTGGCGTTGAAGTGTCAACCGTTGAGCATTTAATGGCGGCAATTTGGGGTTGCGGGATTGATAATTTACTCATTGAAATTGATGGTGGTGAAGTGCCAATTATGGACGGCAGCTCAGAGCCTTTTGTTTTTTTAATAGAATGCGCTGGCATAGTTAGTCAAAAAGATGATCGTCGAGAAATTGAGATTCTTAAAAAAGTGCGCTATGAAGAGGATGGAAAATTTATTGAGGTTTTGCCAGCCAAAGAATTTTCTCTAAATTTGGAAGTTGATTTTAAAGGAGTTGGCAAGCAAAAATTTTCTTATACAGCAATCTCAAGCTCTTTTAAAACTGATATTTGTTGCGCCCGTACTTTTTGCTTTAAAAATGAAATCGATCATATGCATAAATTAGGTTTGGCCAGGGGTGGATCATTAAAAAATGCTATCGTTTTAAATGAAGATGGATCAATAATTAATGAAGAAGGTTTGCGCTATAAAGATGAGTTAGTCAAACATAAGGTTTTAGATTTTATTGGCGACATGTACTTGTCTGGCTATTTTATTGTTGGACATTTCAACGCTTTTAAACCGGGTCACACTATTAACAATCAACTTCTTAGAAAATTATTTTCTGATGAGTCTGCTTGGCGTGTGGTTTAGTAGCAATTTGCAACACATGGCTTATTTATTTTGACCTTTTTATTTTGTTGTTCTAATTTCAAAATCTAACTAAAATTTAAAAAACTGATTTTAAATGCAATATGGGATCAAGAAAAAAGCAGGGCTTTTTTAATTATTATCGTAAATATTTATTAATTATTTTTACTGTAATTTTACTATATTTTTGGTTTTTCACTCAGCCAGTTTTTCAAGTTAAACATTCTATGGCAGACTTAATACAAGGTTTTGCATGCATTCTTTTGTTTATTGGTGTAATTGGTAGAGTTTTTTCTTCGATAACAATTGCAGGTAAAAAAAATAATGAAGTAGTTTCAACTGAAATATATTCAGTGGTTCGTAATCCGCTTTACTTTTTTTCTTTCATCATGGTTCTTGGTGGGTCAATGATGACTTTTAGGATAGAACTAATCATTCTTGCTCTAACCTTCTTTTTAATCTGCTTTTATCCAATGATGAAAAATGAGGAGCGATATTTAGAAGAGATTTTTGGTGAAAAATATACCCACTATAAAAATAGTACACCACTTTTTATCCCTAATTTTAGCTTATATAAATCCAGAAAAATCGCTGAAATTGATATTAAGTTGGTAACAAAAACTCTATTTGATGCTTTTATAGGCCTTTTAATTATACCTATTTTGGCAGTTGGACATTATATTGATACCATTTTAAATGCTGTAGTATAAGTTCTTCGTTTCAGGGGATTTTTGATTTATCACGTCTGATTTATAGCAATTGACGGCTTCATGAATTTTTTTGGCTAATTCTTCATATTTTTTTACGAATTTGGGCTGAAATTCCTCATTTAACCCTAGTAAATCGTCGGTAACTAGAATTTGTCCGCTACAATTTAACGACGCGCCAATCCCAATTGTAGGGATATTAATTGATTGTGTAATTTTATCAGCAAGATCCACCGGTACCGCTTCAATCACTAAAGCAAAAGCGCCAAGGTTAGCTATTTCTTTAGAAATAGCTAATATTTCATTAGCTGAATCAGCTTTTGTTCCTTGATATTTATAGCTTCCAATTTTGCGAACATGTTGTGGCAGTAGTCCAACGTGACCAACAACAGCAATGTTGTTTTGTACCAAATGTTGCAAGGTTGGCAATATTTTTTGATCAATCTCAATTTTCACTGCATCGCAATTTGTTTCTTGGATAACTTTCTGAGCATTAGATAGGGCTTGATCTTTGCAATTTTCATAAGTACCAAATGGCAAATCAACAACTACCAAAGCATTCTTAACCGCATTTTTAACAGCTTTGGCATGATTTATCATCATTTCAATTGTTACATCTATAGTATCTTTCATACCATAAACTGTCATTCCTAATGAGTCGCCAACTAAAATAAGATCACAATATTTATCCAAAATTTTAGCTATTGAATAGCTATAAGCTGTCAAACAAATAATTTTTTGTTTATCTTTTTTGGCAATCAAGTTAGCTATTTTGCTATTTTTCATCACTTTGCCCCTCATCATTTTTTTGCTGACTTTCAAAATCTTTGGAAAAATCAATCAATTCTTTAGAATCTTGTTTATTATCTTGATCATCTAACTTTGGAGTGGTGTGTATAGTTTTTAATCCAAAATATTGTCTTACCTGATCAAGATTAGTAATCTGTGTGATATTATTATCTTTATATATAATGCTGGTTGCTACATTAATTGGAATTTGCTTTTTTCTATTGCCAGTTAGAAATAGAGAATTTAATAAGCCGTTTGCTTGATTATCTTTAATACTAAATGAGCCGCTAAAAATACTATTAAGTGCTGGAGCTTTTAAATCAACGCGATAGCTAGCATTATTTTCATCAATTATATCTATGCTACCACTAGCCTCACTAAATTTTGTTATTGCACCCTGACTGCCAATAATTGACTCTGGATTATCAATTTTATTTTTCTTAATACTAGCAACAAACATTTCTTTTATAAGATCGCTTAATCCATAATTTTTAATTTCAACTGGTTTTGCTGCAAAAATAATCTTAGCAGAAAGCT
This sequence comes from Alphaproteobacteria bacterium, assembly GCA_030835905.1. GTDB lineage: Bacteria > Pseudomonadota > Alphaproteobacteria > Rickettsiales > UBA1997 > UBA1997. Next base: position 45,924 of record JAURQX010000046.1, read on the forward strand.
TTCTAAAAAACTCTTCTTTTTTGGCAGCTGAAGCATTGAAAGCGGCGCTTAAATTACCTTTGGCAGAAATATTGTTTTGGTTAGTCAATGTTAACAGAGTCGCGCCAAGATCAACATTTGTTGCCGTCAATGTGCCGCTTAATACCTTGAGAGAGCCAACATTAATTAAGCCATCATATTTGAGATTGCCATCAAGAAATTTACAATTAATCTCAGAATTTTTGATAGATCCGTCTCTAAGTTCGCCATATATTTTAACCTCATCTAATTTTGCCTTATCAATTAAAACTTTTTTAAGATAAATATTTACTATACCATCAAAACCTTTTAACGACGGAAGAGCAAATAGTTGATCAAAAAAATCTCTAGGTTTGAGATCTACGTCTTGATTAAAGCTGCTATCAATCTCTATATTATTGGTTGTGGAATCATAGGTGAACTTGTCAGCAAAAATTCTGGCACTAAACTTAGGAGTATCGCTGCTAATGTCTAAAATTAAATTTGCTTCAAGAGTAGTATTAATTGAATTTAATTTCATGTCCGAAACCTCAAAATAACCCTTGCCAATTCTTAGGGCAATTGATTGATTGTTGAAAGTTTCTCCTTTATAAATTAGCCTATCAAACTTTAGTTTTAGATTATTTCTAGAGGTAATATTATTGAGCCATAATACCTTTTTTAGAAATGAGCCAGGAGATAAATAAACATTCCGTCCAGAGGTTAAAAAGAAATCATCAACATTGAAATATGTGCCATAAAGATCTAAAGCAATATTGCGAGATTTTGATTTATCGCGTACAATTTTTATATTACCTAAAAATTCACTAGAGCCATCATTAAGATTTAAATAAAAATTATTAAATATTGTAGTAGTTGGCAGCAGTAGAACATCTGAGTATATTGAATATTTTTCAAGCTTATCAAGCTTTAGATTTTGTGCAGAAAAATTAAACCATCGAAAAACATCTTTTAAGCTTTCACCCTTAGTGTCAATTTTGCCAACAAATTTAGGAACTTCACTATTATTGTTAAAAACTCCGCTAACTCTAAAAAGTCCGCCACCAGGTGTTTTAAAAATTAGAGGCAAAATCATGATTTGACCACCCTTGGATATTGTAATATATACATCTCCATCTTTTATTTCACCATTTAGATATTTTATGTTATCAACTTTAATCTCGGCTGTAAAATCAATATTTTTTATATTGTTAGAAATATGCTCAATATCTAATTTTTCATTCTCATTTATTAGATCATCTTCTTGTTTATTATCGTAAATGGTGCGATTTTCTGTGGTAATTAATTGTGAATTTTGATTGTCTTTTGCCAACATTTGTTCAGTCAGAATATTTTCTTTTTCATCTCCTTCTTTTACTTTGCTAGAGGCTTCATCAACCTTTGTCTTATTTGGAAAATATTTGATATAGCTTTGAAGTTTTTCTAAGGTTAAAGCCTCACCCGACCATATACTATCGAGATCAAGATTTTTTAGATTTAAAGATAAGTCCATTATGGGAATTTTTCTACTTAAATTCAAACTAGCTTGACCCTCGCCATTAATTATTGATGAATTAATCAATATATTATCAATACTTAATTCTTTTGTAATATTGGTGATATCTGCACTAATTTTTATATCTCTAGAATTGTAACCCAGTTTATTAAATACTATATCATAATTATTAATGTAGCTGCCATAAAAAGATTTTAGCTCAGATATGTCTGCAAATAATTTACCGTTAAAGGTGCTATCGTAAATATTTTTTGGAGGTTCAATAAAATTGCCTTCTAATCTTGCTAAAATTGCGGGAGATAATATTTCTAAATAAGATATTTTTTCATAATTATTGCCAATATTAACTAATCCAACAATTTTACTTTTTATCTTATTGCTAACAAACTCTATCTCAGGCTTTATTGTGCTATAATTCAACTTGATGAAGCCATTAATAGAATCGATCTTTTTTTCCCTAAGAAGACCATCATATCTTATAAAACTGCCATTAATAAAAGTAATTTTAGGAATGTTTAGAATGTTAAATTCATCGGCGCTTATTCTATCTATGCTAAAAATTTTACCACTAATACCTTGGCCCATATTAATATTTTCAACATCAGTTAACTCTATTTTATTTTGCTTCAATTTCTGAGAAAAAAGACTATCGTTATTTTTTTTATATAAATCATCTTGATATGATTCTAAAACAGCATCGTTAATTATTATTTCAGAAGTAAAGCTTTGAGAAGATATGCCAAAAAGAGGAATTTTTGAAGTTACTGAATTTGCATAAAAATTAAAATATTTGACTATTTCATGTTCTGGATCTTCTTGTTTAAAGTTTCTCATTACCACATCATTGGCAATAATAACTGGATAAGGAATAAATTTAATTTCTAATTTACCATTAATTGAAAAATTGCTTTTGCTAATTTCGCTAACTTTTTGTTCAATTTTAAATTTTAGTAAAGAGTTATCTAACATCATAGGCACAGCAACTGCTAAGCTAACCAATATTATAAAAGCTATCAAGCTCACCTTAAAGCTACGAGATTTTATTACCTTGCCAAGATAAATTATAGCTAAGGTTAAAAAATTGGCAACCATAACAATATAGCCGGTAATAAATCTTGTATTTTGTACAATCTTGTCAAAAGGCATTATATACTTAAGGCTTATAATTTACTAAATCTATTTCTGAAAAACGTTGTATAATTTCTGAAGTTTTAATTTTATGTACGCTCAAATCACTCAAAAAATTCAAAAACATTAAAAGCAAAAAAAATAATAACAAAAATAATCCGCTATAAAAACTTTTTCTTCGATAGCTATCTTGCGCTGCTATAGATTTTGAAGATTTATAGCTAAGTGTATTTTTTGAAAAATATATCGGATTTTCTAACATTTTATTTTGTAATTAATTCACATATTTTTTTGCTGGCTGCTAAGTCTGCAATTTTGGCACTATTGCTAGATAACTCATATAGTTTTTTGTCATTTAATATTAGCTCAGACAATAATCTAGTCAAATTATTAACTGTAAAATCTTTTTCTTCTATAACCTCTGCTGCTTTGTGTTTAGCAAAAAATTGAGCGTTTTTTAATTGATGATCATCTGCTGACTTAGCAAATGGTATTAATATCATTGGTCTTTTAGCTGCAGATAATTCAAAAATAGTAGAGGATCCCGATCTTGCTATGACAAGGTGAGAATCTGCAATCAAACTTGCCATATCCTCAAAAAAATGATTTACAGTCACGCTTAAGTTGTAAAGTTTATAATTTTCGAAAGTAGATTTCACTAAATCTTTGCGACATTGTTGAAAGATAAACAAATTTTCTTTAAGCGCATCGCTTAAGTTAAAAAAAGCTTTAGGTAAAATTTCGCTAAATATTTTTGCTCCACCCGATCCACCAATGACGCTTATAATAAAAGGCTCTCTACTAACATTTTGGACATTTTTAAAATCAGAATGAAGTATTACCCTGTAACCCATTCTATCTTTTGCTTTAACTTTTTTGACTTCTTTAGAAGGTAGCTTATATTCTAAATCATTCAAACTTATGATTTCTTGCCTAATTGGATTTCCAGTCAAAAAAACTTTATTTAAATATTTGCTATCAAGACCACTAGTTTTTGGAAAACTTATGGCAATTTTATTGGCATATTTAGCGAAAATGCGATTAACTTTTCCTAAATGAGCATTTTGTTCATGAATAATTAATTTAGCGGGTGAAAAAATAGTTGCCAGAGCAATTGGGAAAGTGGCATATCCACCAAAACAAATTACATATTTTGGCTTTTTTGCAAGAATTAATAATAATGATTTGCTAAATCCTAAAAGAACTTTTGTCAAAAATTTAATAATTTCTAAAGGAGATTTTTTAATCTGAGATGATGTGATTTTGCACCTTCTGAAATTCTGATTATTTTTAAAATAATTTAAACAATTTTGATCTCCTAATATAAAAACATCATTTTCCTTGCTAAGCTCGTTTGCAACTGATTTTGCTGGCATTATATGTCCACCAGTACCACCGCTGGCAATAAAAATAATCATTTTCAATTTTATAAGTTTCTCGACAATCTTGGCAAATAATAATCAAAGCATTTTCTTGACAAATCAAGATAATAACAATAAAGCTTTGCCCTTTTTAAAGTTTTTTTATGAAAATGACTAGGCATTTCATTGATTTAGATCAATTAACAAAAAAAGATATTGATTATATTGTTGATTTATCAATTTCGCTCAAAAAGCAAGATAAAAATAGCAATAAACAGCTTTTAGGCAAGAATATTGCAGTTATTTTTGAGAAGAGTTCAACTAGAACTCGTGTTTCTTTTGAAGTTGGTATCAATCAGCTTGGAGGTAGCTCAATTATCATGAATGCTAATGATATGCAGATTAGCAAGGGCGAGATCATATCTGATACTTCTCAAGTTCTATCGCGTTATGTTGACGCTATTGTCATTCGCGCCAATTCTCATCAAACAATTTTGGATTTAGCCAAATATGCAAAAGTGCCTGTTATTAATGCCTTGTCTAATTTTTCACATCCTTGTCAGATAATTGCCTCTATTGTTACCTTCAAAGAAAATTTTGATAATATAAATGATAAAAAAATTGTTTGGTTTGGTGAACAAAATAACGTTTTAAACTCATATATTCATATTGCCAAATTCTTTGAATTTGAGCTTGTAATTTGTAGTCATAGCGACGATGATTTTTGTAAAGATGAGATAATTAAAGCTCAAAAGTCTGGTGCAAAAATAAACATTATTCAAGATCCAAAACGAGCTGCTAAAAACGCTGATATATTAATCACAGATACTTGGTTTTCAATGGGAGACAAATCACTAGATGATGAAAATCTTAAGATGCAAAAAATAAATAAAATGCTACCATATCAGGTTAATAATGAGATTATGGCTTTAGCTAAAAAAGATGCAATTTTTAGCCATTGTTTGCCGGCATACCGCGGGTTTGAGGTTAGCGCACAAGTTATTGATTCAAAGCAATCTGTAATTTTCGATGAAGCTGAAAATCGTCTTCATGCCCAAAAAGCTATTCTTCTTTGGCTTTTTAAAGAATCTTGTTGACAATATTTAATGCATTTCTAAACTCACGCGTCCATTTTATAAAATTTTGGAGTGTAGCTTTGTACCAAAACTTAAATCTTTTATCATTTTGGTAAAAATTAATATTTCTCAAAGTCTTTAGTGCCTTTAATAAAAAGACTTACCGAAACATCAATTTTTTCTCAAAAATATTTTGATTAAAAGATCAATAGATTTAAGCTTTGGTATAGTTAGTTGCCTCGCATTTAATAAATACTTTAGAAATTTTTCGATGAATAAAACTTATACTTGCAAACCAAGCGAAGTAAAAAAAGATTGGTGGTTGATTGATGCTCAAGGTTTAGTTCTTGGCAGGGTAGCTTCTATAATTGCCAATATTTTGCGTGGCAAGCACAAGCCTACTTTTACACCAAATCTTGACTGTGGTGATCATGTGGTTGTTATCAATGCTGATAAAATTGCTCTTACGGGCAAAAAATTTGCTAACAAAAAATATTACTGGCACACAGGATATCCAGGAGGTATCAAAGATCGTACTGCACGTCAAATAATTGAAGGTAATTTTCCAGAAAGAGTTTTAGAGGCTGCAGTTTCAAGAATGATGTCTCGTGGACCTCTTCAAAGAGATATTATGACTAAACTTCATATTTATAAAGGCACTGAACATAAGCACCAAGGTCAAACTCCAAAAGTTTTAGACATTGCCAAGATGAACAGAAAAAATTCAATAACCAATAACTAATATGTCACAAATTCAAGAACAGTTATCAAATCAGTTATCATCGATTAAAAACGAAGAAAAGCCAAAAATTGACTCTCTTGGTAGAGCATATGGAACCGGCAAAAGAAAAAACGCTATTGCCAGAGTTTGGATTAAAAAAGGTAATGGCAAAATTACTGTGAATGGCAAAGAGGCTAGGGGTTATTTTGGTCGCGAAATTCTCTTCAATGTCTCTAAAGAGCCATTTGTTGCAACAAAATTTGAAGATAAATTTGATGTTGTTGCTACCTTATGCGGTGGTGGTCTTGGTGGTCAAGCTGGTGCGCTAGCTCATGGAATTAGCAAAGCGCTTGCAGCTTTTGATCCAGAAATTAGACCAGTATTAAGAACACAAGGTTTCTTGACTAGAGATTCTAGAGTTGTTGAGAGAAAGAAATACGGACTTAAGAAGGCTCGTAAAGGCAAGACTTACCGCAAACGTTAATTTTAACTGCGAAATTTTCCTTTTATTCTTTGTTTCTTGAGTTCGAGGTATTAGTCTACATCAAACTCAAGAAACAAACTTAAAAGAAAATTTTCTTTGTTAAAATTCTTAATTTACTCTATTTGTTTAGCTTATTTTAATTTTTAATATAAATGATATTTAGTTGAGTATTTAGTTGTGATATCTACCTGAATTTTAGTTAATTGCTGGGTTTAGCGTTAAACATTCCCCTCTTTTAGAGTGGTGCCCCGCAGGGGTGGGGTGTAAATATCAGTAAACTCAGAGTTTTTAGAGGGTCGGGGTGTGTCTCTCAACAAATTCCAAGCTTTTAAAAGAAGTGGAGTGTGATTATCCAAGAAATATATATAACTTACCAAAATTAAGTGACAATTAAGCCAATCAACAAAATCTATATTGCTTCAGATCATGCAGGATTTGATCTTAAATCATTCTTAAAAGAATCGCTCGCAAAAAATTTTGAAATTATTGATTTGGGCTGTAATTCAGCTGAAATTTCAGTTGACTATCCTGATTATGCAAAAATTTTATGTAAAAAAATAAATCCCAACAAAGACTTTGGAATTTTAATTTGCGGTAGTGGAATTGGCGTATCAATTGCAGCAAATAGATTTAAAAATATTCGTGCTGCACTTTGCTTTGATGAAGAAGTAGCAAAGCTATCTCGCTTACATAATGACGCAAATGTTTTATGCCTAGGTGCCAGATTTTTAAATAATCAACAATCCCTAAAAATATGCCAAGCATTCTTAAAAACTAATTTTGAGAAAGGCCGGCACCAAATTAGATTAGATAAAATCAATAATCTAACCTAATTAAAAGACTGTCAAGCTAAGTTTGTAAGTGCTATAGACAAAAAAGATTGGCAACTCAATCCACTCAAGATGCCATAAATTAATTTAAAACTACTCTAAGATGCTTGTAGAGAAAAGACTGATTAGGAGCTTTGGCCGAATAAAATCTCGAAAATTATCTAGCCATAAAAACGAACTGTTACTAAATTTTTATCCAACATATCATTTAGATGTCACAAAACTTTTGGATAAAAGTTTTTTACAAAGATTTTCACAAATAATTTTGGAAATAGGCTTTGGCTATGGTGGCTTTTTATTCAAAATGGCCAAAAATAATCCGCAAAATCTCTATATCGGCTGCGAACCTCATCTTAACGGTATGATCAATATTTTAAGCAAATTAGAGAATGATCCACTACAAAACATATTGCTATTAAATAATGATTTTAGGTTTTTGGCAAAAGATTTGCTAAAAAATTCGCCTAATTGTGAAATTTTTAACCAAATTTTTATCTTATTTCCTGATCCTTGGCCAAAGTTAAAACATCACAAGAGGCGCTTAATTAACCAAGAATTCTTGGATAATATTTTGCATCCTCTATTACTAAAAACAGCCCATAACAAAATAAATGACTCACCATTGGTAATTGCTACAGATCACGATGATTACAAAACATGGATCTTGTCAAATATTTTAAAAAGTAATAAATTTGCTTGGGAAGCGCAAACACAAAATGATTGGCTAGAATTTCCAGATTATTGGCATAAAACTAAATATCAAAAAAAAGCCACTCTTGAAGGGCGAGAATCAATAATTATAAAATTATGTCAGATTTAGTAAATATTTTACCCAAAGTTAGTGGCTCTTATCGTTACAATTCGCTAATCAAAAACTGGTTTGACACCAAAACTACTGCAGAAGTGATTTTTAAACCAAAAGATCAAGATGATATAATTAATTTTCTAAAAAATTTTCATAAAAAAGATTTAATAAAAATTATTGGCGCTACTTCAAATATAGTTTTTCAAAATGAGTTGGTCAAAGGTGTTATCATAAAGCTACCTGCTAGTTTTGCTGGTTTAGAAATTGTTGAAGATGATATTTTAAATGTTGGCGGTGCCAATTTATGTAAAAATGTTACTAATTTTTTATTAGAAAATTCCTTATCTAACCTAGAATTTTTAACTGGCATACCAGGTTCAATTGGCGGTGCAGTTGCTATGAATGCTGGTTGCTATGGATCAAAAATCAAAGATTTTTTAATTAGTGCCACTGCTATTGACTTAAATGGCAATCTTCATCAATTTTCTAATCAAGATTTCGGTTTTTTTTATCGTGGTAGCAATTTAGTAAGAGAAAGAGGCCAAGAGCTAATTTTTATTTCAGCCAAGTTTAAATGTGCCAAAAATTGTCAATCAGAAATTGCTAAAAAAATTGCCGAATTTAATCAAAAACGCGAAGAATCTCAGCCAATTAGAGCCAAAACTGGTGGTAGCACCTTTAAAAATCCAGCAAACTCTGATAAAAAAGCTTGGCAATTAATTGATGAGGCGGGTTGCCGTGGCCTAAAAGTTGGTGATGCCCAAATCTCGACAAAACATTGCAATTTTTTAATTAACACTGGAAATGCTACTGGTCAAGATATAGTTGATCTTATTAAGATGGTTCAAGATAGGGTAAAATTAACATCAAAAATTAAACTTGAAACAGAGTTAAAAATATTCAATTTGCCACCTAACTAATGCCAAAATTCACCTTTGGGCGCAGTTGGATAAAGGATTTTGAGGATCAACTTTAAGAGAAAAATTGCGCGAATAAAGATATGCAAAAGGTTTTCTTCTAAATTCTAGACAAAAAAAGGCAAATTCCAAATGTGCACTAGAGATGAATTTTGTTATAATATTATGATATATATAATATATTCTATTGTCTTTTATTTTTTTTACTGTATAAAAAAAGATGTTTTTATTAAGATTTATTAATAAAAAAGTTTAGTAAATTTGGTTGCTTATAAATCATAAGTATCTTTTTTTAAAATTTTAAATTACACAAAATGCCAGTTAAAATATATAAAATAATTAATTCTCTTTTCTTATCATCTCTTGCTACGTGTCTATTTTTAGTGCTAGCTACTACAAAATCTTTTGCTGCTGATACAGGATGTACCTATACTTCCTCTCCATTATCATGTACTGGAAATGGAGATATTACATGTGCTTTCGATGGGAAAGGAACTCTAGATGCTAACTGTAAAGTAATGAAAAATGCTTTTGAAACAACTTTGTGCAACTTGCTAAATTTGGTAACTGGCACTGGTGGAAAAGCATTTGCTGCATTTGCAATTATCTCAGTTGGCATAGGTTTTTTCACTGGTAAGGTATCTTGGGGTTTAATGATTGGTGTAGCCGCAGGTATAGCCGCGATATTTGGAGCTCCTACAATCGTTCAGGCTCTAGCAGGAGGTAGCAAACTAGATGCTGATAGTTGTAAAGGAACTGTTGACGATTTATAATTTAGTTCTACACGTGCTGGATTATTAGACATCCAGCACGTTTACTTTTAATTAGTTATCATTTTTTGACTTCAATAATCCTTTAATTATTTTTTTGGTAAATTACTCGTTTGCTAAACTATATTTTATTCTAGAAAGCTAGTCATCGACTTATACTTTGTTGCTGTCTACCTATTATTAATAAAAATATCGTCGTGATAGTAAGAAACTTTTCAATCTTGCACCTTTGTTTTGTAATTCTTCTAATAATTCCATTTCATGATTCTCAAGCTGCCCTTAACTGCTCTGCAAAAAGAACAAAGAACAGCTGCAATACACTTGCTCAAAGTATGACCGCAAGAGATGAAGAAACATGTATATGGACTAACGCTCGGCGCAATAAAGGAAATTTTTGCAGAAATACTTCTAATACTAATTATGATCAAGCAGCAGGCAATGCATTTGAAGTATCTATTTGCAATCTTTTGCGCATGGTCACAGGGACTGGTGGTAGAGCCTTTGCCGCTTTTGCTATTATTTCTGTTGGCATTGGCTTTTTTACCGGCAAGGTCTCTTGGGGTTTGATGATAGGTGTGGCTGCAGGAGTTGCTGCCATATTTGGAGCGCCTACAGTTGTTCAGGCTCTAGCAGGAGGTAGCAAGTTAAATGCTGATAGTTGTTCAAGTCAATTAACTAACTAATATTTATAAGAGAGTCTAAATTTAAATGATACCTTCTAAACTAATTGTCTTTTTACAAATACCGCCTTCACTAAATCTTTTTAGCATTTGGTATTAAGGATGCTTTAAAATATGGCTAATAAAATTAAAAAACTCATAAAAAAATATTGTAGAAATTAATTCCTTATTTTATAATTTCTTTTTGATTCAGCAGTGCTTAAATTGTACGCATTTTACAAGATCTTAAATAACAATATACTTAATAAGGAGTAAAAAATAATTTATATTTTCTTCTAATTGTTAGAGTTTTTAACAGATTAGGGCTTTAAGCTTATATCTGCTCTTATTTAGATATTGAAATATTTCTTAAAATTTGCCCGCTAAATCGAGTAACGCTTAAAAATTTTTTTGCAATTTATTAGCAGATTTTAATAGAGCTAATTATTATAAATTTAACAAGATATGTCTAACAAATGTGATTTACTTAATGTAGGTGTTGCCACTGGCAACAATGTTTCGCATTCAAATCGTAAAACTCGCAGAAGATTTTTACCTAACTTGAAAGAGATAGCTTTCCAAAGTGATGTCTTGGGAGTTGCTGTAAAGTTAAAAGTTGCAACTTCAACCTTGCGTACTATCAATAAATATGGTAATATTGACGCATTTTTGGTTAATTTTAGATTTGCAAAATTATCACCCCTAGCACAAAAGCTAAGAGGAAAAATTAAAAAGAAGCTAATAAAAAAAGGTGAGCTCGATACTGTAAAAATTACCAAAGAACCAAAAAAACTTACAGAAAACAAGAGCAAAAAAGTTAAGACAGCTTAATATATTGCTTAACTAATGATGTCATTTCTCTCTTCAAAATTGGTAGATATTGGTTAGATTTTAACTTCCTCTTTTTGTTAAATGAAAAAATAATTGCTAATTAATGATTTAAAAGATTGCTAACTTTTTAAATTGATTAAATCTTCCTCAAGCTGTTTGAACATAGCTTGCATTTTTCACAATTTTATTCTCAAAAATATTTTATCTAAATGGCTAACTAACTAATACCAAATCCCATCTATAATTCTATATAGATAAAAAGTATTTTTATGGGAAAAATTATTAAAAAATTTAGCCTTGTATCTTGATATACATGGATAAATTTTTTAATAATTTTTGACTAAAAGGACGAAGTAGTTATATAGAATTATAGATGGGATTTGCTATAAATAAATAGGATAATTGCTATAGAAAATATTAAAGCCACTTTTTTCTCTTAAAAACAATAATTGTAATTAATGAAGAAAGCGCCATTAAGCCAATGGCTATCGGGTAGCCAAAAGCAAAATTAAGTTCAGGCATAAATTTAAAATTCATACCATAGGCACTAGCAATTAGAGTAGGTGGCATAAAGGTCAACGAAGCAACCGTGAAAAGCTTAATTGCCTTATTTTGTTCGATGTTAATTAATCCAAGAAAGCTGTTTTGTAGGTATTCAAGACGAGTAAAATTAAAATTAGTGTGTTCGATTAATGAATTAATATCTTTAATCATAGTTCGTAGACGATTATAATTTTCAGTCATAAGATCTTCATTGCGATGTAATGATGTTATAACTCTTTGTTTATCAAATAAGCCCTCTCTTAAAGACATGGTAAGCTGCTGACATCTGCTAATTCTATGGATTGTTTCTTCATCGAGATTTTTACTGTAGCTAAGATTTTTATTAATTTCAGAGATATATCTTGAGACTGATTCGATCAAGTCAGCATCAAAATCAATTCTAGACTCTAAAATACTGATAAAAAGTCTAGAAGGATTGTTAAAAATAGCTGGAAATTGTTTAATTTTTTTCACAGTTTCAACCATAACTCTGCTTTCGCAATATCTTAGGGTAAAAAGTCTTTTGCTTGTTACCATAAAAGAGAAGTCATGTTCTTCAAGCTTACCACTTCTTGGAATGATGTTTAAGAAAGTAGAGTTAATTTTTATGATGCCTGAATCTTCAAGATAACGAGAAGAGATTTCAATTTCTTCTTGCTGCTGCCTCGTTGGAAATTTAATATTAAAAAACTTTTCAACCTCTACAATTTCAGCTGTAGACGGCTCTTGCAGGTCAATCCAAATTGCATTCTCAAGATCAGTAATCTCGGTGAGTGTGGTAGCTTTTTGCTGCTCGTAATCTGGTAAATGAAAGACTCTAATCATAAATTTTCTATTTAGCTAACTTAAATCAAAAATGGGTCAAAGTCCTATTTTATAACTAATTTATACAAAATTATAACACTAAACAACTTTTAAATTAGCAAATTTAATTAAAATTACTAACATTTGTTAATAATATTGATTAAAAACTAGTTCCAAAGCTGAATCTAAAATTTTGGGTTTGGTCATAATATTCTTTTTTCGCAATTCTTGAAAAGTCAAGTCTTATTGGCCCCATTGGAGAAGACCAAGCTATACTCAAACCATATGAAGACCTAATAGAGCCGCTGTCAGCAATTTCATTATTTAAGCGATTAATATGATCCACCCCCTTTACTGTACCATTATCTGAAAATAAAATACCATTAATACCAAACTCCTTAGGAAGTCCAAGCGGGAATTGAAATTCAGCAGTGCCGATGTAATAAATATTGCCTCCTACTATGTCGCCATTAGTAAAGCTATTTCCAACTTTTGCTCTTGGACCAAGTCCTGCATATTGAAAACCTCTAAAATTATTGCCGCCTAAGAAAAATCCATAATTACTTCTAACATCTTGGCTAATACCGTCAATAAAACCTCCCTGGGCTGACAATTTAAAAATAAAATCATTATTGACTACTGGCTGATAAAAAGCAGCAGAACCTTCATATTTATTATTTTTAATATCTCCACCAAGTCCACTATACTCCTGACTTAGGGAGATATAATAGCCAGAAGTTGTTTTGAAGGCGTTATCTCTTTTGTCGTAGAAAAAATTATTCCTAATTTTCGAGCTTAAGAAATTACCCTCAAGGTTTTTAATGCTCAAAGATGCAGAATCACTAATATTGCTAACATCTTGTTCATTTAATGAATAACTTAGGTTGTGACGAAGAAATTCACTAATATTATAACCTATTCTAACTGTAAAGCCTTTAGAATTTTGGTCGTATGATAGCGAGTTTCTTTTATCAAGTTGATAGTTAAAAATATCAAAACCGGCATCTAAAGGATAATCTAAAAAATAAGGTTTAGTGTAGCTAATATCGGAAGAAAGTCGTGAATAAGATTTTTGAACATTTAATGATAAATCTCTACCGGTTCCAAAAAGATTTCTTTCTCTGATTCCAGCATTTGTAGTCAGGCGATCAACGGTCGAATAGCCAATTCCAAGGTTCATTTCCCCAGTTTTCTTCTCTTTGACTTCAATCACTAAATCAATTTGGTTTGAGTCTGGTACTTGTTTAGTATCAAATTCAACCTTTTCAAAAAATCCTAGATTTTGTAATAATTGCTTGGATCTGTTTATTTTATTTATATTAAAAGGATCCCCTTCTTTTATACGAAGCTCACGCAAAATAACCTTCGTAAGAGTTCTGTCATTACCAATAGTAATAATATCTCTAATATAAATATTTGGAGTTTCCTTAATAATTAGCTCAATGTTGATTGTTTTTGCTTGCTTATCTCTGATTAATTTTGGTTCAATTTCAGCAAAGGCGTATGAATTTTGGTTTAAAATATCAACCATGTTATCTATAGTAGTTTCAACTTTATTGAAATCATAAATTTTACCCTTCTTAACAACAATTTCTTTTTCTAGTAAGTTAGCTCTTTTAAAGTTTTTAATTTCATTAACAATCCTAACATCTCCAAAATTATATTTTATACCTTCCTCAACTAAAAAGTTAATATCAAACCTATCTTTTTTTTGATTTATTTGAGCAACGGCCGAGATAGTAGCAAAGTCTGCATAACCACGACTATTATAGAATCTTCTTAGTCTTTCTTTGTCATACTCTATACGATCTGAATCATAAATGTCAGAGGATGAAAGAAATTTATGCCATTTAGTTTGTTTGGTTGAAAGCTCATCCTTTAAGTCATTGTCTGAAAAAGCTTTATTGCCAAAAAAGCTGATTTGATTAATTTTAGCTCTCTTACCTTCCTTGATATCAAAGATAACCTCGACTCTATTTTGTTCTTTTTGAATTAATTTGGGGTCAATTTTTGTTAAAAAACGACCAGATTTAAGATAAATTTCATTAATTCTCTTAAGATCACTTTCTAGCTTATATTTGCTAAAAATCTCTCTTTTGCGCAGTGAAAGTTCATTTTTTAAGGCATCGTCATCGATTTTTTTGTTGCCAACAATTTTTATATCCAAAACCAGAGGATTTTCTATAACTTTAATTTCTACATAACTAATATGATCAACAATCTCAATATTGACAAACAAACCGGAAGCGTAGAGATTTTTAAGGGCGGTTTTAAATGAATTATCTTCTCTTTTAATAATTGCTTGTTCATCAATCAAGGACAAAATTGAACTACTATCAACCCTGCTATTACCAGAAATCAAAATACCATTAGAACTTAATTGATCGCTATTGCTCTTTAAATCCGCAATTAAAAATGACTCTTTTGAAAAGGAATTTTGTGAAAAATATAGCAAAAAGGTTGCAAAGAAAACTGCTAGCCAAAAGTTTTTAGGTAATTTAAATATGTTATCAGTTTTGAAAAAGATCATTAATTATTTGACTTTCAATACAATTTTTATATAGAATACGTACAAAGTATTTTTGCTTTTAAGTAAAAATATCTTGCATGTACTTAAAAAATAGGTATGATTTGTTGAAGATTAATAAATCTGCAACGATTGAATAATAAATTTTAGGTAAAAACAATATTTACCAATTATTTTATTTACAATTTAAAAAGGCCTGATATTTTAATTTGTCTTTTTTATAAAAAATTGTTGTAGTATTTCCAACTGAGCTTAAATAACAGGCTTAGTTGGAAATGCTATGGCTTCAAATATTGGTTCAACTTAATATCGTTACTGAAGTTTATAAAAATTTTAAGTAATTTTAGCAATTAGCTAAATTCAGTTGATTTCTTAGTAATTTTGTAAGTCATGCTTTGTAAGAAATGTACCAAAAGTCAAAATCAATTAGTGAAGTTGTAACTTCAAAAGTTACCTATCTTCACAATTATTTGCCAGCAAATGTTGCAAGCTCTAGCAAAGATTCTATTCAAGAATTTGCTACTAAAAACGCTCCAGAACTTCCAGTTTATTTTTTTAGACCCCAATCTGTCAAAAAAGCCACAAGTTTTTTTAAGCAGAATTTTCGCTTCAACTACCATAAATCAAGGATTTTATATTCTGTAAAAAGCAATCCAGATCAAGAAACTTTAAAATTGCTATTTTCTAATGGCATAAAAGAATTTGACGTCGCTTCTCTTAATGAAGTTAAGTTGATCAGTCAATTATTTGGTGATGATGTTAAAATGTATTTTATGCATCCAGTCAAATCTATACAAGCCATTAGCAAGGCCTATTTTGAATATGGTGTCAGAGATTTCTCTTTGGATAGCTCGGAAGAATTAAATAAGATTGTTAGTGCTACTAAAAATGCCAAAGATTTAAATCTACATGTTAGATTGGCGATTCCAAGGTCAAATGCTGCCATTGAGCTCTCAACAAAGTTTGGCATCTTACCATCACACAGTATTGGATTAATTAGAAAAAGTCGAAATTTTGCAAAAAAGCTTGGTATTTGTTTTCATGTAGGCTCACAATGTATGGATCCAATTGAATACCGCAAAGCTATTATGATAGCAAGCGATTGCATCAAAACTTCATCGGTTAAAATAGATGTTTTAGACATTGGAGGTGGCTTTCCTTCGATTTATCCAACTTTTCGTCCTCCAAAATTAGTGAATTACTTTGAAGAAATTATCGATAGCATAAATTCAATAAATCTTGATAAGGATTGTGAAATTTGGTGCGAACCAGGTAGGGCTTTAGTTACTGAATCAACCTCATTGTTAGTTAAAGTCGAACTAAGAAAAGATAATAATCTATATATTAATGATGGTACTTATGGCGGTCTTTTTGATGCCGGAACTCCAGAATTTACATATCCTTGCCGTGCAATAAGAGTTAATAATAAGTCTAAGCTTGAAAGTGAAATGGATTCCTTTAGCTTTTTTGGTCCAACATGTGATTCAATAGATTTTATGAAAGGGCCTTTTTACCTGCCAAAAAATATCAAGACAGGGGATTATATTGAGATCTATCAGCTTGGATCATACTCAAAAACAATGAGAACTAACTTTAATGGCTTTGCTGACTACCTTCAGGTGCAAATCAATGAAGATTTACATTTTAGCATTTTCGATGAAGATTGCGAGGTTAATGACGCTATTTCCATTTTAAGACCCCTACTTTAGACCAAAAAATAAAGCATAAATGTATAATTTTGGCAGTCTGTTTATTTTTGTTACTTTGTGTACTTCTCCCTATATTTAGCGGCAAAAAACTTAATTAAAACGCTGCATATTGCTGTTAGAGGTACAGCAATTAGAATTCCAAAAAATCCAAAAATAACTCCAAAGAAGAATAGTCCAAATATTATCCAAGCTGGATGAATACCAATTTTATCGCCAATAAGTTTGGGTGCAACAAAGTTTCCTTCAATAAATTGGCCTACTGCAAAAATTATGACTATTGTTGATAAATTTGTTAAATCTAATCCCCATTGAAAAAGAGCTACCACCAACCCTATCGCTATACCGATTAAAACTCCAAAATATGGAATAAAGGAAAAAATTCCAGTTAAAAAGCCAATTAAGAAACCAAAATTAAGACCACTATAATTAAGAGCGACAGCATAAAATATGCCAAGTAAAAGACATACATTGGCTTGACCTCTTATATATTTTGATAAAGTTCTATCAATGTCAAAGATGACTTGCTTGATAGTTGAGGCTGATTTTTTGGGTAAGTGATCTGAAATATTATTAACAATTACATCCCAATCCTTCAAAAAGTAAAAAACTAAAATTGGCGATATAAAGATTAATGATAGCATGTTTATCAGTGAGAAAGAAGAGGTTATAGCTCCATTTAAAATATTTTTTGAAATATCAAATGCTGAAAATGCATTACCTTCAGAAAATAAATCGTGGATTTTTTGATCAACATCTATTCCAGATCTCTCAAGTTTGGCAATGATTTCTGGATAGATATCGTAATATAAAACTTTAATATATGACGGGATCGTGTTGATAAAATCAATAAACTGTGTATAAATTATTGGTGTTATATATGAAAAAAGTAGTATGTTAAAGGTAATGAATAGCGTTATGATTAGCAAGGTTGAAATAGAGCGACAAACATTATGCTTTTTATGAAGATAATCAACTGGGGGGTTTAAAAAGTAAGCCAAAATTACCGAAACCACAAAAGGTGTTAAAATAGATCTTATGTTATATATCAGCGCAAAAAAAATTGTTAAGCAAAATATACTTAAAAGGAATCTATCTTTGACTGTCATTAGCCTTTATTTTTATTAATTAATTCATGGTTATGGCGCTGAAATAGTTAAATGATTTTCTGTTAACTATTAGTCCAATAGATAAAAAGTCACTTTCCATTAAGGCTTGATTTTTATCATAAAAAGCAGCTATAACCACAAAGTCACGAGAAATTGTTTTGATCTCTAAACCGTTTAGAAATGTAGCTGATTCAAGCTTATTTTTAATCATCAACCAATGACCTAAGCTAGTGATTGGTATGCCAATATATTTTTTACCATCGTCAGCAAAGTCAATTTTATGATCTTGTTGATTGAGATATTGAATTGTCTTTTTGGCAACAATATCAAGTAACTCATTTTCTTCTAGAGCATTAGCATTCACAAAGTTCAATCTGATTCTTTTGCGATGAATATTTTGTAAATAAGTAATATCGACATAAGCTTCATGCTTAATTTTGTTATAAGAAAATATCAAGCTATAAGCTGAGTCTGCATCATATCTATTAGCAATTTCAGCAATATCTTGAAATTTTGGTTCAATAAATATTGCTTCATCAAGCAAAGTTAGGTTGTCTATTGAAGGCTCAACTGTTTTATAAATTTTACTTCGACTATTTTGTAAATTATTTATAATTGCAGTTTTCCAATTATTGGCTTCACTCCAAAAATAGATCTGATTATCAACTTTTTTGGCGGGTAGTATTAAATAATTTTCAGCTTTTTTATTTTGTTCGAAATCTTTAAGATTTTTTTGCAAAATTGCGTGATCAATAAAATCTTGATCAAAGATAATATTTAGCGAAGCAAAATATTCATTTCCAGCTATTCTTTCACCTTCAACTTGTTGAGATCTGATTGTGTCTGAAATTTCTTGATCATCAAAAAGTTCATCAGCGTTAGCTTTAATCTCAAGATTTTGTAGCATGATTTTAAAAGCGCGCCTTCTCGCGTCGGCAATAGCTACTTTGCGTGCTTGGAAAGGATCATCTGCTACAGCGTTAGCAATAACACCCTGAACATGATATTTACTATCGCTCTTTTTGGCATGAGCTTGCAAGGTGGTAATGAATAAAAAAATTAGTAAGTTGCATAAAAAATAACCTAACTTAGTAGTAATTGAACTTGTCATCGAAGAAACTATTATTGTAAATCAAATTTAGCAAAATTATAGTAGTAACCACCAACTATAATTATATAAGTTATAAGTGGTTAGTAATAACTTATTTACTGAATTACAAGTAACAAGAAAAATGTCAAATAACGAATCCCTAAATTATAAATCTGCCGGAGTTGATATAGATGCTGGTAATAAGCTGGTTGATATGATTAAGCCACTAGCTAAGGCAACATCAAGAATTGGTGCAAATTCTGAATTAGGAGGTTTTGGTTCTCTTTTTGATCTAAAAAAATGCAATTTCAAAGATCCAATTTTAGTATCAGCAACTGATGGCGTTGGTACTAAATTAAAAATTGCTCTTGCTGAAAACAAGCACGATACCATCGGTATTGATTTGGTAGCTATGTCGGTTAATGATTTAGTGGTGCAAGGCGCTGAACCATTATTCTTTCTTGATTACTTTGCTTGTTCAAAACTTGACACTAAATTAGCTCAACAAGTAATAAAAGGAATTGCTGACGGTTGTAAATTAGCTGGTTGTGCATTGGTTGGTGGTGAAACCGCAGAAATGCCTGGAATTTACAGTAATGACGACTATGACTTAGCTGGTTTTGCTGTTGGTTGTGTTGAAAGAGATGAAATTCTACCAAAACAAACAAATTCTAGTGATGTCTTAATTGGCTTGAAATCAAGCGGTATCCACTCTAACGGCTTTTCACTAGTTAGACATATTTTGGCTAAAAAAAACATTGATTTTAATTTCAATTTTAATGGCCAAAAACTTGTAGAAGTTTTACTTGAGCCAACTAAAATTTATGTTAAATCTTGCCTGCAAACAATCAGTACTGGCAAAGTTAAAGCCTTAGCTCACATAACAGGTGGCGGTCTTTATGAAAATTTGCAAAGAGTTATTGACAAAAATCTCAAAATTAAAATTGATCTAGCCAGCTTTGAAAGGCCCGAAATATTTAAATTTTTACAAAAAGAGGGAAATATCGCTGAAAGCGAAATGATTCGTACCTTTAATTGCGGAATTGGCATGATTGCAGTAGCTGCTAAACAAGATTGTGATGAGATTTTACAAAAATTCAAAGAAAATGGTGAAGAAGCATTTATAATAGGGCAATTAAATTAACGATGACCAAAAATAAAAACTCAATACATTTGCAAGACTTTCCGGATGTGTCATTTATCAAGGAAGATTGCAGTCTGGAGCAAAATATGGATTTAGTGCGCGACATCTGCTCAACCGCTCTTTCAATTCGTGATCAAAAAAATCTTCGCGTTAGGTTGCCTCTTAAAAAATTAACCATTATCGGCAAAAATTCTCAGGATGTTTTAGCTTTCAAAGATATTATTGCTGATGAAGTTAATGTTAAAAATATCGAAATTAGCAATGATTTATCGCAAATTGCTGAATTTAAATTACAAATAAACTTCAAAAAAATCGGTGCCAAATATAGCTCAAAAATGAAAGAAATTTTGCAAGCAACTAAAGAAAATAATTGGCAAAAAACAACTGATAATAAGATAAAAATTGCTGATATTATTTTAGAGCAAGATGAATTTGAGTTAAAAATTTTACCAAAAAATAATGATGATTCTAAAAATGCAATTGCACCATTAAGCAACAACGAATATCTTATTTCTCTTGATATTGAAATTACCGATGATCTTGAATATGAAGGACTAGCTCGTGATATTATAAGAGTAGTTCAGCAGAATCGTAAAGAGGCCGATCTTGATATTTCTGATCGTATTGTGCTTTCTATTCAAACCACAGATAATAAAATTTGTGAAGTTATTAAAGAATTTGGTGATTATATCTCTAAGCAAGTTTTAGCTGAAAAAATTGAAACAACTTCACAAGATCTAAATAATGAATTTGTTTTTGAAAATGAGATTGATGATAAAAATATTTCAATTGGAATTAAAATCTTTGAATAAATTTATCATTTACACTTTTCTTTTAATTTGAATTAATAAGAATTTATGAAAAAAATAATTATCTTAATAACATCAATTTTCTTAACTTTTACACAAGCCATGGCACAAAATAACAATTTAGAAAATACTCTTTATATTGATTTAAAGGACGGTCGTGTTGAAATTCAAATGCTTCCAGATATAGCTCCAAAACATGTTGAGCGCATCAAAACTTTAGCCAAGCAGAAATTCTATGATGGCATTGTTTTTCATCGAGTTATAACTGGTTTTATGGCACAAACTGGTGATCCAACCGGCACTGGTCGAGGTGGCAGTAATTTACCAGATTTGCCAGCAGAATTTAATTCTGAGCCACATACCAGAGGTGCAGTTTCAATGGCGCGTGCTCAAAATCCAAATAGCGCTAATAGTCAATTTTTTATTGTTACTGATGATTCAACATTCTTAGATAATCAATATACAGTTTGGGGTCGAGTTACCAAGGGTATGGAATTTGTTGATAAAATCAAAAAAGGTTCAGGCGGTAATGGCGAAGTTACTAATCCAGATAAAATGATCAAAGTTAGAGTCGCTACAGATTTGAAATAAATAATCAATGCAGCAAAAATTATCTTTTGACCATCTTTTAAGTTCTAACCAAGTATCGAAAGATGATATTTCTCTAATTTTTGACTTAGCACAGAAATATCAAAATCAATTTGAATCTGGTACACGGTCTCTTAATGATTGCCAAGATTATATTTTGGCTACTCTTTTTTTTGAGCCAAGCACTCGCACTCGCTTCTCCTTTGAATCAGCCATGCAAAAGTTAAATGGTAAAATTATTTCACTTGAGCAGGGTGCTTTTTCTTCTATAAAAAAAGGCGAATCGCTCGAAGATATGGGTCGAGTTTTTAGCAAATACTCCGATCTAGTAGTAATTAGGCATCCAGAAATGGATAGCGCTTCTAAATTTGCTAAATATTCTTCAATTCCAGTAATTAATGGCGGTGACGGCGCAAATGAGCATCCAACTCAGTCATTAACCGATCTTTACACTATTAAACAAACCAAAAATCGTCTTAATAATCTCAAAATTGGTTTGGTTGGTGATTTGAAATATAGTCGCACTGCCTATTCTTTAATTAAGCTTTTATCACTTTTTGATAATAATGAATTTACTCTAATTTCGCAAGAGATGGCTAAGCTTAAGGAGTCTCATAAAGAAAAATTAATTAATAATGGCGTTTCTTTGAAAGAAGTTACCAATCTTGAAAATGAGATTGCTAATTTCGATGTTTTGTATGTGGTGCGCACCCAAAAAGAAAGATTTGCAAGTGAGGCCGAGTACATAAATGTAAATGGCAAATATAAAATTGATAAAAATTTGCTAAAAAAAGCCAGAAATGATTTAATAATTTTGCATCCGCTACCGCGTTTAGAGGAAATAGATGTTGAGGTTGATAAAGATTCAAGAGCAAAATATTTCTTTCAAGCAGAATTAGCAGTTTTTGTAAGGATGGCATTGTTAAAATTAATGAAAAATATTGCGATATAAATCAACTCCTACCTTTAAATTTCTTGAAATACTATCCAACAAATTATACTAAAATTCATCTATAATTCTATATTAGCGCTCTCTTTTTTAATAAGAAAAATCCTACAACTATCCAAGAAACCAATTCTAGAATCTTTTTTAGGTGAGCTGGTGGGATAATTAGATACCTTTTTAAGAAAATCATTTTTTTCTATTGTTTCTTCTTTGCATCCATCAATTTTAAATGACCATTCACCACTTTTTTTTGATAAAAGGTGGCAATATCAAGCTTCCCGACTGCCTTGGTTAAATTTCTCGACCAAAGCAATCAACCAAAGCATTTTTGTAGCTTTGCTTTTCATCTTCTTTGGTAAAAATTTTGCCAGAGGCAAGAGAAGCAAAGCCTATTAATGAAATTTTTAGTAAATTGTGCATAATTTTATAAATATGTTAAAAGCAAAGTTATACCATAACAAATTTTAGGAAAAACACAATAAAATAAATTTTCTTACAAGATATAATAATAAGAGTGTTGCTAAATTTAATAAAGGTTTGTAACCTCGAGTTTTAATAAATTCTTATTAAAATCCTCTTCTTAACTTAATTTATGAAGTTCGTAGCTAATGATGATCTAAATTCTGTTTTGTGCCTAAGTGACGGAAGTTTCTTTTTTGGCAAAGCAATTGGCAATTTTGGTCAGGCAATTGGCGAAATCTGCTTTAATACTTCAATTACCGGCTATCAAGAAATTCTCACTGATCCATCTTACAAGGGGCAATTAATCACTTTTACTTTTCCGCATATTGGCAATGTTGGCTGCAACGATGAAGATATCGAATCAAATCAGGTCGAGTGCAATGGACTTATAATTAGTCAAGATATCACTCAAAGCTCCAATTTTCGTAGCCAAATAAATTTAAATGATTGGCTTAAAAAAAATAATCTAGTTGGAATTTGTAATATTGACACCAGAAGACTTACTAAACATATCAGAATTAATGGCGCACAAAATGCTATAATTTTTAATGCTAAAAAAGGACAAGAAATTGACACTGATTCTTTAATTTTACAAATTAAAGACCTGCCAACTCTCGCTGGTCAAGATTTAGCAAGCCAAGCAACTACTGATAAAAAATATAATTTTAAAGAATCAAAAACAGCAACAAATCATGTGGTGGTTATTGATTATGGTGTTAAAGCCAATATCTTAAACTGTCTTAAATATTTTGATCTTAATATCTCTGTAGTTCCTGCTAATATCAGTTTTGAAGATTTGCAAAAATTAAGTCCAGATGGGGTTTTGCTTTCTAATGGTCCTGGAGATCCACTGGCAACTTCTAAAAAAGCTTTACCAACTATTAAAAAATTAATCACAAACAAAATCCCTACTTTTGGCATATGTCTAGGTCATCAACTTTTAGCTTTGGCTTGCGGCTTAAAAACAATTAAAATGCATCAAGGGCATCGTGGTGCTAATCACCCTGTAAAAAATTATCAAAAAAATATTGTTGAAATAACCAGTCAAAATCATGGCTTTTGTGTTGATGATCAAAATATTGCAAATGATGTCGAGATAACTCATCGCTCACTGTTCGACAATACAATTCAAGGAATTAGGCTTAAAAATGCTCCAGCATTTTCGGTGCAATATCACCCAGAAAGCTCACCTGGACCTCACGATAGTCGCTATTTATTCAATCAATTTATTAAACTAATTCAAGATCAAAGTGCCTAAAGCAACTGATATAAAATCGATTTTAATTATTGGCGCAGGGCCAATTGTAATCGGCCAAGCCTGCGAATTTGACTATTCTGGAACTCAAGCCTGTAAAGCTTTAAAAAATGAAGGCTACAAAATTATTCTCGTCAATTCCAATCCGGCGACAATAATGACCGACAAAAAAACTGCAGATCGAACTTATATCGAGCCAATTACCGTTGAAGCAGTCGCTAAAATTATTGCCAAAGAAAGACCTGATGCAATTTTACCAACCGTTGGTGGCCAAACTGCACTAAATTGCGCTTTGGATTTACAGCAACAAGGAATTCTTGAAAAATATGGTGTTAAAATGATTGGCGCTGATGCTAAGGCTATTGAAAAAGCTGAAAATCGCGATCTTTTTAACAAAGCCATGAAGAAAATTGGTCTTGAAGTTCCAAAAAATACCATTGTCAAATCATTAGAAGAAGCGCATCAAGCGCTAAAAGAAGTTGGTTTGCCAGCGATTATTCGCCCTTCTTTTACTTTAGGTGGCGCTGGTGGTGGAATTGCTACTACCAAGGCAGAATTTGATGAAATTGTTAATTATGGTCTGTCAATTTCACCAGCCAATCAAGTACAAATTGATGAATCAATTATCGGCTGGAAGGAGTATGAAATGGAAGTTATTCGTGATAATAAAGATAATGCCATTATAATTTGCTCAATTGAAAATATCGACCCGATGGGGGTTCATACTGGCGATAGTATCACTGTTGCTCCAGCTTTAACCCTGACTGACAAAGAATATCAAATCATGCGCAATGCTTCAATTGCTGTGCTTCGTGAAATTGGCGTTGAAACTGGTGGCTCAAATGTACAATTTGCAGTTAATCCAAAAGATGGCCGCTTGGTAGTAATTGAAATGAATCCAAGAGTTTCACGTTCTTCAGCTTTGGCTTCAAAAGCAACAGGTTTTCCGATTGCTAAAGTGGCGGCACTTTTAGCTGTTGGTTATAGTTTAGATGAAATCAAAAATGATATTACCAAGGTTACTCCGGCAAGTTTTGAGCCAACAATTGATTATGTGGTCACTAAAATCCCAAGATTTACTTTCGAAAAATTTAATGATTCTAATCAAACACTTTCGAGCACTATGCGCTCGGTTGGTGAAGCCATGGCAATTGGCAGAAGTTTTGCAGAATCAATTCAAAAAGGCTTAGCCTCAATGGAAATTGGTCTAGATGGTTTTGATGAAATTTTTATTGAAGGAATTGACGAAAATTCAAGTCTAGCCAAAAAACAAGAAATCATCAAAAAAAGCTTAGATCATCTATCGCCAACCAGAATTCTAAAAATCGCGCAAGCTTTGCGACATAATGTTAGTCTCGAAGAAATTTGTGATATTACTAAATACGACCCTTGGTTTGTTAGAGAGATTAAAAAAATTATCGACAACGAAGAAAAAATTAAAAAAGAAGGTTTGCCAAGCAATAAAATTGCCTTATTAAACATTAAAAAACTTGGCTTTAGCGATGAAAGATTGGCCAAATTAACTAATAAAACCGCTCAAGAAATTGCTGATTTAAGACAGAAGTTTCAAGTTAAGCCGGTTTACAAGAGGGTTGATACTTGTTCAGCTGAGTTTGCTTCATTTACCAATTATATGTATTCAACTTACGAAGGTGATGGTATAATTGATGCAGAATGCGAAGCTGATGTTTCTGATAAAGAAAAAATTATAATTCTTGGTGGCGGGCCAAATCGAATTGGCCAAGGTATTGAATTTGACTATGCTTGTGTTCATGCAGCGTTTTCGTTGCGTGAAGCTGGTTTTGAAACTATCATGATTAATTGTAATCCAGAAACTGTTTCAACCGATTACGATACTTCAAATCGCCTTTATTTCGAACCAATGACGGCAGAACATGTCATTAATATCGCCAAAAAAGAGCAAGAAAAAGGTAAGTTAAAAGGCGTAATTGTACAATTTGGCGGCCAAACCGCCTTAAAGCTTGCCAAGCATTTGGATAAAACCAATATCCCAATAATCGGTACTACATTTGATAAAATTGATTTAGCAGAAGATCGTCAAAGATTTCAAAAATTACTTAACGATATTAATTTAACTCAGCCAAAAAACTCAATTTGTTATAAGCTAGATGAAGTAGAAGACTTGATCAATCAAATAGGCTATCCTGTGGTACTTCGTCCAAGTAATGTTTTGGGCGGGCGTGCGATGGAGATAATCTATGACAAGAATTCGCTAGAAAAATATATCGCTATCAATGGTAAATTAATTTTAGACGGACCAATTTTGGTTGATAAATTTTTAGATAATGCCATTGAAATCGATGTTGATGCGTTAAGCGATGGTAGTGAGGTAAAAATTGTTGGCATTATGGAGCATATTGAAGAAGCGGGCATTCACTCTGGTGATTCAGCATGTTCTTTGCCTCCTTATTCTTTAAGTCAAAAACAAATCAAAGAAGTAGAAGAAGCGACGATTAAGTTAGCTAAAAATATAGGAGTTGTTGGTTTGATGAACGTGCAATTTGCTTTTAAAAATGACCAGCTTTTTGTAATTGAAGTTAACCCAAGAGCTTCAAGAACCGTACCTTTTGTGGCTAAAGCCACTGGCATTGATGTGGCTAAAATTGCTTCGTTAATTATGGCTGGTAAAAAATTAAGTGATTTTAATTTCGAGGCCAAAAATTATAGCAATCAATATTTTTCAGTTAAAGAGGTAGTATTTCCTTTTGCTAGATTTGCAAATACTGACATATTACTAAGTCCAGAAATGAAGTCTACTGGTGAGGTAATGGGTATTGATCAAGATTTTGATCTTGCTTTCATTAAAGCACAAATTGGCGCTAATAACAAAGTAGCCTTTAAAAAGGGTGTGTTGTCAGCATTGATTTCGGTCAAAAATTCTGATAAAAATCAAAATTTAATTGATATTGTTAAAAGACTGCAAGCAATTGGTTGTCAAATATATGCAACTGCCGGCACCGCCAAATATCTTGTAGAAAATAATCTATCAAATATTTCAACTGTTACTAAAGAAGATGAAAAAGGCTATAATGTGATCAAACTCATCAAAGACAAAAAAGTTAATTTGGTAATTAATACTACTTCTGACGCAGCTTCAATTGCAAAAAGTTTTAATATGCGTCGCGAAATTTTGATGAATCAAATTTTTTACATTACAACAATGCGGGCTGCTAATTGTGCTGTTAATTCACTTGAAAAATTACAAAAAATCAATGGTGATTTTGAGGTGGTTTGCTTACAAGATTTAGCTAATAGTCATCAAGATAATAAAGAAGAGGCTAGAATATAATACCAAAGTTCATCTTTAATAGCATGGCACATTTGGACTTTGTCTTTTTGGTCTCAAATTTAAGAGAAAAACCTTGTGAATATCTGTGATACACGCAATTTTTCTCTTAAATTTAATCCTCAAAAATCCTTTATCCAAATGTACTATTAAAAAGACCCCTGCAAATCAACGAATTTTAGTAATTTTGTTGTTATTTTAATTTTTTAAATTCACGTATATCTTGATACGCTAAAATTTAAAAAATATAAAATGCCTAAAAATTCCTCA
>JAURQX010000047.1 GCA_030835905.1 Alphaproteobacteria bacterium
ACCCCTGCAAATCAACGAATTTTAGTAATTTTGTTGTTATTTTAATTTTTTAAATTCACGTATATCTTGATACGCTAAAATTTAAAAAATATAAAATGCCTAAAAATTCCTCAAAATTGGTTGATTTGCAGAGGTCTTATTTATTGAAAATTCTTAGTAATTCCTTAACTTAATTAGCTTCTTAATCTTAAATTAGAGTTTGAAGCATATTTTTTAACCTCTTTAATCATAAAAGGTACTTGAAAAATAGTAAAAGTCATGGTGATTGGCATCATACCAAATACCTTGAATTTGACCCAAATATCTGTCTCAAAAGAGCGCCACATGATTTCATTAAGCAAAGCTAGAAAAATAAAAAATAACGCCCAACGCAATGACAAAACAAGCCAAGCATGATTCGACATTTTTAACTGCTCTCCTAAAAGATATGCTAAAAGAGGTTTTTTGGAAAAATAACCATAGAGCAAAATAAGTGCAAAAATAATATTAATGATTGTTGGTTTAAGCTTGATAAAGAGCTCATCTTGAAAAATTATTGTTAAACCCCCGAAAATACCCAAAATAATTGCTGAAAACAACGCGATTTGTGGTATTTTTTTCGTCAGAATATAGCTAATAAATAAAGCAAAGATTGTAGTAACTAACATATAAATTGTGGCGGTAATCAAAGGGTTTGGGGTTTTAGCAATTTTAAATGTTAAAAAAAACACTATTAAGGGAAGGTAATCATAAAAAAACTTAGCTAAGCCATCATAAGACTTTTTTTCTTTAGCTTGGTTATTATTTATAGACATTGATATGGACTTTGATTATTTTTATAAACTTTTTTCAATTCAATTCGATAAACAAGTTGGCTATAACCTTGTTTTCTTATATTTGACAAAATTTCCGATTTACTTACATATGAACTAGGAATATTCAAAATTCTGATACTAGATTCCCTCATTTGCAAAACATATTTTTCAATAATAGGTGCAAAATTTTGCCCGATAACCAATTGCATTAAAGTTTTAGGCTGTAAAACTTTATTGGTTACATCCCGAATTTCAAATTCAATATCAACCTTGTCATTACAACTTGCAATTTTACCACTACCCGATTCAAATTCATCGATAACCAAGACACCTTTGTAACCAACTTCATTCCCAGTCAATCTCCTTTGGTTAAATTCTTGCGCCAACTTAACATTTTTATATATTTCTTGAGTCTTTTTACTTACTTCGCTAAAACCATCTCTCAAATTTTCTTTTTTCAAATTATTGCCAAGAGAATTTGGATTCTCTTTGTTGCTCAAAAGTGCAAAGTACAGTACGGCAACAATGCCTACAATTTTAAACCAAGAATTTTGTGAAAAATTAGGTAATTTATGCATCACTAAATTATAATTGTGCCCTGTCGTAAAATTTCCACTTTACCGTCAATAATTTTGACAACAGTTGATGGTAATTTTGAATAACACTCACCACTGCGAATTAATAAATCTAATTTTGAATTAACAAAATATTTTTCAACCTCATAATCATTAACCGCAGGGTTTTGACCAGAAATATTAGCGCTAGTAACCGCCATAATGCCTTCATAATTTTTTACTAATTTTTTAACAAAATTATTGTCACTAATTCTAAAAGCCAAAAAAATATCATCATTTAAATTTAAGTTTTTAGCAAATTTAATTTTTGATAAATTTTTCTTTTTTAGAACAAGCGTCAAAGGTCCTGGCAAAAAATCTTGGGCAATTTTTTTTGAATATTCGTCAAATTCAAATATTTCTTTAGCAATCGCAAAATCCTTTAAAAATATTGCAATTGCTTTGGTATGATCTCTTTTTTTCAAAGAATATAAATTCTCGACTGCCACTTCGTTTGCCGCATCGCAAGCCAATCCATAGACAGTTTCAGTGGCAAATGAAATAATTTTACCTTCTCTTAAAAATTTGCAGGCAATTTCAACCGCATTTTGATCACTATCTTTAATTGTTAGCATTTAGTTTAGCAATAATTTAACTGGCGCAAATGTTTGACGATGAATTTTTGACACCCCAAATTTTTTTAATTGCTCAATATGAAACTTTGTTGGATATCCCATATGTTTTTCAAAACCATATTGTGGAAATCTTTGATGATTTTGCAACATAATTTCATCACGAATTTCTTTAGCAATTATCGAAGCAGTAGCAATTGAAATTGATTTTTGATCACCTTTTATTATTGGTAAAATTTTTTCAATCTCATCACAATTTTCAAATGGCACAAAATTGCCATCAACCAAGATAATTTCTGGATAAATTTTATATTTTTGCACCAAATCTTCATAGGCTTTTTTCATAGCTAATTTGGTTGCTTGCAAAATATTTATTTCATCAATTATTAATTCTTCAACAATTCCTATTCCAAATTTCACCTCTTCTTTAATTCTAGAATAAATTTCTTTTCTCTTTTTTGGACTTATTTTTTTTGAATCATTTATGCCGTCAGGATATTTATTTTGATCTACTAAAGCACACGCCGCAACAACTGGTCCAGCTATTGGCCCTCTTCCAGCCTCATCAATACCAACAACTAAAGTATTCTTAAAAGAATTTTCAATTTCAAAACTAATCATATTAATATTCACTAATAAACTTAAATTTTTAAAGATGAATTTCGATCTAATTTTGCTTTTCTTCTCATCTTTCTTTGCTGCAACACTTTTTCCTGCACAGTCTGAGATTATTTTAGCAACAATAAATATTGCAAACAATCACAACCGATTCTTGTTAGTTTTTATTGCAACCTTTGGCAATGTTTTAGGATCTTTAACCAACTGGCTAATTGGTTTTTATTTATTAAAATTTAAAGATAAGAAATGGTTTTTAATTAAAGATCAACAAATAGATAAATACTCAAAAATTTACCAAAAATTCGGTATTTGGTCTTTGCTTTTTGCCTGGCTTCCAGTAATTGGTGATCCACTGACCTTAATTGCAGGAATTTTTAAAACTAATATTTGGCCATTTATAACATTAGTCACAATTGGCAAGCTGAGTCGCTATCTATTAATAGTATCAATTAGCTAAAAAAGCAAAAATACTATGAGTTTTATAGTGAATTTCTACTGTTGTATTGACCACCAAGACCAAGAGCCAGATTGGCAGTTACCACAGAATTGGGCAACGACAATTCAGCACCAGTTGTATTTGAAGCTATTTCTATGGGCGGACTCTGAATAGTTGTTGCAATAACACTATTAAACTCTTCTTGCCTAAAAGGTCTAACATTATTTTTAGGACTAAGATCTTCATTTTCACCAAAACGAGTTGATGATCGAGGATTATTTGAAACATTGGTATTCATGTTTGTCATATCAATTCTTAGGCCTTCGATTTGCTCCTTGTACTTAGCAGACAATTTTGGCTTAGTACCACAATTTATTAGATACAAATCTTCAACAATATTTTTACTTAATCCGTCACTTACTTTATATAAAACATTTTTTCTTCCGACTTTTAGGCTAATATAATTTGTTAGATTATTCAATTCATCTTCACTCAAACCAAATATTTCATCAATTTTTGTCACCCCTTTTGCTTCATCAAAAGGCTCAAAATTATATTGTCTGGCCAGAGATGAGCTATCTGCTGTTAGCTGTTTTACTTCGAAGCTAGTTAAATTTGAAAATAAGTATTTTAGCCCAGATACACAACCATCAATATTGTTTTTACCTATTCTCGAAATATTTCTCGCGCCAAAACAACTATTTTTTTCAATTTTATCAATGCGTTTAAGTATTTTTTTAGATATTTCTGTAATTAAATTAATAAAAAACTTTCTATTATCATTGCCAATACTAAAAAAATCAGCATTATAAGGCTCCATATTGCTCAGAATTTTATAATTAGGATTTATATAATGCGCATCAAAAGAGTCTTTTTCAACTTTTATTTCATCTAAGGTTCTAATTTTCATAGAATTAAGTCTTATAGAGAAATAGCCCAACTCACCCGAATTATACATTTGTTGCTTAGAATGTCTTCTATCAATTTCTACATCAAGGTCCCTTTTTTTTATAGCGCTAAGTAAGAAATAATAAAGATGGTTTACAATTTTCTTATCAATCGAGCTATCTTTTCTGGATAATTGTTCTTTTTTTTTATAAATTTCGATTAAGGTGGAAAAAAATTCTTTTTTAGGCTGCAATTTAATTCTCTCCCTGGAGGTAGTGGTATTGGTTCTTGTTTTTTGCTTAGAACCGCTTCCATCGCTTGAAAAAGAAGATATACTATCATTAGAACCTAAACTTACCATAACGTCGCCTTCGAATCTAATTCTATTTAAAGACACCTCAGATTCATGCTCAATAGGCTCAGTCACCATTTGGCCAGCAAGAGCATTAATTGGCATGGGCTCTACTACAGTAATTTCAGATAATTCTGAATCATTTCTTTCTTGTCTCATAAGTAAAATTTAAAAAATTATTAACTTTGAGTTATGGTACCAAATTTTACACTTTAAGTAAAAGCCAGAAAGAGCTATCTGAAAGGCATTTTTTTAATGATTCTTTTTGAGAAAGATAATAATTTTAACTCAAATCGGTTATGATAAAATTGATTTGAGCCTTTAGATTGCACCTAAAGAACCTCGGTAAAAAATTATAGTACACTTTTTGATGCATTTGGTTATCAAAAGAACAATATTTTTGAGATAAAATTTAAGAAAAACGAATGCAATATATCCATATTTCATGAGGCTTTTCTTCAATTTTATCCAAAAAGATGAAGAATGTGGGTTAATTTACTATAATTTATCTAAAGATTGGATTTGGTATTAGATCAGTTACACAATTTTCAAATTTATAAGGAATTATTTACTAATTTCTAAGTCTAGTGTTTGTTTTTTAAGCTCTCTATCAAGTTCTTTTGCGTCACCAACTAAACTATCCAGCTCTTGCCAAAATTTTTTGCTGTGGTTTTTATGATTAATGTGAGTTAATTCATGTAAAATTACATAATCGATTAACTCTTGCCTTAAATTTGCTAAATTAATATTCAAACTGATATTATTTCTTGCTGAGCAGCTACCCCATAAAGTTTTTTGACATCTAACTTTTATTTTTCCAATATTTAAAAAATTATGTTTCTCAGCTAAAAATCTGCATCTTTCGATTAAATTTTTTGAATAAGTTTGAACTTCATCAGGAGTTAAGTAAATTTTTTGAGGAGATTTTTTTGGTGATTGATTACTGCAATTTTGGATTTTTAAAAGCGTTTTTTCAATCCAGCCAATTTTTGACTGCAAAAAACTCTCTGCAAAAAGATAGCTTTGATTTTTAGGAATAATTAATGATATTTGACATTTTCTGTTAATTGAAATTCTAACTCTTCTGGCTCTATTGCTTTTTTTAGCTAATATTTGATAGCTTTCGTCTTTGATTTTAATTTCCTTCATTATTTAGAAAATTAGATAGCTTTAAATTGATTTAACTTATCAAAAAATGAATTATTTTGACTGTGAAGATATAATAAAGGAGGAGTGTTAATAACAAATATTGCCTAAAAGCTTGGCGATAACCTACTCTCACTAGTCCTAACGACTAAATACCATCGGCGCGACATGCGTTTCACCTGCGAGTTCGGAATGTATCGGGTGGATCCACACCGCTATCGTCACCAAGCCATCAGGCAATATTTATTATTTTACAAAGTGAATATGACAACTAGAAAATACCGGTAGATTTTATTCTATATTATATGCATTTAATACTACACATAGTTTTAAAATAAGCCAATCGGGTTATTAGTACTGGTTAGCTCAATACATTACTGCACTTACACACCCAGCCTATCAACGTAGTAGTCTTCTACGACCCTAATAGGGAAAATTTGTTTTGAGGGAGGCTTCCCGCTTAGATGCTTTCAGCGGTTATCCCGTCCATACTTAGCTACCCAGCAATGCTTCTGGCGAAACAACTGGAACACCATTGGTATGTTCAACCCGGTCCTCTCGTACTAAGGTCAACTC
This sequence comes from Alphaproteobacteria bacterium, assembly GCA_030835905.1. Lineage (GTDB taxonomy): Bacteria > Pseudomonadota > Alphaproteobacteria > Rickettsiales > UBA1997 > UBA1997. The sequence continues at coordinate 5,997 of JAURQX010000047.1, forward strand.
CTCTCAATTTTCCAACACCTGCGGAAGATAGGGACCGAACTGTCTCACGACGTTCTGAACCCAGCTCACGTACCACTTTAATCGGCGAACAGCCGAACCCTTGGGACCTTCTTCAGCCCCAGGATGTGATGAGCCGACATCGAGGTGCCAAACGATTCCGTCGATATGAACTCTAGGGAATCATCAGCCTGTTATCCCCGGCGTACCTTTTATTCGTTGAGCGATGGCCCTTCCATTCGGAAACCACCGGATCACTATGACCGACTTTCGTCTCTGCTCGACTTGTAGGTCTCGCAGTCAGGCAAGCTTATGCCATTACACTCTACAACTGATTTCCGACCAGTTTGAGCTTACCATTGCGCGCCTCCGTTACTCTTTAGGAGGCGACCGCCCCAGTCAAACTACCCGCCATACATTGTCCTAAGCATCGATGCAGATGCTCTAGTTAGAAATCAAGAATAAGAAGGGTGGTATTTCAAGGTTGGCTCCACTTAAGCTGGCGCCTAAGCTTCAAAGCCTCCCACCTATCCTACACATCTCATTCTTAAGTTCAGTGTAAAGTTATAGTAAAGGTGCACGGGGTCTTTCCGTCTAACCGCAGGAATACCGCATCTTAACGGCAAATTCAATTTCACTGAGTCTACACTGGAGACAGAAGGGAAGTCGTTACGCCATTCGTGCGGGTCGGAACTTACCCGACAAGGAATTTCGCTCGATTAATCTTGATCTATTTCTAGATAAGTCGGACTCTATCTTAAAGCTTGTTATGATTTATTTAAGTTATTCATCTGATTAGCAATTTGGCGTATTTTTTCAATACCATCACTAGTTAAATGTTCTTTTTTTTCCATTAAAAGCAAGATTTTACGAAACTTTTTAAATTCGACATTTTTTGTCGTTTTCAAACTATGTTTCATAAAAAAAGGGATAATGATTTCAAGAAGATGATTTATTGCCCTAACTCTGTAAGCCATTCGGTCTCCGTGATTAACTCTAACCACTCCGCAACCAAAATAACTTTTAAGAGCATAAAGCAATTCAATATCTCTTTTATGTTGAACTACAGTAAATTCAGGCAGTACCTGAAATCCAGTTGTCATCTCATTATGAGGATTAATACTCACATGAAAACAACCTTCGCCGTCAACAAAACCAACAATCCAATTTGCTTCTAAATTCATAACTTTACTTTCCAAACATATAGTCTCTGAGGGTTCTTAAAAAATTTAAGCCTTCCCTGCGGATTATCCATTGTAACATCTTTTAGATTTTTACTGAAATGATTTGGTTAATGCAATATTAAAAAACCTTAGCTTCATAACTAATTATTAAAAAATATTGCTTGAACATAACCTAAGTCACAACGAGTACTAAAAGCTTTAGGAGCTTCCCGCATATAGTTTGGTTTTACTAAGGCTGCGCGTTTTCAACCTTAGGACCGTCATAGTTACGGCCGCCGTTTACTGGGGCTTCGATCAGAAGCTCTCACCTCATCACTTAACCTTCCAGCACCGGGCAGGCGTCAGACTCTATACCTCATCTTACGATTTAGCAGAGCCCTGTGTTTTTGGTAAACAGTCGCTACCCCCATTTTTGTGCCACCTACTTCTGGTTGCCCAAAAGCAGGCCATCCTTATCCCGAAGTTACGGATGCATTTTGCCTAGTTCCTTCAGTGTAGTTCTCTCAAGCGCCTTAGTATCTTCAACCCATCCACCTGTGTCGGTTTTGGTACGGACTTAACGAGGGGCTATTTCCTGGAAGCCACTTCTAAGCATTTCCAATCCATTAAGGAAATACAGAAAAGAAGGCTCCGTCACTCACCTCTTGGTTCAGGAATATTAACCTGATTGCCATCGACTACGCCTTTCGGCCTCGCCTTAGGACCCGACTAACCCTGCGCAGATTAACTTGACGCAGGAAACCTTGGATTTTCGGCGAACGAGTTTCTCACTCGTTTTATCGTTACTCATGTCGGCATTCTCACTTGTGAT
>JAURQX010000048.1 GCA_030835905.1 Alphaproteobacteria bacterium
AAGACCTCTGCATTTCTACCTTAAATCTCATTTAATTTCTTAAAATTCAATTTTTTGAGAAATTTTTTTCTAATTTACTAAATTTTTCTAATTTTTAGTCAGAAACACGTTATATTCTGGCTATTTTCGTGGTATTTTTTGTTTAATGATTATTGTTTTAATATGGTTTCATTTGCATCATTAGCTGTTAAGGAAAGATTAGGCGATAACAGCAAATTATCTACATTATCCCAAATAATTGACTGGCCTAGATGAGATTTAAGGTAGAAATGCAGAGGTCTTGTAATGTGAAAACATATTTTGTTGAAATTAAATTAATAAAAAAGTTATTTTCTAAAATTGTAGAATTATAAGAATATTAGCAAAAAAGTTGATTCTTAACAGTTTTGTTATATCAAGTCCAATCTTTAGATATGCTATAGATTTTTTAAGATTATGAGAGAAGAAATATTAAAAAATTAAGCCCTATATCAGGATATACACGGCTTAATTTTTTGATTTTTATTATCTCATAAGATTGAAAATATATAGTATATCTAAAGATTGGATTTGGTATTAAATAAAGTTTCTAAAAAACTTGTGCCATTTCTTATCTTTAAAGGAAGATATAGTCAACAAAGATGGAGTTAAAATCTAACCAATTCTTGCAAATTTTAAAGACGATAAATGTCGCTAATCATAGTGCAAAAAAATTGGAGATTAGTCAATAGATTTATAACATTTTCGTAAATTAAACTCTCAAATTACAAAATATTTTTGATATAAAAGTTATAAAAAGGTAAGATCAAAATTTAACCAATATCAATTTAAAAATCGGAAATGTTATAATTAAATCTTCACCAGCAATTCCTAAAATTTGGCGATTTTAAGAATTTTTAAATAAACAAAAAATATGAATCCTATTTTAAAATTTATAGTTAGATTGGTGGCTGTTATTATATTGGCCTTATTGGTGATTAAGCCATATAATCTATATTGCGATGTTTCGGGAAAATGTAGCAATTTTAATATTGCTAAATATTTGCCATCTTCACAAGGTTATGGAAAAATTAAGGTCAAATTTGTTAATATTAATCCTCAGCCATATATTGATTTTCAAGCAATACCACATGAATTAGTTACTAGTACTGGCCAAAAAAATATTGTTAAATATAATCTAACCAATGTTACCAAAAATCGTTACAATCCTATTAAATTTGATATAAAATATAGCGTTGAACCTGAAAGATTTGAGAGATATATCAAACGCTATCAGTGTCTTTGTGGCAAGAGTTATAAACTAAAACCTAATCAAAGTAGGCAAGAAGAATTTATTTTTAAAATTGATAATGATTTTGCTGAAATGCTAGACGAAAACAACTCTGAAGAAATTGAAATTAGATATGAAATCAATTACAAAAATATTTAAACCAAAGATTTGCTATTAGCCACTGTTAAACTAGGATCAATTTTACTTTCTTGATAAAATTCCTCACCAATTTTTATTTCATCCCTGCCCCTTGAAACTCGCCATGAATTGGTGTCTCTTAAGCTAAAAATACAGCCACAATATTCTTGTTTGTAAAAATTCTCTTTTTTGGCAATTTCATACATTCTAGATGCTCCGCCCTGTTTTCGCCAATTAAAGGTCCAATAGCTAACTCCTTGATAATTTTGCGCTGCTCTTATGCCGCAATCATTAATTTGCTCCATATTCTTCCAGCGTGAAATCCCCAAAGAAGATGTGATAGTGTGAAAGCCATTTTCAAAAGCATAAAGCGCGGTACGTTCAAAACGCATATCAAAACATTTGGTGCATCTTTCGCCTCTTTCTGGCTCCCACTCTAAACCTTTGGCGCGACTAAACCAATTTTGTACATCATAATCAACATCAATAAAAGTAATATCAAGTTTTTCGGCAAAACGCTTATTTTCATTTTTACGAATTTCATACTCTTTTTTAGGATGAATGTTTGGATTGTAAAAAAAGATCGTCAGATCAATATCTGACTCTTTCATGCGCTCCATAATGTCACCAGCACATGGTGCACAACAGCTATGCATCAAAACTCTATTGTCAATTGCATCAGCTGGTAAAGTTAATTTTTCCATTTATTTAATTAAAAAAATGCCAGAATTACCTGAAGTTGAAACAGTTAAAAGAGGAATTCAAATTCTTTGTAATTTACAAATCAAGCATGTGTTTCGCTCCGACAAGAATTTGCGCCTTAATTCAGCGCAAAATTTCGATTTATTAAAAAATCAAAAAATAATCGATATCAAAAGAAGAGCGCGCTATTTAATTTGTGAAATTAGTAATCAAAATAACCTAATTATTCATCTTGGTATGAGTGGCAGACTGACAATTGGTGATTTTAATCATAAAAAACATGATCATTTTGCTTGCCAGTTTGCTAATGATAAATGGTTGGTTTTTAACGATGCGCGTCGTTTTGGCTTTGTGGATTTAGTTAAAAATCAAGATCTACAAAATCATCAATTTCTTAAAAAACTCGGCGTTGAACCATTGGATGATGATTTTAACCCTGATTTTTTAAGCAAAAAACTCAAAAATAAGGCAATCAACATCAAAACCGCGATAATGAATAATGAAATTGTAGTTGGGGTTGGCAATATTTATGCTAGTGAATCACTTTTTGATAGCAAAATTTCACCATTAAAAGTGGCCAATAAATTAACTAAAATTGAAGTTGAAAATTTGGTTAAATCAATCAAAAAAACATTAACCAACGCCATAAATAAAGGTGGCTCAACAATTTCAGATTATGTTAATGCTAGTGGAACTTTTGGTGGCTATCAAAGTGATTTTAAAGTTTATGGTCGTAACAACCAAAATTGCTTTTCCTGCACAGCAAAAATCACTCGCATTACCCAAAATGGTCGCTCTACTTTTTATTGTGATAATTGTCAGAAATTTTAACCTTTAACAACAGTGTCTAAGCAATCGAAAATCAGGGCTTGCAAAAATTATGACTTGCTAAGACCAAAAAATTATGATATAATGGCTAGGCACTGTTAACAAAGGTTTTTATAGTTTAAATTTAGTTAAATTTTAAGTGCTTTTTTAATAAAATTAACCCTAATATTAAATATATTTGGGTTAATTTTGTTATAAAATAAACTAAAATTTAGCAAATTTTAACATAAATAACCTTTGTTAACAGTGCCTAGACTTGTTAACTTAATAGAGAATGTTTAATGCCAGATTCAGGGAGCGCTGCAGAAATAAAAGAACTTAAGTATTTTACAAGCAATCAGAATTATCAATATAATGATTCGTCTTATAAAGAATGGTACATTAATCGGCTAAAATATCTTAGTCAATTAACCGACGATATTACGCAAAATAAGGAGGATGAATTTTGGAAGAATTTAGGAAAAATTTCAAGTGATTTTGATGAACTTTCAACTAAATTGAAAGAAAATTATCAAACAAGAGTTAAAGCGGAAAAAGAATTCAAATATGAATACCCAAATGAAATTTCATATTTTATAAATCTCTTTACTAATAACCCTCAAAATTTGGCTAAAATTTTAGCAAAAAATTCACAAAACCCTCAAAAACATCAAGGATTAGAAAAATTTTTTAAAATAATTGATTCTGAAGTAATTACTTTCAAGAGAGACTCTAATTGTGTTGAATACGGAATCAAATTTGCTGATGCGTTAAAAGCTTTAGAAGAAAAAATTTTTGAAGACACTACCAAGCAAGATCAGCTCGAAAAATATGTCCAAAAAGTAAAATCTGAGCATAAAGAACTATTAGTTAAAGAATATTACAAAAGCAGTGAATGGAATGGATGGCATAATCCACAATTTTTTACCAATGTTAGACGGGAACAAGAGTATTTATTTAAAATTAATATTCAAGTTCATGCCGATGATTTGTCAAAAGCTGTAGAAGTTTTAATTAAAAAAGGCTTGTTGCTCGATGAAGAAAAATGGGGACCTACTGAGCAAAAAGTTGCTTCCTATTATTCAAATAACTTAAGCATAATTCTTTATCAAGATAAAGATGGTAATCAAGAAAAATGGAATGAAAGAATTAATGCGCTAGAAGTTGATTTGTTTGAGGCTGGCGTTAGACCAAGGGCTTTAAATAAATCTTCTTCAAGAGGCTCGGTAATTAATGATAAAAAAATCCAAGGTGCAATTTATAGCTATTATAAGAAAGATGATGATTTTAAGTGGGATCCAAATTCTTATGGTGAAGATTATAATTATAGTAAAGATCTTGAAATAGCCAGTTTTTTAGAAGCAAATAAAGAAAATTACTTCAATTTAGAAACTTTAAAATCAAAAACTGGTAAAGGAAATTTAAAACAAATTGATGGCATAGTTATATTATCAGATTTATTTGAAGAAAGTGGCCAATCAAGACTAAAAGAAAATTATCAAGCTCAATTTAGAGAAGATAAAACTTATTATATCACATTTGGTACTTATGGTAATAGAAAATATTTTGAAATAAATAGCCAAAATAAAGAGCAATTAAGAGAAATTATTACAAACCTTAACTCAATTAAAGAAGAATCAGTTGGCCTTTGGAAACATGACAAAGGGGTGGTTGGTAAAGTTGTGGTTGATCAATTATCTCGAAAAATTAAAGAAAAAATTGCATTGATTGAAGGCAAGCTAAGGACAGAACTAAGCCAAAAAGAAGATTTAGAAAGCTTAAAATCAGCCTATGAGTTTTATCAAGAATTTTTGCAATTAAAAGATGAGGATGCGCAAAAAATTCAACATAACAAAAAGAAAGATGGCACAAAACCAGATAAAGGTGAAAAAGGTTTAAAAGATAAATTAAACGAAGCTAATCGAGCAATTGGCGCAAAGCATCATTTACTAAATGTTGAAGTAAAGATGAGCAATATTTTAGATACAACTTGCCAAGCAATTGTTAATGCCGGCAATTATAATTTAGATAATGGTAGATATGGCATAAGAGGCTTGAGCAAAGAGGTGCATGACGAAATTGATGGCACTGATTATACTACCAAAGAATCAACAAATACAGATGGCACAACATCGTATTTCAGAGCTAAAGCACAAAGCCCATTTTGTGATGCGTTGGTTGAAGCAGCTGAAAATGATGGAGCCTTAGACAATCCTTGCCATATTTCATTATATCTATATCAAGATCAAGAACTGCAAAATCCTTTACTTGAAGCCAATCAAGCAATAAATCAAAAAGGGCAACCTCTTTTTCTTAAAAAAAATGAACAAGGAAAAGAATTACAAACAACAGAAAGAACCAGTAAAACTTACCACCAACAAGAAACTACAACAGTTGAATGTCACAGACTTAAAAAAGACGAAGTTGTTTTGGTTGATTTAAAAACAGTAGGAGGAGTTAAAGAAGGTTCAAAACTAAAAGATAAAACAATAATTCACGCTGTTGGTCCAGATTACAGAGATCATAACATTAAAAAATTATCTTCAAATGCTAGAAAAAGAAAATTAAAAGAAATCTATCAAAAAGCTTTGGATAAAGCCTACGATCATGGCATTAAAACTATTGCTTTGCCGGTTTTGTCGGTTGGGGTTTTTGAATTTCCAGCAAAAGAAGCGGCAGAAGTGGTGGCTGATATTTTAAAAGCAAATTGTACTCGCTTTGAAAAAATTGCAGTTTGTGATCAAAATACAGACATAAATAAAGCAAATGAAGCAAATGAAGAAACTGACGCAATTAAATTAATCAAAGAAAATTTAGCATTAAGTCAGGCTAAGCCAAATTATGATTTGGTTGATCAATTAAAAGCAGGCTTTGAAAAATCTCTTACTCCTAAAAGATATCAAGCTACTTTATCAATATTAACTAAATATTGCGATGTTCAAGAAGGACAATTACCACAAAATTTAAAAGAATATTTAGATAATCCAGGAAAATTTAAGGGCATAGATTTTGATTTTGATACGTCATATGATGGTAATATTCAGCTAGAGGAAAAAAGGCTCGATCTCGTAGAATTCAACAAAAGATGTTATGATTTCTTGGCGCAAAATAATAATGTAATGTGGCAAGAAATTGCTAATTTTGCCAAAAAAGTAGCACTAGCTAAAGATTTGTCAAGAATTAAAGAAAAATTTAGATTAGATCCTAACGATGAAAAATTTAAAAAAGTTAAATCAATTTTTGAAAAATTCTATGATGAAAATTGCTCAGATCAAGATCTTGAAACAAAATTTAAAGAATTAAAGAAAATTATTATTGCTGCCCGTTTAGAAAAAAAACTAGGCAATTATATAACCGAAAAGCAAGCAAGTCAATTAGCAAGCAATTTTATTGATGACGGTAGATCTTTAGAAAAAATTAAAAATGACTCATCACTTAATAACAAATTATCACCTGAAAAAATAGAAGCAATTTTTACTAAATTTGTTACTTTGGGCAAAATTAAAAATTTAGAAGATTTAAAACTTAGAATATATGGAAAAAAAGAAGGCCAATTTCAAGAAATATTTAGTGAAGAGATTTTGCTGCTCGATCAAATTAACAAACCTTCTATCAAGTTATCTGGTAACGAAACTTTGTTTAGAGGTATCTGGTTGCCACCAGAAAAATCTTTGGAAGAGCAAAAAGAAATTATTCGTCAATCATTTTTAAGCGCCAATATTCCCCAAGCCAAATCAGCAATTAGAGAAGAAAGGCAGGGTTTGGGATCTTTCCAAATTTTTGACAATAGACCAACAAATCCAGTTGGCGAAGGAACTAGAGCTTCTTATGCAATTGCTACTTCAACAAATCCTTTAACTGCCCTAGATTATGCCGTTGATAAAGGTAACACGGAATATGGCTGGGTTTATGAAATTAGACCGCAAAAAGGCAAATCCGCGGTATTGGTTGGGGGTATTTACAATGAGGTTGATTTTAGCGAAATCAAGCCAGAAGAGATATATGCTGTTTATTGCGTGAAATTAACAAAAGAAATGAAATTAACTGATAGTTCTGGAGTAGAGGAAGTGAAATACAAGAGTCTAGAAATTGTTGAAGAAATTCCTAATCCTCATTTTAAAAAAAGAGAATGTGACAAGAAAGTAAAAACATCCGAAGGCAAGGATCAAGTAACCAGAGAAAACTTATTATCCAAAATCACCCAAGAACAAGTATCAGCAAAATTAATAATAGGATCAACACCAGAATGGAATGAATGGAATTTTAAAAAAACAAGACAAACAGATGGAAAAAGTCCTGAAGCTGGACAAGGCAAAATAGACATTAGGAAAGAAGCTGGGGAAAGTTTTAATTCTTTAATACCTAAACAAAATACTAAAAAAGAAAAAGAGGGGTCACTAGCTGACCCTTCCACGACACGCTCCGAGTCTTCTGAGCCTAATACTCCTAGGGCATCTTCTTTGCCTCCTGCTTCTATTGCACCTTCTTCTTCAAGCTCTTCAAAGCCATCTGCATCACCAAGAACAATTACAAATGACGTGATTTTAGGAGTTACAATTTATGATAAAAATAGTGCTAGGGAAAATGGTACTAGATTTAGCATCAACGGCGAGGAAAATAGAAAAGCTGGATCTTATTTTGACTTTTCAAAGAAAGAAAGGGAAGATAAAATTACCAGTCAAAATTTAGGTCAAGAGATAACAAATAAACTTATCAAAATAATAGAAAATGTGGTTCAAGCTGCTAATGACTTTGGTTGTAACAAAGAAGATTTAATAAAGCTTTTTACCTTTGCCTATCATAAAGGCGGGCTTAGTAATCAGGCAATATCAGATCAAGAAAGGAAATATGATGGCATTAATCACAAAATGATAGATTTTTCACAAAAATTTCAAGAATTATGCGCCAAGCAAGATAATTCAATATTTTCGGCACATGATAAAAAAACCGGCATGCGCACTAGAAGATTTGGCGATGTTTTTGGCGGAGAAGGAGGAATAAGAAGTGCTATTAATGAGTTAATTCAAGAAAATAACCAAAGTAACTCAATTGAGGGTTCAAAGTCAGAGCTAAAAATAACAGATCAAATAAATAACAAAATTGATAAATTTAAAAATTCATTAAACAAGAAAATAGAATCAAATGCAGTAATTTCAGGGCGTAGCTTGACAGACAGCAGATATTTGAATGGGTCATTTTATGCTAAATCAACCTAGTATTGCCATAATCTATTTGATGGTGATATCTTTTTTTGGTAAGAGATAATATTACGCCAAAGCAAATTGCCATTGAAAGCATTGAAGAACCACCATAGCTGATAAATGGCAAAGTCATGCCCTTGGTTGGTAATAAGCTAAGGGTTACACCAACATTAACAATAACTTGTAAAGTGAATTGCATCAATAAGCCACAAAGTGTTAAATAGCTAAATAAGTCATTTTCTTTTTTGGCGTGGCTAACAATTCTGCTAAAAACAAAAAAAATCAAAAGCAAAATTGCAATACAAGAAATTATGCCAAATTCTTCAGCAATTACTGCAAAAATAAAATCAGTATGAGCATCTGGGATATGATTTTTAACCATGCCAGCCCCTGGCCCTACCCCAAAAAACGAGCCGCTTTGGTATGCATCAAGCGACATTTCAGCTTGATAATTAGTGGCGTCCAAATCTAAAAAACGATCAATACGATCTTTAACATGAGGAAATTTAAGATAAGCAACAATACTGCCAACAACACCAAAAAAACCAATTAAAACCACCATCACCATTGGCAAACCATACAAAAATAGCTGAATTGACCAAATTGAGATAAAAATTAAAGTCATACCTAAATCAGGCTGTAAAACCAATAAAATAGCTAGCAAAAATAATAGCACGAACGATATTCCATAATTCAGCAAAAATTTCTTTTGTGAAAAATGACATAAAATGTAGGCGTTGATAACCACGAAAAATGTTTTAGCAAATTCAGAAGGTTGTAGACTAAAACCAAAAATTGAGATCCATCTTCTTGAACCTTTAGCCTCAAAACCAAAAATTGGCAAGTAAAGCATCATTAAAAAACTAATGGCCATACCCAAAAACGCCAAAGAAATTATTTTTTTATTATCGAGAAATGAGATCGAAATCAGAATCAAAATTGCAATTAGTGAAAAAATCAGCTGCTTTTTGATGAACATAAATTTGCTGGCGTCAATTTTTTCAGCAACTGCTGTACTTGACGAGGTGATCATAATTACCCCTAAAATGATCAAAAATAAAACAAAGAAAAAATTAACTTTATCGATATCAAGCCACCATTTTTGTAAGAAATTTAAACTTGATCTATTAAAATATTGGTAATTAACAATGCTTGAATTAAACATCTAAATGCTTATTTTTTAAAAATTAATATCGCTTTTCAAATAATGTCTAAAATAAAATCAAATAACACAAGTGCAATTTGGGGCGCAAGATTTAGCGAAAAAGCAAATGATTTGATGCAAGAAATTAATCAATCAATTAGCTTTGATCACAAGCTTTATCGCCAAGATATTTTCGGCTCAAAAGCGCACGCTAAAATGCTGTGTAAAATTGGAATTTTGAATAATGATGAATTGAGCCAGATTATCAAAGGCCTAGATCAAATTCAAGCAGAAATAGAATCAAATCAATTTCAATTTAAAATAGAGCTTGAAGATATTCACATGAATATTGAGTCGCGTTTAAAAGAGATTATTGGCGAAACAGCTGGCAAATTACATACCGCAAGATCGCGCAATGATCAGGTTGCAACTGATGTTAAATTATTTGTGCGAGATGAAATTGATGAGATGCTGAGCTTGTTAAATGGCTTGCAAAAAAACATCACTAAGCAAGCTAAGGAAAATATTGAAGCAATCATGCCCGGTTTTACCCATTTACAAGTTGCGCAACCGGTGCTTTTTTCACATCATTTGCTAGCTTATTTTGAGATGTTTAAGCGTGATATTTCTCGCCTGCAAGATTGCCAAAAAAGATTAAATCAATGCCCGCTTGGCTCAGCAGCTTTGGCTGGCACTTCTTACAAGATTGATCGAGCTATGACCGCCAAAGAGCTTGGCTTTGACACCCCAACAGCAAACTCAATGGATAGCGTTTCTGATCGCGATTTTGTGATTGAATATTTATCTTGTCTTTCATTAATTGCCGTTCATTTGTCAAGATTGGCTGAAGAGATGATTATTTGGATGTCGAAAGGCTTTGAATTTATTAATTTACCAGATTCTTTTACTTCTGGCAGTTCAATCATGCCACAAAAAAGAAACCCAGATGCGGCCGAACTAGTACGTGGTAAAGCTGGCAGAATTTTTGGATCGTTAGTATCGCTACTTACCACCATGAAAGGCCTCACCCTCACCTACTCAAAAGACATGCAAGAAGATAAAGAACCTTTATTTGACGCTACGCAAAATGCTAAATTATGCATAAAGGCCATGTCTGGCATGATTGCAACTTTAAAAGTTAACAGCAAAAACATGCTTAAAATGGCCAAATCTCAATACTCAACCGCTACTGATTTAGCTGATTGGCTAGTAAAAAATCTAGACCTACCATTTCGTGATTGTCACCACATTACTGGGCAGATTGTAAAATTAGCTGAGAGCAGAGGTTTGGATTTGGATCAATTAAATTTATCTGATTTGCAAAAAATTGAACCAAAAATCACTCAAGATATTTTTCAAATTTTGTCAGTTGAAAATTCAGTTAATTCTAGAATTTCTGAGGGCGGGACTTCGAAAATAAAGGTTGAGGAAGCTTTGGCAAAAATCAAAATTAGTAATTAGTCGCTATTAACAATTTTTTGCAAATCTTTAATTTTTGGCTCTTTGGCAAAATCTTGATAGAATTTTTCAACCTTAATAATGATTTTTTGAGCTTGATTGTAAGATCTTGGCGAGTTTTTGGTCAAAAAATCTAATTTTTTACTACTTAAAACTATTTGTTTTTTGGCTAGCTGACTAGACAGTAAATATTTTACCGATTGCTCAGATAAATTACTAATATCTTTTGTAGGAATATTTTTTAAGCGAGAAAACAAATCTTTTAATTTAAATTTTGCAATATTTTGCAAAGAAAAAATCAAAAAAAGCTCTTTTTCATAAGCAAAATTAATCAATCTAAGCAAAATTTCATCTTCTAATAAATCAATATCTTGCACAATAAAAAAACTTTTAGGAGTTAACTTAGCAAGAAAATCTAAATTTTGAATTTGCTGATGAGTTAGAATTGCCAGATTATTTTGATTGGCAAAAAATTTTAGTAAGTTATTTTTGCCACAAAACTCATCACCCTTAATAATAATATTACTAAAAGTTAACAATTTAAAGTCGGCAATATTTTTATTTTTTAGGTAAAAATTTTGTAAGAAATTTAAGGCCTCGCTATTTTCTGGAAGCTCAACAAAGCAATCATCAGTTAAATCATTAGCAAATGGCAAATGAAGCTGCTTCATCTACTCAATAACTTTAGGAACTGCAAAGTAATTGTATCTAGCATCTGGTGCGTTTTTTAAAACATCTTCAATTTTATTACCATCACTTACTTCGTCTTGATGCATTTCAAGAATCATGTCATTAACATTCAACAAAGGTTCAACATTACTAACATCAACTTCATTAAGCTTATTAAACCAACCAATAATATTATTTAACTGCTCAGTAAAATGAAATTCTTGATCTTTATTTATTTCAATTTTTGCTAAATTGGCAATTTTTTCAACCTTTTTAGAGTCAATTATGTGTTGCGACATTTCTATTACAAATTATTTTTTTGTTTACTAACCCGAGCATTAGACACTGTTAACTAATTATTTCATTTTATTATTTTGGCTAGTTTTTGCTCTTTTTTTTGTAAAATTTTTCAAAATATGACCTGATATTTTTAAAAATTTTGCAAAAAAATCGCTAAAAACTATCTCAAAAACTAAAA
>JAURQX010000049.1 GCA_030835905.1 Alphaproteobacteria bacterium
AATTTTTTAAATTCACTTATATCTTGATACGCTAAAATTTAAAAAATATAAAATGCCTAAAAATTCCTCAAAATTGGTTGATTTGCAGGGGTCTTCTAAAAACTGCTATTTTAACCAATTTTGGTGTTATTAAAAATTTTTGAAATTCATGTACATTTAAGTACACTAAAATTCCAAAAATTTTAGCCGATTTGATGGTTAAAATAGTCGTTAAGACTATTTTAATTGATCAAATCTCCCTACAAATTGGCTAAAATATCTATTTTTTATAGCCAATTCATATTTTGAGAGTTGGTTAATTTAGAAAATTTGTTAACTTAAAAATTATAATAATATGGCCTATTCAAAAAAACTTTTAGATCATTATGAGAATCCTCAAAATGTCGGTTCTTTTGCTAAGGAAGAAAAAAATATCGGCACCGGCCTTGTAGGAGCGCCGGCTTGTGGCGACGTTATGAAGTTACAAATCAAAGTTTCAGATGATGGTGTGATTGAAGATGCTAAATTTAAAACTTTTGGTTGCGGTTCGGCAATTGCCTCAAGTTCTCTGGCAACTGAATGGATTAAGGGTTTAAATATTGACGAAGCAGTGAAAATCTCTAACAAGGAAATTGCTGAAGAATTATCATTGCCGCCAGTAAAAATTCACTGCTCACTTTTAGCTGAGGAGGCAATTAAATCGGCGATTGATAATTATAAATCTAAAAAAGACCAGTCCGATAATGATAATAAAAACAATAATTAGCAGTGAAATTTACAGATTCTGGCAATCCAATTGTTGATTATTTGACGATTACTGATGAAGCGTTGTTGCAAGTAAAATCATTGCTTAACGAGCGCAAAGAGCCATGTGAAGGCATTAGAGTTGGGATTAGAACTCGTGGCTGTTCAGGTCTTAGCTATAATATTGAATATGCTATAAAAGATAACAATATCACTAAATTTGACGATGTGGTGCAAAAAGACGGTATTAATGTTTATATCGATCCTAAAATCTCGATGTTTTTGATTGGCAGTAAAATGATTTATAAAGAAGGTGATATTGAATCAGGATTTGATTTTGTGAACCCAAATGAAAAAGGGCGTTGTGGTTGTGGTGAAAGTTTTAAGGTTTAGTTTATAGAGATGGTAAATTATTTCGCAGTTTTTGGTCTAAATACAGGATTTGATATTGATATAGATGTTCTTGAAAAAAAATATTTTGAGTTCCAAGCGCAATTACATCCAGATAAAGCAGGGGTTGAAGAAATTGAAAAATCAATAAAAATTAATGAAGGCTACAAAGTTTTAGTAGATGATTTTTTGCGTTGCTGTCATTTGCTGGCTTTGCAAGGATTTGATATTTTACAAGATGAAAAGGCAATTAAAGTTGATCAGAAAATTTTGCTAGAGATTTTAGAATTACAAGAGCAAATCGCTGATAATAAAGATTTAAAAAAGCTTGATGAATGGCAATCTTGGCTAAATCAAAATATTAAAAATCTGATCAATTTAGCGAAAAAAAATATTGATGATAAAGAAATGGCTAATGCAGCACAAATTTTGGTTAAGGCAAAATATTATAAAAAATGTCTAGCTGATATTAAAAACAAGAAAAAATCTTTAAAAAATGCCACTTAAAATTGAAGAACCTCAAAAGCCAGCTAATCAAAATAATCATCAAGAAATTATTGTCGGTATTGATCTTGGCACTACAAATTCACTGATTGGAATTGTCGAAAATGATAAATTAAGAA
The DNA here is from genome assembly GCA_030835905.1 of Alphaproteobacteria bacterium. Classification (GTDB taxonomy): domain Bacteria; phylum Pseudomonadota; class Alphaproteobacteria; order Rickettsiales; family UBA1997; genus UBA1997. Next base: position 1,737 of record JAURQX010000049.1, read on the forward strand.
TTTTTGCTGATCAAAATAATAAAAATATTATTCCCTCAATTGTCAGTTTTAATCAAGAAGGTGACATTACTGGCGTTGGCGATTATCAAAAAGATGCTGTAAATATTTCATCAATTAAAAGATTAATGGGTAAAAATTATGATGATGTTAAGGATCAAAAATTTGATTTTAAAATATCGCCAAAAAATGGCCTAACCATTAAAATTGCTGATAGAAGCTACCGTCCAGAAGAAATTTCGGCCAAAATTTTAAAATATCTTAAACAAATTGCTGAAGATAAATTAAAAACCCAAGTTAAAAAATGCGTTCTAACAGTTCCTGCTTATTTTGATGAAGCGGCGAAAAATGCCACTAAACATGCGGCGCAAGTTGCTGGATTAGAAGTGGTGAGATTAGTCAATGAGCCGACTGCTGCGGCTCTAGCTTATGGACTCGATGAAAAAGTAGAAGGTTTGTATTTGGTTTATGATCTGGGTGGTGGCACATTTGATGTTTCGCTCCTAAAAATGCAACAAGGCGTTTTTAAAGTTTTAGGAGTTGCTGGTGATAATCAACTGGGTGGCGATGATTTTGATCATTTAATAATCTCAAAATTTCCCAATTTAAGCAAAGAACAAGCTAAAGAAATAAAAGAAAAATTTTCTGCACAAGAATTTGTTAAGATTGATGATCAAAAATTTTCGATTCAAGATTTTAATGAATTGATTGCTAAAAAAGTTGATAAAACTATTCATCTAACCCAAGATCTGATCGATGATCTTGAAATTGATCAGGAAAAAATTAATGGTGTAATTTTAGTTGGTGGTTCTACTCGTTTAAAATTAGTTCAAGAAAAATTAGCTGAAATTTTTGGTATTAAAAAAATTCTAACCAATCTTGATCCAGATCGTGTAGTTGTTATGGGTGCTGCTTGGCAGTCTTATAACTTATCTGGTCATGGTCAAAATTTATTGCTTGATGTTGTGCCTTTATCTTTGGGTATTGAGATGATGGGAGGTATTGTTGATAAAATTATTCATCGAAACACTACAACGCCTTGTGCCTACGGCAAAGAATTTACCACTTACGCTGATAATCAAACCGGTATGAAATTTCATATTGTTCAGGGCGAAAGAGAATTGGCTCAGGATTGTAGGTCGCTGGCTAATTTTGAAATCAAAAATATTCCGCCAATGAAGGCCGGATTAGCTAAAATATTGGTAACTTTTAAGGTTGATGTTGATGGATTGTTAACGGTAAGTGCCAAAGAGCAAAAAACTGGTCAACAGCAAGAAATTATTATTAAACCTACTTTTTCATTGGATGAATCTAAAATAAAAGAAATGTTGCTCGATTCTTTGAAAAATTCTAAAGCTGATATTGAAAAAAGGCTAACAATTGAAGTAAAAAATGGCCTTAAAAAAGACATTGCTATAATTAAACAAGATTTAATCAGTTCGCCAGAATTGGTTGATTATGCAGAAATAAATCTAATTCAAGATCAAATAAAAGAGATTGAAGAATTACTTTCAAAAAATCCAAACAAACAAGAGCTTGAAAAATCAGCTGAACGATTCCACAAAATCACCGAAAATCTGGTTTTAAATAAGGTCAACAAAGTTTTGAACTCCAAAATTTCTGGCAAGAAAATAGAAGAGATTTAAAAAATATTGCAATATATCCTTCAAAATTCATCTTTTAGCGCAAATTGGCGTTAAAAGAGTCAATTAATAATGACCTAAATTATTTTTAATGAAGTCAAGAACCTCATCAAAATCTGTTTTAATTTTTGCTAAAACATTCTTTTTTACCGTTCTATTTTCTTCGGGGCTTTGTTGCGCTTTTTCCAATATTTCGGCCAAGGTAAAGGCGCCAACAGAAGTGGCTGCTCCTTTAAAGGCATGAGATGCCATATACCAGCTATTGCTATCACCAGACTCGATGGAATCTTCTAGTTTTTCAATATTTCTTTTGGCGGTATCAACAAATATTTCAAATAATTCTTTTTCAAATTGTTTGTCATTGTCAATTATGCCTCTTAAGAATTCTAAATCAATTGCAGGCTCCTTGCTTTCTATATTAGCTTTTGTCATATTGTTTTGATTATTTAAGATTTGAAAGTTTTTTGAAGTAAACAATATATGTCTTAAAATAATCCAGTAAAATTTAAAAAATATATCAGTTTTTTCTATTTAGACTCAATATCAGTCAATGATAGCAAGATTTCTTTTATTTCAAGATGATCATCATAGCTAATAATTGATTTTTCTTTGATTAATTGTGGACTAATAGATTTAGATATAGAGCCATCTTGTGTTTTAAAAATAATTGGTCGACAACCAGAATTTAAGGCGCAATGAACATCAGCAATTGTATCGCCAATAAACCAAATTTCATCTTTGTTTGGATCTAAATCGCTACCCATTAAAGCTAAATCAACTGGATCTTTACTGGGTTTATCATTATAGGCATCATGAGCGCCAATTATAGCAAAAAATAAATCACTTACTCTCAAAGCTTTACATTCTTGTCTTAAAGTTGATCCCACCTTATTACTGATTACAAATTGCAAAATATCAGTTTTGGCAACGGTTCTAATTAAATCATAAGCATTTGGTAAAAAATCTATATCAAGATGGATTTCATGATAGGATTTTTTGTAAATTTCGCCCGCTTCTTGCCATTTGTCGCCAAAAATCTGAGGAAATGATTCACGCATTGACTGATGAACTGAATTTTTAACCTTCTCTAAGCCCCAAGGTTCTTTATCAAAAGCGATCATAGTTTTATCGATTGATCTTTGAATCAACGGCCAACTATCAACTAAAGTGTTGTCCCAGTCATAAATTATAGCTTTAGGCTTGGATAAGCTTTTTAATGAATTCATAATTTATTTTGTTGTATCACTTTTTAAAAGGTTTTGGATCGAAATGATTTTCAAATTTATTTTTAACACCATCAAATTCCTTAGCCTCAGGCAACGCATCTTTTTTCTTAGTAATCACTGGCCATTTCTTAGCATATTCACGATTAATCTCAACCCATTTCAATAAGTTTTCGCTTTCAGGAAAAATAGCTTCAGCTGGACACTCGGGTACGCAAACCCCGCAGTCAATACATTCGTCAGGGTCAATTACTAGCATATTTTCACCCTCATAAAAACAATCAACTGGACACACCTCAACGCAGTCGGTATATTTGCATTTAACGCAATTATCAGTTACTACATAAGTCATTTTGTTTGTAAATTAGTTAACTTAATTTTCATAATTTCGGTTTTTACTCTAATTAAAGATAAAAACACAAAAAAACAAAAATACACTCCAAACATTAAAAGCAAAGGTTTTAACATTGATTCGTGAATTGCCAAACCGCCACTGCGAATTATACTTGCTGGCTGATGTAGTGAGTTCCAATATTCCACTGAAAATTTAATCAAAGGCACATTGATAAAGCCTGCAATCGACAAAATCGCGGCGATTTTTTCACCTTTTTCTTGATCGTCAAAAGAATCAATTAAAATTATATAACCAAGATAAAGAAAAAATAAAATTAAAACCGAAGTCATACGTGCATCCCACGCCCACCAAGTGCCCCAAATTGGTTTACCCCACAAGCTTCCAGTTATTAAAGTTATGGCGGTAAAAACAGTGCCGATCAAAGCTATTGATTTGGCAATTATGTAAAAAAATCGATTTTTCCAAATAAAGCCAGAAATGTTGAAAATGGCCATTATAGTGTAGATTAAAAGTGACATCCAAGCTGCCGGCACATGCACATACATAATTTTAACAGCATTTCCTTGCTGATAATCATCTGGTGAATTAAGAATGGCAGGAACTGCTAGTGCCAAGAAAATAGCCAGACAAGCTAAGGAAAATGGCAAAAATAGGCGAAAATTTTGCTCAAAATTTTGAAATTTGAATAAAGATTTAAATGGAACCATTGTAATAAAATACTAATTTTTCTAAATTTTTAATAATTTGTAGAGGTCTTGTTTAAAAAATCTTAAAAACTCCGAATTCCTTAAGACATACACCTAAGCCCCTGCGGGGCACCCCTCTAGAAGAGGGGAATGGCCTCAGTAATTTTCTTTAATAAATGACATTAAGCCTTCAATAACCTCGCTTAGATTATTTTTTACTTCAAAATCGGTAATTCTAAAAATTTTTAAACCAAAAGATTTAAGATAAGCTTCTCGTTTTTGATCATATTCAATTTTGTCTTCATGTGAAGATCCATCTATTTCAACTATCAACCCTAAAGATTTAACAAAAAAGTCGACGATATAGTCACCAACGATTTTTTGGCGGTCAAAATCAAGTCCCAAGATTTTTTTGTTTTTGACTTGCTGCCAAATTAGTACTTCTGATAAATTGCCAGATTTTCTGAGGTTTTTGGCTTTTTCTCTAAGATTTATATTTTTTGGCAAAGATTTGTAACCATTATAGGTTAAATTCCCCTCTTCTAGAGGGGTGCCCCGCAGGGGCGGGGTGTATGTCTTAAGGAATTCGGAGTTTTTAAGAGGGGTGCCCCGCAGGGGCGGGGTGTATGTCTTAACAAGCTCTATATTATTTAAAAGATTTTTATCCATATTTAAAAATTATGGTATTATACTAAAATTTAACCTTTGTATACGCTATATATAACTAGTCTTTTAACCAAAAAATTGCAATAAATTCTCAAGCTTAACTTTTTGTTCTTGGCCATTATCAAGATTTTTAACTACTAATTCCTTGGTTTTTGCCTCGTCTTCGCCGATAATAACAGCAAATTGACAGTTTTTTTGGGCGAGCTTTTTCATTTGTCTTTTAAAATTGCCAGCAAAGCTAAAATCAACTAAAAAACCATTTTTTCGTAAATTTTGAGCGATTTCAAAAGCTAAAAATTTCTCATTTTCTGAAATATAATTAATGGCAATTGCTCTATTTTCGACTAATTTAATTTCACTCATCAGCATCAGCCTTTCAACGCCAGCAGCAAAGCCAATAGCTGGTACATCTTTACCTGACATTTTTTCAACCAAATTATCATAGCGACCTCCGGCAAGTACGGTATTTTGGGCGCCATCATGATTGTTTACAAATTCAAAAACCAAACCAGTGTAATAATCTAGGCCACGCACTAAATTTGAATCTAATTCAAATTTTACGCCAAATTTTTGTAAAAGATTGATAATATTTTCAAGATTTTGCTTAGCTTCGTCACTATAAAATTGAGTAATCTTGGGAGCGCTAGCAAATAGTTTTTGATCATTTTTATCTTTTGAATCAAGAATTCTTAAAGGATTTTTGGCTAAACGATTTTTTGAATCGTCAGATAGCTCGCTTGCATATTTTGCAAAATAATCTTTCAAAGCTATTTCAAAATTTGTTTTGCTTAGTGCATCTCCTAAATGATTAATTTTTAAAGAAACTTGATCTAAAATAGCTAATTTTTGTAAAATTGCCTGTGCTAAAAGCAAAATCTCAACATCGCAGTAAAAATTTTCAGCGCCAAAAACTTCATAATTTACTTGATGAAACTGTCTTTGCCTGCCTTTTTGAGGGCGATCATAACGAAAAACTGGACCATAAGAAAAGAATTTTTGTGGTAGAGTTTGACTTAATTCACCATTGCTGACAAAGCTCCTCACAATACTGGCCGTGAATTCTGGTCTCAGGGTTAAAAAATTATCGGAGCGATCTAAAAATTTATAAACTTCTTTAGTTAAAATATCGCTATCTTCACCTAAATTTCTTTCAAAAATCTCGCTAAATTCAAAAATTGGCGTTTGTAATTCACTAAAGCCATAGTTTTTAGCAGAATTTTTAGCAATTTCGATAACTTTATTAAATTTATATAGCTCTTCGCCAAATAAATCCTTTGTGCCACGCACTGCTTGTAATTTGTGATCTGACATGAAAATTGACTAACATAAATATCATTAATGTAAGTATTAAAGCAAATTACATAAATGTTATAATTGCAATCAGTTTATGAAAATGTGAAATCTATTATCTTTGTAATACTGTTTTTTCGGTGAGAGTTTTAGCTAATGTTGTTCTGGGGGTTGCAAGTGGCTCTAGAATTTTATCGCCAATTCTACTTAGACCCACCTTTTCGGCTATTGAGCTCGGAGTTTCTCCTTCGCTATTTTTAAAGTATAGGCTTTGGATCTTGTTGGATTCAAATAAATGATTTATAAGCAACTCTGCGTTATCTGTTCTCCTGCTTTTTAAAGCTATATGCAGCGGCGTATTTTTGTCAAAGTCTTGAATCTCGGGTTTTGCGCCCTTATCAAGCATAAGCATAATAATCTTTGTTGTGTTATTGTTTGTATCATTATTATGAATTGCTAGAAGATGCAAAGCAGTCTTATTTTTATCGTTGCAAGTATTTAGATCTTCTAAATTATTAACATCTAAATTATTAACAAGAGTTTCTAAAATTTCTAGCCTCTTAAATCTTGCGGCATAATGCAATGCTGTATTGCTATGATTGTCTTTGGCGAATGCCAATTCCGGATTCGATTCAATACTATTTTTGAAAGACTCAGTATCTCCTGTTTTTATAAAATTTAAAAATTCTACATCACTTGTCATTTTGCTTAAATTATTAAGGTTAAAAATCTATTTATAGCAATATTCGTCTTTAATAACACATTTGTATTTTGTCTTTTTGGTCTAAAATATTTCCCCTAAAGTGGTTGATTTGCAGGAGTCTTTTAAAGACGAATGTTGGTATTAGATAATGATACTAAAATTAGCAAATTCAATCAATGAATATACCCAAGATCTGGGATAAAAAGCTTCGATGTCTCAATTTTGAAAAAATAACTAAATAGCAGTTTTTTTGGGATGAGTTCAATAATTTCACCAAATCAAGACTGATTTGGTGAGCACGGTTGGAATCGAACCAACGACAACCTGATTAAAAGTCAAGTGCTCTACCGACTGAGCTACGTGCTCCTATACAAAAGAAAAGCAAGGTCACATATCTAAATGGCTTTTCTTCTAAAAAGCAACTATTTTATTTAACTCAAATTTTGATAAGATTTGACAAAAATTGAGCTGTGATATTTTTAGCTTCTAAAAAATTGTCGACATTAAATCTTGTATGATAAGGACTGTTTTGAGTTGATTGATTCCTAAACCAAGTTAGTTGTCTTTTAGCGTAATTGCGGGTTTTTTGGCAGATAATTTTTTTCATTTCTTCAAAATCAAGTTCTTGATTTAGGTAATTGCTGATTTCTAAAAAGCCAATTGTGCGTGCGATAGGTAAATTATTTAATTGGGTATTATTAGGTAATTTTTTTAACAAATTCTCAACTTCTTGAATTGCGTCTTCTTTTATCATGCTATCAAATCTTAAATGGCATTTTTGATAAAGTTGATCTCGATCAATATTAAGATTAAAATGAATAAATTGAGCATTATCAATGATTTTTTGATTTGATTGTTGGTGCCAATAAAGAATTGGTTTACCAGTTTCTAGCCAAACCTCATAGGCTCTTAAAACTTTTTGCGGATCTTTGATGTCGGTAATTTGTGATTTTTCAATAATAGCTTCAAGCCCTAATGTATCTAGATCAGTTTTAGCCTTAATTTTTTTTTGAGGAGAAATTGCAGGAATAATTGAGATGCCCTCAATTAATTTTGAAATATACATGCCACTGCCACCAACAATAATTGGTACTTTATTTTTGGCAAAAATTTCATCAGTTTTTTCTTTAACTAATTTTAACCAATCAAAAACTGAAAAATTTTGATCATAATCTAAAAAACCATAAAGATGATGCTTTAATTTTTGCTGATCTTTTAAAGATGGTTGAGCTGATAAAATTGGCAAATCTTTATAAATTTGCAACGAATCAGCATTAATAATTTCGCCGCCACTTTCTAATGCCAAATTCAATGCTAAATCTGATTTACCCGAAGCGGTTGCGCCAGATATTACGATAATTTTTTTAGATTCTGACATAATTCTTGTAAATCTAGTGGTAAATCAATGCTAAAAGATATTGTTTTTTTGGTGATTGGATGAGTAAAGCCAATTTTATAGGAATGTAAAGCCTGTCTTGAAAAATTTTTAATAAACTCAATTGCTTGATGATTAAAATTGATAAGCGGTTGTTTTTTGCATGAACTATAAAGCTGATCGCCGATTAAAGAGTGTTTTTCGGATTCGAAATGGACTCTAATTTGATGGGTGCGACCAGTTTCTAATTTGCATTCAACAAGGCTAGCAAAATTATCGGCAAAGATTTCTATAGTTTTGTAGTTGGTAATAGCATTTCGCCCCTTAGTTCTGCTAGTAGTCATTTTTAGGCGATTTTTAGGTGAGCGCGTTATCTTTTTATCAATTCTGCCATTTTGGGGGTTGATAACCCCATAAATAAATGCCAAATAATAGCGCTCAATTTTGTGTTGCTCGAGCATTTTACTTAATAGCTGATGGGTAAGATCGTTTTTAGCCACCACTATCAAACCACTAGTGTCTTTATCTAGGCGGTGAACAATTCCTGGACGAAAATCACCATTAATTGAAGATAGATTATTTTGAAAACGATATAATAAGCCATTAGCCAGAGTTTGATCATGATTGCCCGGTCCGGGATGCACTGTAAGATTATGTGGTTTATTAATAATTAAAAGATGTTCGTCTTCAAAAATAACTTCAAAATTAATTTCTTGGGCAGTTAGTTCGTTAGGTTTAGATTGAGTTATTTCAATCAAATAATTTTCATTAAAGTTTATTTTTTGTGAAGGTAATATTTTTTGTTTTGGATTTTGAGGGTTCAGTAATGCAACAAAGCCATTTTCAATTAGGTCTTGAATTTTTTTGCGACTTAATTCAGGCTTAATTGGCTGTAGCTTGTTAACCAAAAAGATATCGAGCCGTTCTTTATCAAATGGCTTATCAACACAAAATTCAAATTTCATAAAATGCACAAATTAACATGATCAAATTACAACTTTCTGCAAATCAGCTTGATATTGTCAACAAATTTGAAGCAGGAAAAAATATTTTTATTACAGGAAGTGCAGGTTGTGGAAAATCTTTTTTGCTAAATCACTTGAAGATAAACTATGCTAAAGACGGGTTGGCAGTGACTGCTAGCACTGGAATTGCGGCGGTAAATATTGGTGGTTCAACCATTCATTCATGGGCCGGAATTGGTCTTGGTAATTTACCAGCAGAAGAAATTGCTAAAAATTTATTTAGTGCTAAATTTGCTAGATTAAGAAAAAAAATTATCCAAACAAAAGCTTTGGCAATTGATGAAATTTCAATGATTTCGCCGCAAACTCTAGATTTACTTGATCAAGTTTTGCGCCATGTTCGCCAAAATGATAAGGTAATGGGCGGTTTGCAAATTTTATTTTTTGGTGATTTTTTGCAATTACCGCCAATCAATAATTTTGCTAATGATATTGATTTTTGCTTTAATTCTAGATGCTGGCATGAGCTTAACTTAGAAATTTGCAATCTAAATGAAAAATTTCGTCAAAAAAATCAAAATTTCGTCAAAATTTTAGATAATTTAAGATTTGGCGAATTAGATGAGGAAGATATTCTAACTTTAAAAAGCCGAGTTAACGCCAAAGATCATAACTTAGCAATTAAGCCAACAATTTTAACCACTCATAATTTTAAAGTAGAAAAAATTAACCAATTTTATCTCAAAAATATTGTAGCAGATGAGGTAATTTATAAAGCTAAATATAGCGGTACGCAAAGTAAAGTCGATCTTTTAAAAAAAAATTGCATTGCCCCTGAAACGCTTCGCTTAAAAATGGGCGCCCAAGTAATGATGACTAAAAATACCTATCAAAAAGATGGAGTTATCAATGGCTCTTTAGGTATAGTTAAAGGATTTTCGCTTAAGAAAAAATATCCAATTGTCGAATTTAATAATGGTGTTGAGTTAACGATTAGCCCAGAAGAATGGTCGATTGAAAATTTTGATAATACAAAAAAAGAGTTGGTTCAAGAGGCGGTTGTGGCACAAATTCCTTTAATTTTAGCTTGGGCAATTACAATTCATAAATCGCAAGGCCTAACATTGGATAAAATTTCATGTGATTTATCTGATGTTTTTAGCCCGGGGCAGGCATATGTTGCACTTTCAAGAGCAAAAACTTTGGAGGGTGTTTTTATTGAAAAAATTGATTTTAAAAAAATAATTTCTGCTAAAAAGGCTAAGGAATTTTACCAAGGAATATCGTAATTAATTATTAAGATTGATAAATGATCTTATCTAGAAAATTTTCAGAAAATACGCATGGTATCTTTTATATGGTGCTTTGTTGTTTTTTGGTTTCGGTTATGGTAGCGATTGTTCGTCATTTGTCTGATAGTTTCCATATTCTATTTATTTTGATGATGCGCAATTTTTTTTCGCTAGTTTTTTTTGTCCCAGAATTATTTAAAGATTACCAATCATTACTCAAAACCAAAAGAATTAAACTGCATTTGCTAAGGGGATTTAACGGATTTTTTTCAATGTTTTGCTGGTTTTATGCTATTTCAATATTGCCTTTAGCAGAAGCTGTCTCAATTAGTTTTGTTATTCCTTTTACCACAACTTTGGTAGCAATATTTTTTTTAAAAGAAAAAGTTGAGAGTAAAAATTGGCTAGCAATTTTAATTGGTTTGTTAGGTGTTGTGATAATTTTACGCCCTGGATTTAGAGATTTAAATAATGGTCATTATTTTGTAGCTGGTGCTGTTATATTGTGGACGATTTCAAATCTTACCACTAAAATGATGACCAAAACTGAAAAATCAAAAACAATTGTTGCATATATGGCAATAATAATGCTTATTATTTCTTTTCCCTTTTCCTTACCATATCTGAAGCCAGTAAATAATTTTGCTGATTTATTTTGGTTTTTAGCTTTGGGTTTAATTTCAAATATGGCGTATTTTAGCCTTTCTTTTGCTTATAGAAGCTCTAATTTGTCAATGCTACAACCTTTTGATTATACTCGTTTAATTTTTACCTCGATAATTGCTTATTTTGTTTTTGGTGAGATTGTAGATTTTTGGGTAATTTTGGGTTCATTAGTTATTTTAATCGGGGTAATAATTATGTTGCCAAGAAGAAAGCGAGAGAAATTAAAAAAGATTTTGGTTGATGAGTGAAGTTTTAACAATTTTTGATAAAAATAAGCCTTTTTTGGCTGTTATAGAACAGCTTAAAAGCCAAAATCGCTATCGTGAATTCACTACAATTTCAAGAATTTGCGGTCAATTTCCTTATGCTAGAAATTCTAAAAATGGTCAAAAAGTTTTAGTCTGTTGCTCCAATGATTATTTGGGAATGGGGCAAAATCCACAAGCAATTGAGCAATCAATTCTTGCCTTAAAGAAATTTGGTATTGGTGCAGGAGGAACACGCAATATTTCTGGAAGTACAGCAATTATTGTTGAGTTAGAAAAAGAAGTGGCCGATCTTCATCAAAAAGAATCAGCGATTGTTTTTAGTTCTGGCTATATTGCCAATGATGCCACAATTCAAAGTTTGGCTAAAATTATGCCAGATTTGGTTGTTTTTTCTGATGCCAAAAATCATGCTTCAATTATTTCAGGAATTCGCAATAGTCGGCTCACCAAAGAGGTTTTTGCACATAATGATTTGAATCATCTTGAAGAATCTTTAAAAAAATATGATTTAGATCGCCCCAAAATAATTATTTTTGAGTCAGTTTATTCAATGGATGGTGATTTTGGCAAAATCAAAGAAATTATCGCTTTAGCCAAAAAATATAATGCTTATACTTATATTGATGAGGTTCATGGTGTTGGGCTTTATGGAACAAGAGGCGGGGGCTTGAGTGAAGAATTGGGAGTTATGGATCAAATTGATATTATTCAAGGCACTTTTGCCAAAGCATATGGGGCAATTGGTGGCTATATTGCTGCAAATAAGGAAATTATTGACGCTATTAGATCAGTAGCTTCTGGATTTATTTTTACCACAGCCCTACCGCCAGTTATAGTTGCCGCAATTATTACTAACATCAAGCATTTAAAAAATTCTGATGTTGAAAGAAAGGCGCTGTGGCAAAAAGTAAAATTTCTTAAGGAAAAGCTTATTGAAAACGGTATAAATATTGCTGAAAACCAGTCGCAAATTATTTCAATCAAAATTGGCAACGCCAAAAAAGCGCAAGAAATTTCAAAAAAACTACTCGATGATTTTAATATTTATATTCAACACATCAATTATCCAACTGTAGCAATCGGCGATGAAAGATTGCGCTTAACTGTTACGCCAATGCATAGCCAAGAAAATTTAGAAGAGATAGTTTTGGCTATTTCAACTCTTTTTGGGCGTGGCCAATAGCTTGTGAAATATTTTCAAAACCATCTTCTTTGAGCATTTTGCTTAGATCTTTTTTAATTCTTTCGACCAATCCAAATCCTTCATAAATAAAAGCTGAGTATATTTGTACTAAAGAGGCGCCAAGTTTTATTTTTTCGTAGGCTTGCTTAGCATTTGAAATTCCGCCAACGCCAATTATTGGTACCTTGCCTTTGGTTAATTTATAAAAATTAGCTAAAACTTGATTTGATTTTTCAAATAAAGGCTGACCACTTAATCCGCCAACTTCATTTTTTTTTGAGCTTTTAAGATTTAAATTGCGATCAATTGTGGTATTAGAAATAATTAAACCATCAATTTTTTGCTTAAGGATTATTTTAGCGATTTTTTCTTGCTCTTCCTCGGTTAAATCTGGAGCAATTTTTAGCAAAATAGGTACATTTTTTTTGCATTTATTTTGAATATTTTGTTTTTGAGCAACAATTTTTTGTAAAAACTCTTCAAGATTTTCTTCTTTTTGAATATCTCGTAAATTTTTGGTGTTTGGTGAAGAGATATTTATGGTGATATAAGTTGCTTGGCGATAAAATTTATCAAGCATTTTTATATAATCATCAGCAAAATTTTTAGTATCTTTATTTTTGCCTATATTTATGCCTAAAATTAAGTTAGATTCACTTTTGGCAAAATTTATGTGATGCAAAAGTTGTTCTATATTTTGGGCAGCCAATTCCGCGCCAAGATTGTTAAAGCCAAGACGATTTATGATGGCTTTATCTTTTTGAAGTCGAAACATTCTTGGTTTAAGATTTCCTTCTTGTGGTTTTGGAGTTATAGTGCCAACTTCAATAAAGCCAAAGCCGAATTTTGCTAAAGTTAGAACTGTCTGAGCATTTTTATCAAAACCGGCGGCTAGGCCAATTGGATTTAAAAAATCAATATTCCAAACTTTATTTTGTAAATTTTGGTGTTTTTTGTTAAAGCAAAAAAGAGTGACAAAATTTGGTAGAAATTTAAGAAAATTTATTGCCAAATTATGAGCGTTTTCAGCTTTTAAGTAAAAAAACACAGGTCTAAATAATTTATAAAAAGACATAAAATGAAAAATTTTAGTTATCGTATCTATTATGAAGATACAGATGCTGGTGGTGTAGTTTATTATGCTAATTATCTTAAATTTTATGAAAGAGCAAGAACTGATTTTTTGCGTAATCTAGGAATCGATCAAAATCAATTATTAACCAATGATGATTTAGCTTTTGTTGTTAGAAACTGCCAGATAGATTTTTTAAAACCAGCAAAATTAGACGATATAATTGATATCGTTGTTAGAATTGAAAAAATTAGTGCAGTTTCGTTGGAAATTTTACAACAAATAAAAGTTAATGATATTTTGATTAATCAAGCTAAAGTCAAAATTGTTAGTGTTGGCTATCTAAATTTTAAACCTAAAAAAATACCACAAATAATCATAAATAAGTTAAAAAACAATGTTTGATAATTTTTCTAGTAAAATTTCAGGAATTTTTGATAAAATTTCACGCCGTCGCTTTCTTTCTCAAGATGATTTAAAAGGGGCTTTGCGCGAAATACGTGTTGCTTTGTTAGAAGCTGATGTTTCTTTGCCTGTCGCTAAAGATTTTATTGCGCAAGTCAGAGAAGTTGCTCTTGGTCATGAGGTTTTTAAAAGTGTGTCACCAGGGCAAATGGTGGTTAAAATTGTTCATGATGAGCTTGTAAAATTACTTGGTAGCGAAAAATCAGAAATAGATTTAAGTGTTTCTCCGCCGGCAATAATTTTGGTTGCAGGTTTGCAAGCCTCTGGAAAAACTACATCATGCGCCAAACTAGCCAATCTTTTAAAAAGGAAAGGTAAAAGAATTTTATTGGCATCTTTAGACGTTTATAGGCCAGCTGCTGCCAAGCAGTTGCAGATTTTAGCTGACAAGCTTCAAGTTGATTGCGCTGAGTTTGACGAAAAGAAATCGCCGCTAGATTTAGCTCTTCAAGCGCAAAAAAAGGCCAAAGATTATAATTATGACGTTTTGATATTGGATAGTGCGGGGCGAACCGTGGTTGATGAAAAAATGATGCAAGAAATTATTCAAATTGAACAAAAAATCGAGCCAATTGAAACTTTGCTAGTTGTTGATGCCATGATTGGTCAAGATGGAGTAAATATAGCTAAAGTTTTCAATGAAAGCTTAAACCTTACTGGAGTTATTTTAACTAGACTAGACGGTGATGTGCGTGGTGGTGCAGCTCTTACTATGAAAGCGGTAACTGGCTGTGCTATTAAATTTATCGGTGTTGGTGAAAAAATAGATGATTTTGAAGAGTTTAATCCAGATCGCGTTGCTTCAACGATTGTTGGTATGGGTGATGTGGTATCTTTGGTAGAAAGAGCTCAAGAATTTTTAGATGAAGAAAAAGCGGAAAAAACTGCTCAAAAAATACAAAAAGGACAATTTGATTTAGAAGATTTGTTAAATCAGATTCGTAACATGAAAAAAATGGGCGGTATTGCTAAAATTATGAAAATGCTTCCAGGTGTAGCCAAAATTCAGAAGCAAATTGAAGCTAAGGGTGGAATGGATAGCGAAATAAAATTGCAAGAAGCCTTAATTTTATCTATGACTAAAAAAGAAAGGCGAAATCCAGATATTCTTAGCTCATCACGCAAAAGAAGAATAGCAAATGGCTCGGGCACTAATATTCAACAGCTTAACAGTCTGCTTAAGAAATTTAAGCAAATGCAAAAAATGATCAAAAAAGTTAGTGGCAAAGACCCGAGTGAGATTGAGGGTATGATGTCACAATTTGCAGGCTCAAAAGCGCCAAACTTCAATAATATATTGAATTTAAATAAATAAATGCCCTCATTTACCCAAGAAAAAGAGCTAAATTTTAGTGCTAAGCAAATGTATGATTTGGTAATGGATATTGAAAAATATCCAGAATTTTTGCCATGGTGTAAAAAAGGGGAAATTGTTAATAGAAGTTCTAACAATTTACTAGAGGCGGATTTGTTGATTGACTTTAAAAATATTTATGAAACTTATCGATCAAAAGTTAATCATTGTCAAGAAGGTGATGATTATTTTGTAGATGTTGAAGCTATCTCGGGACCATTTCAACTTTTGTTAAATAATTGGCATTTTAAAAAAATCGATTATGCAAATTGCCAAATATTTTTTCATGTTGAATTTGAATTTAACTCAAAAATCCTTACTAAATTAATTGGCTTGATTTTTAAAGAGGCTAGCAAAAAAATGGTTCGTGCTTTTGAAGATAGGGCAAGAGAAGTTTATGCAAAAAATTAATTATGACTTACGACCAAAACAACATTTTTGCTAAAATTATTCGTGGTGAAATACCAGCTAACAAACTTTATGAAAATGACAAAATTTTAGCTTTTCATGATATTTCAAAAGCAGCGCCAACGCATATTTTAGTTATTCCAAAAGGAGAATATATTGATTTTGTTGATTTTGTACAAAAAGCTAAAGCTGATGAAGTTACTGAATTCTTTAAAAAAGTTAGTGAAATTGCTCTAGATTTAGGTCTTGATAAAAATGGCTTTCGAATCATTTCTAATATTGGCACTGATGCTCATCAAACTGTTAAACATTTTCATGTGCATATTTTGGCTGGTAAAAAATTGGGTCCACTACTAAAAGAAGACAATATTAATCGATAATTTATGAAGAAAAAAGCAGGAACCGCAACGCAAGTTGTGCATTTAGCAAGAAGTCCAAAAGAGCAGGGCTGGATGGTAAATCCACCAATCTATCAAACTTCAACTATTGTTTTTCCTAAGCTTAAAGATTTGCTTTATGCTGAAAGAGGCTATTCTGACAATGACAAGGTTAAACCTTATGAATTAAAATACGGTCGTTATGGTACACAATCAAACTTTAGCTTGGAAAAGGCCATAGCTAGTCTTGAAAATGGCTATAATAGCTTTGTTACATCTTCTGGTGCAGCTGCTATCAACACTGCACTGGTGGCTTTTTTAGGTAAGGGGGATCATATGCTATTGGTTGATAATACTTATTCCCCAACTCGCGGCTTTGCTGATAAATTTCTTAAAAAATTTGGCATTGAAACCACCTATTATGATCCAAAAATTGGCGGTGATATTAAAAATCTTATCAAGTCAAATACTAAGGTGATTTTTATGGAATCTCCTGGGTCTTTAAGCTTTGAAATTCAGGATGTTAAAGAAATTTGTAAAGTTGCCAAAGCGCATAATGTGGTAACAATTTTAGATAATTCTTGGGCTAGTGGTATCTATTTCAAGCCACTTAATCATGGTGTTGATGTTTCGGTGATGGCTACTACTAAATATATCAATGGTCATTCTGATGTGATGATGGGCGCAATTACCGTCAAGAAAAAGCATTTTCGTGTGATGTATGAGGCTTTTCGTTACATGGCGGTAACGGCAGCGCCATTTTCATGCTATTTAACGCAAAGAGGACTTCGAACCTCGAAATTAAGAATGGATCATTGTTTTAAAACCGCTTTGCAAGTAGCTAAATGGCTTGAAAAAAGGCCAGAAGTTCATAAGGTTTTATATCCAGCGCTCGAATCAAGTGATGATCATAAATTATGGAAGCAATATTTCACTGGTGCGGCTGGTTTATTTACTATAATTTTGAACAAAAAATATACTAATGAAGCTTTGGCAAGAATGATCGATAATTTGCATTATTACGGTGTTGGTTATTCTTGGGGTGGCTATGAATCTTTAATTTTACCTTGTCATGTGCCAAATGTTAGATCGGCTACTAAATGGCCTTACGGTGAAAAAACCTGCCTAAGAATCAATGTTGGTCTTGAAGATTTGGAAGATTTAAAAGAAGATCTTGAGGAAGGTTTTAAAAGATTGCTTAAATCATGAACAAGTCAGAAATAGATCTATCTATTCTTAAAAAGGCTTTAGCCTCATTTCAAGAGGTAATTTTGGAATATAAAAAAGACCAAAATAATAGTTTTGTTAGAGACTCTTATATTCAAAGGTTTGAATATTGCTATGATTTGTCAGTCAAATTTATTAGAAGATTTTTAAAGAATGAAGCTGATTATCAAGAAAATATCAATCAGATGTCTTTTCAAGAAATAATTAGAGAAGGATATAATAAAGGCATTTTAAAAAATAGCTGGGACAAATGGTGGCAATATAGAGATGCCAGAAATGCAACTTCTCACAGCTATAATGAAAAAAAGGCGCTAGAAATTATACCAAATCTTGAGCCATTTTATCAAGAAGTTAAGTTTTTGTTAGAAAAATTAGTACAAAATGAAACTAAAATTTGATGTATCACCCAAGGAATATCAAATTATCAGTGATATTTTAATCAAATATTTGCCAAAAGATGTACAAGTTTTTGTTTTTGGAAGTCGCGCAAAAAACCAAACTAAATTTAATTCTGATCTAGATTTAGCAATTAAAAGCAAAATAAAAATTGATCAAAAAACTATTTATAATTTAAAAGAAGATTTGATTGATGCACCAATTGCTTATAAAATCGATATTTTGGATTTAAATGATATTGATGAAGATTTTAAAAAAACCATCGAGCCAGATTTTGTAGAGTTTTTTAAATAGAAGTCTAATAAATCAAGTCTTGAGTTTGCTGAGGCTTACACCTAAGCCCCTGCGGGGCACCGCTCTAGAAGAGGGGAATTTAATATCGTAATTATAATATTTTAAAGAAAAAACTAAAAGAAAGAACCAAAACAATGAAGCAAAAAATCACTGAAATTAGTCAAAATTTTGCGCAAGAAATTGCCAAAATCTCTTCTTTAAATGATCTTGAAAATATCCGCATCAAATTTTTAGGCAAAAAAAGCGCCATCAACGATCTTTTTGGCGAACTTAAAAATTTAGCAAATGATGAAAAAAGGGAAGCGGGGGCAGTAATAAATGAATTAAGAGCTGAAATCACTCAAAAAATTACTGATCT
This sequence comes from Alphaproteobacteria bacterium, assembly GCA_030835905.1. Lineage (GTDB taxonomy): Bacteria > Pseudomonadota > Alphaproteobacteria > Rickettsiales > UBA1997 > UBA1997. The sequence goes on from JAURQX010000049.1 coordinate 20,001, forward strand.
TAAAGAAAAATTAGAAATTAGCGAAATCAATAAAAAGCTCGAAAATGAGAAAATAGATCTAACTTTGCCAGCGAGAGCTGAATTTAAAGGCTATTTGCATCCGCTGACCAAAGTTAAGGCTGAGGTTAAAGTGATTTTACAAGATTTGGGTTTTGAATTTGCTGACGGGCCTGAAGTTGAAGATGATTTTCATAATTTTAGTGCGCTAAATATTCCCAAAGATCATCCAGCAAGGCAAATGCAAGATACTTTTTATCTTAAAAACTCTGAAATGCTGCTTAGAACCCACACTTCAAACACGCAAATTCGTAAAATGTTAAGTTCAAAACCACCCATGCAAATTGCTTCTTTAGGGCGAGTTTTTCGTTGCGATTCTGACAAAACGCACACGCCAATGTTTCATCAAGTTGAAGGCTTTGCAGTTGGTGAAAATATCACCATGGGCAATTTAAAATGGGTTTTAGAAAATTTCTTGCAAAGATTTTTTGAAAGCAAAAATGTTGAACTAAGATTTCGCCCGAGCTTTTTTCCTTTTACCGAACCATCGGCGGAAGTAGATATTAATTACTCAATTGATCAACAAAATAGAATTATTATTGGTAAAGGTGATAAATTTATGGAGATTTTAGGTTGTGGCATGATTCATCCTAATGTGCTTAAAAATTGCCAAATTGATGCTGATAAAAATCAAGGCTTTGCCTTTGGTATCGGCATTGAAAGACTTGCCATGTTAAAATATGGCATTAATGATTTGCGCCTGTTTTTTGAAAATGATATCAGATTTTTACAGCATTATGGTTTTAATTAATACCAAATCCCATCTATAATTCCATATAGATACAGAGTATTTTAAGGGAAAAATTATTAGAAAATTTAGCCTTGTATCTTGATATACATGGCTAAATTTTATGATGATTTTTAACTAAAAAGACGAAGTAGATATATGGAATTATAGACGGGACTTGGTATAATAATATTTCCATAAACTATCCATTTTCAAGTTAAAATTATAGTTCAAGCTTTTCAATTTTAGCCTTACCATTATTAAAAGTAACAAATGAGCTTGGCGGTACTTCCTTCCAACTATCACAAAAATCATCCAATGGCTCGGACACAATAAAAATGCTATTTTTTGGTATTGTAGAGTAATCTTGGTTAATATCTTGCAAGCATTTAATGCTGGTTGAAAAATATTGAGTATTTTGTCTTTTTTCAGTTGAATAGCGTACTGTAAATATAGATTTTCCATCACTTATAGCGCAAGAAAGTTGAATATATGGCTCAATATTATTTTTTGTAATAATTCCAAGAAGATATTTAATTGTTCTTTCGATAGCTAGTTTTGGATTTTCTTCAAGACCAAAATTAACTGCTAACATAAATATACTTTCACTATCAGTATCCCCTTTAATAGAATTAAACAATTCTGGTTTCAGGTCAAAAAGTAATTCTCTTCTTATTTTATGAAATTCACTAACCGAACCATTATGTTGGAATAGCCAATTTTTATATTTAAAAGGATGAGCATTGTTTCTTTGAACAGAGCCAACGCTAGCAGCTCTGATATGAGACATAAAGATTCGAGCTCGAACCTGATTACAAATTTCAGATAAATTATCATTGGCCCATGCAGGCTCTGCAGTTTTAAAAAGACCAGGTTCTGGCTTTTTATTATACCAGCCAATGCCAAAGCCATCTCCATTTGTTGTCAAAATACTTCCATCTTTTCTGAAAGACATTTTGGAGTTCAAGCTTTGCTCTAGCAAAGAAGATGGTGGTTTGATAATGATTGAATCCATAAAAATAGGATCGCCAATATAAGCTAGCCAACGACACATAAATCTTAATATCTTGAAAAAAAGTTGCTAAAAATTATATAAAAAACCAAGGTCTTTTTAGGCGTTAATTTAGTAAATAAATTTCATATTTTGAAAATTATAGCAGGAGGTTATATGACAAAAATCAATAATAAAAATAAAAAAATTAATTTTCACAAAATAAAAAGTTACTTAAAAATTAAATCTTCATTTAAAAATGTATTTTCATCAAAAATATTTATAGCTGTATTTTTTGCTTTGCTTGGAGTTTATGTTGCAGTATTGTCTCAAAATGTAATTTTAGCAAAATCACAAAAAAACTATTACCAAATTCCAAAATCACAATTTGTTAGTGAATTTGAAGATCATACCAATCTTCTTTCTCATGAATTGACTAATTATGATCGTTTTTTTGCAGAATTTGATAATCAAATACAAGAAATAAGACAAGATTTTGATAGAGCTTTTGCTAAGCAAAATGATTTATTTGCAAGATCTTTTAAAGAGTTTGCAACAAGCTCTCACAAATCATCGAGCTCAACTTCTTTTGAGAAAAGCCAAGATAAGAAATTTCTAATCTATAAGCTTAATTTTAAAGGTTACAACAAAGATGATATTGAAGTCTCAGTAAATAATAATATTTTGAAAATCAGTGCCAATAAAAAGCAGGAAAAAGTTCAGAATAAAGGTGAAAAAGCCTTATCTAAAAAGATTTCAGAAAATAATTTTTATTATTCATTCTATCTGCCAAAAAATATTGATATAAATCCTGATATAAAGCGCACGGATAATGAAATTTTGGTTAAATTTAAGAAATTAAATATAGAAAAATAATTTTTACTTAGCCAAATTGTTTGCCTTTAAAACTTACTAACTAAAATTACCTTTTTAATGAAAACAGCTCTAATATTTCCCGGCCAAGGTTCTCAGGTGGTTGGCATGGGTAGAGATTTACAACAAAACTTTCCTCAAGTCAAAAGAGTATTTGAAGAAGTTAACGAAGCTTTAAAATTAGATTTAACCAAAATCATGTTTGAAGGTCCAGTTGAAGAGTTGACTAAAACCGAAAACACCCAGCCAGCATTAATGGCTGTATCAATAGCAATAGTTAGGGTTTTAAAAGAAGAATTTGGTTACAATATTGCCGATCTATGTTCTTATGTAGCTGGACACTCATTGGGCGAGTATTCTGCTCTTTGTGCTGCTGAAGCTTTAACTTTAGAACAAACCGCCTATCTTTTGAAAGTCAGAGGCGCTGCTATGTCGCGATGTGCTGCTAAAAGTGAAGGAGCTATGGCAGCGATTCTTGGTCTGGACACTAAATCTGTTGAACAGCTCACTAAAAAAGCTGGGGAGGGTGAAATTTGTCAAGTTGCCAATGATAATTCTGTTGGCCAAGTAGTTATTTCAGGGCAGAGATCGGCAATTTCAAGAGCGACTTCTTTAGCAAAAGAGTTTGGCGCTAAAAGGGCTATTATTTTACCTGTTGGCGGCGCTTTTCATTCGGAGCTTATGGCAGATGCTAAGCAAGAAATGAAAGAGGCACTTGCAGATATTCAAATAAAAAAGCCAATCATACCTTTAATTGCCAATGTAACTGCTGATTTTGTTGAAGATCCGTCCAAAATAAAAGATCTTTTGATTGAGCAAATTACTGGTTCTGTCAAATGGCGCGAATCTTTATTATTAATGCAAAAAAGCTCAGTTGAACAAACTGTTGAAATAGGTTCGGGAAAAGTTTTGTGTGGTTTGGTATCTAAAACATGCCCTGATATTAAAACGGTTTCAGTTCAAGATAGCCAAGATTTAAAAAGTTATTTATCAACCATAGAACTATCTTGCAAAAAAGCTAAAATTTTATAATTTTAAATAAGGCGATAATATAAAATGCATGGTAAAGCTAAAAAGTTAGTTTTATTTTCTTTTTGGCTATTTTTAGTGATAAAGACAAATATTGCCTATGCCAATACTCTATTGAATCAAATTGATTTTAATGAAAAAGCTCTTGAGTTAAATCTTTCATCCTCAGCTGAAATTAAACTGTTTACTCTTGAAAATCCTCCTCGCTTAGTTGCTGATATTTATCAAGCCAAACTTTCTCAATCTTTGATTAAAAAAATAACTACAAAAAATTTTAAAGATATACGCTATAGTGCCACTGCAGAAAAATTACGCTTAGTTTTTGATTTAAAAGAAGCATTAAAAATTGGCAATGTTGATAAAAATAATAACAACAAATCATTTAATATAGTTGCCCAAATAATCAGAATTGAAAAAGGTAAAATAATAGAAAATGATTCTTCAAGTAGTAGAGAAATTGATTTTGCCAATTTTATAGCCAGCAAAGTAAGTGAACTTGATCAAAGAAAGGTTAAGCCCGAATTAATAGTAAAAAAATCAACTCAAGATAGAATAGTAAAACCAATCATTGTTATTGATGCGGGTCATGGTGGTAATGATCCGGGTGCAATTGGCAGTTATTTGCGCAGTAAAGAAAAAAATATTACCTTATCATACGCCAAAGAATTATATCGTCAATTAAAATCAGCTAATCGTTATAAAGTATACTTAACTAGAGATAATGATAAGTTTATAACACTTAGGCAAAGAGTTGAAATAGCCCGCAAAAAACAGGCGCATCTATTTATATCAATTCATGCTAATGCAGCCGAAAACAGAGACGTTTCTGGTTTTTCAATTTATACTCTATCGGAGAATTCATCAGATAAACAAGCTGCATTGTTGGCTCAAAAAGAAAATAGAGCAGATATTATCAATGGTATCAATTTTTCTGGAGCCAGTCAAGATATAGTTAAAACTATGATTGCAATGTCGCAACGAGATAGCATGAACCGCTCTGCTAGATTTGCTAAATTTTCAGTAAATTCTATGCAAAATGCCAATATTAATATTTTACGAAATGCTCATCGTTTTGCTGGTTTTGTGGTTCTAACCGCACCCGATATGATATCGGTCTTGGTTGAGCTGGGTTATATCACTAATTATCGTGAAGAGAGAAATCTTAATAGCTTTGGATATAAAAATAAGGTTGTAAAAAGCTTGGTTAAGGCCATCGAAAACTATTTTGCCAAATATCAAATTAAAGAATAAAGCCAATTATCAAAATTAATTAGTCATACTAAATAAATTCCTCAAAATATTTATCCAAATGGTCAATTATAAAGTTTAAATGGTATAATATCAAATCTCAATTACTTTAATTTATATTTATTATTCTATATTATAAGGAAAATATTGAAGTTAAAAAGCAACTAGTTTATAGTTCATAAAGAAATAGGAATTTATTTGCTGAATAATTATCCTGATTTTGCAGATCTATTTATCATTCTCTTTTTAGAGATTCGATAAATCCCTAATTAGAAACTCTGTTTTTTAAGCGATTTTAATCGATGAAAAAATTTTTTAAATTTATATTTTTTGCCAGCTTAATATTTTTGGTATTGTCTAGTGTAGCTGTATTTATGCTATTTAAGAAATATAGTGAAGATTTGCCAAAATATCGGCAGCTTAAAGATTATCAGCCAATGATAACTACGCGTATTTATGCAGCTGACGATAGTTTGATAACTGAATTTTCTAAGGAAAAAAGAATTTTTATTCCAATTCACTTAATTCCTAAAAATGTTATAAATGCTTTTTTAGCAGCCGAAGATGCTAATTTTTATAATCACTTTGGCATAGATATAATGGCTATAATGCGTACCATGCTCCAAAATCTATCTTCATCAATCAATGGCGATTCTAGATTTGGTGGTGCATCAACTATTACTCAGCAAGTGGTTAAAAATTTCTTACTGACTAGCGACAGAACTATCGAAAGAAAAATTAAAGAAGCAATTTTGGCCGTCAGGATGAGTCAAAACTTTACTAAGGATCAAGTTTTAGAGCTATATCTTAATCAAATTTATCTTGGTTCTGGTTCATACGGGGTAGCGGCAGCAGCTCAAAGTTACTTTAACAAATCAATTTCAGAACTAGAAATTGAAGAGATTGCTCTTTTGGCAACTCTACCTAAAGCTCCTTCGCGTCTTGACCCTAGAAAAAATATGGAAAAAGCTAAAATTCGTCGTGACTGGGTAATTTCACGCATGGTTGAAGAAGGATTTATCAGTAGTGCAGAAGCTGATCTGGCTATGTCAAAACCAATTATTCTTAATGAAAAAATGGAAGATGAAATTACTCAAGCACATTTTTTTGCCGATTCAGTCAAAAAGGAATTAACCACAATGTATGGCTCAGATGATGTGTTTGAGAATGGCATTTCGGTTAAAACAACTCTAAAACCAGATCTACAAGAAATTGCTCAAAATGCTCTGCAAAGAGGTATTGAAAAATATGATATTCGTCATGGCTATCGAGGCCCTTTGGGAAAAGCTAAAGATATAAAAAATTGGCAACAAGAGTTAAAAAACTTTGTAGTTGAAAAAGAATTTAGAGCGCATTGGGAAAAGTCAATAGTTCTTAATCTCACAAAAGATAAAGCTTTTATAGCAACCGCTTCGGGCAAGTTAGGTTTTATAACTATAGATAACTTACAATGGGCAAAACCATATATTGATACTGATAATCAAGGTTTGGAGCCAAAATTTCCATCTGATACATTGTCAGTTGGTGATATAATATTAGTTGAAGAAGATCAAAAATATTTAATGCTGCAAGATGGAATAATTAAAGAAAATAAGGATGATGAGTTAAGTTATAGTAATTTTAAAAGATCTTTCTTTTTAAGGCAAATTCCTAAAGTTAATGGCTCATTTATTGCGATGGATCCCCATACCGGAAGAATCTTGGCTATGTCAGGAGCGTACATTGATGCTCCTAACCAATTCAATAGAGCTACCCAAGCTTATCGCCAGACTGGTTCAACCATGAAAACTTTTGGCTATATAGCAGCTTTAGAAAACGGCTTTACTCCAGCTTCAATTATAATTGATGAAGAGATTTCGTTGGATCAAGGTCCAGATTTGCCTCCATATAAACCTACTAACTATTCTGAGAAATTTTACGGACCAACAACCTTAAGAACTGGCTTAGAAAAATCACGTAATGTTACCACAGTTAGACTAGCGCAGCAAGTCGGCTTGGATAAGTTGGCGCAAATGGTTAAGAAATTTGGTATTAACGATAATCCACAAGAAATATATTCTTTAGTACTAGGATCTAGTGAAACAAGTTTGATTAGGTTGGCGACAGGATACTCAATGATTGTTAATGGTGGAAAAAAAATAACTCCTGAAATGATTGAAAAAATCCAAGATCGAAATGGTAAAATAATCTATCGTCGTGATCTAAGGTCTTGCACAGATTGTATAATTGATATTAATCAGTATCAAAATCTTAAAAAAATTCCAGTACCATTTCTAGAAGATATTAAAGAGCCAATAATTGATCCAGCAACTGCCTACCAAATTACCTATATGTTGCAAGGTGTTGTTGAGCGCGGAACTTCAATCAGAGCTAGGTCAGTTGGTAAGATTATCGGAGGTAAAACTGGCACGACTAATAATTCTTATGATTCATGGTTTGTTGGCTTTTCACCGGATTTAGTAGCCACGGTTTATATTGGTTTTGATAATCCTAAAAGTCTTGGTGAAAAAGAAACGGGCTCTTCTATTGCTTTGCCAGTTTTTATAGATTTTATGAAAAAAGCTTTGCGCAATACCCCTTCCACTCCCTTTAGAATTCCAGATTCAGTTAAATTTATCAAAATTGATAAAACTACTGGTAAAGTGGCAACTCCAGAAACCCCAAGAGAAAATATTTTTTTTGAAGCTTTTAAGTTAAGTGATATCGTCTTAAGAGAAGATGAGTACGAAGAGGATGAAAATGATTCATTAGATATGCGTGATAACAATCAATCACCAATGGGAATATATTAAAGCATAAAAATGAAGTTTAGTAGTTTTGTTACGTTATATAACAACAAATTACTTAAGATTTCAATTTACATCTTGCTCACAAGGTTGTATCATAACGTATTAAGTATTTATACCAAAATTTATCTTTATCACACATTTGGACTTTGTCTTTTTAGTCTAAAATTTAAGAAAAACGAATGTAATATATCTATATTCTATAAGGCTTTTCTTTAATTTTATCCAAAAAGATGAAGAATATGGGGTTAATTTACTATAGTTTATCTAAAGATAAATTTTGGTATTAGATCTTTTTTAAAGAGCTATTCTTAATTACATTAGAAGTATATGTGTGGTATTGTTGGTGTTGTTGGCAATGTAAATGCGGTAGAAATAACTCTAGAAGGACTCAAGAAGCTCGAATATAGAGGCTATGATTCGGCTGGCATTTGCGCTTTAAAAAATGATAATTTTAAAATTGTCAAAGAAAGAGGAAAAATTGTCAATTTAGAAGAAGCTCTTGAAAAAGCTCAGCTATATTCTGATATTGCGATTGGTCATACTAGATGGGCGACTCATGGTATTCCTAGTCAAATTAATGCTCATCCTCATAACTCTCCACGTTTTTGCGTAGTTCATAATGGTATTATTGAAAATTATCAAGAAATTCAAAAGAAGCTAGATAAAAAAAAGTCAAACTTTTTAAGCGAAACCGATACCGAAGTTATTCCACACTTAATTGAATATCACTATGATAAAGAAAATGATATCAAAAAATCTTTAATCAAAGCTTGTCAAGATTTGCATGGTACTTTTGCAATTGCGTTACTATTCAAGGAGCAGCAAGATGTAATTGCTGTAGCTAAAAAAGGATCTCCATTGGTTATTGGTGTAGGAAAAGGTGAGAATTACATATCATCAGACTATTACGCTTTGAGTCAATATAGCGATAAAATAGTTACACTAGAAGATGGTGACTTTGCTCTGATTTATAAAGATAAAATTATAATTTTTGACGAAAATTGCCAAGAAGTTAAACGGTCATTTAGAACTATTCACTCCAATAAAGCTAAAATTAGCAAAGAAGGTTTTGACCATTTTATGCTTAAAGAAATTTTTGAGCAACCAAGAGTTATTGAAGAGACTGTGCAAACCTATATTAATTTAAGCGATAATTCGATTCACCTTGCCAATTTTAATTTTGATCTAAGAAATTTTGAAAAAATAACTATCGTTGCCTGTGGAACTTCATATTACGCTGGAATGTCTGCCAAATACATTCTAGAAGAATTAGCAAGAATCCAAGTGGAAGTCGAAATAGCTTCCGAATTTCGTTATCGCAATAATGTTTTTAGTGATAAAAATTTAATGATTTTTATTTCACAATCTGGCGAAACGGCAGATAGCTTAGCTGCTTTAAAATATGCAAAAGCTAACAAGCAAAAAATTTTATCAATTGTAAATGTACCATTTAGCTCTATGGCACAACTTTCAGATTGTGTAATTAGAACGGTAGCTGGGCCTGAGATTGGAGTTGCTTCAACTAAGGCTTATAGTGCTCAAATTAGTATTTTATCTCTTTTTGCAATACATTTAGCTGATATTAAAGGCAAATTATCTAACCAGCAAAAAATTAATCTAATCAAGCAATTGCTTGAATGTGGTATAAAAATGCAAGAATTGCTTAAAGTTGGCTCAGTAAAGTCAATAAAACAAATTGCTAAGTCATTAGCCAAGTCAAAAAATGCCTTATATATTGGTCGAGGAATTTCATATGTTAGTGCTTTGGAATCGGCTCTTAAGTTAAGAGAAATTTCTTATATCAATGCACATGGAATTGCTGCTGGCGAATTAAAACATGGCACTATTGCTTTGATCGACAAAAAAATGCCCGTAATTGTTATTGCGCCATATAATGAAGCTCATGATTTATTCGAAAAAACCTTGTCAAATGCTGCCGAAGTTAATGCCAGAGGTGGAAAGTTAATTGCTTTAAGTGACAAAACCGGACTTAAGCGTTTTGCGAAATATACTAAAAAATTTATTACCACTACCGAGATAAATGGATTAATCGAAGAAGCTTTGTTGCCAGTGGTTTCTATGCAACTTTTAGCATATTACACCGCATTACATAGAGGTAGTGACATTGATCAGCCAAGAAATTTAGCAAAATCAGTAACTGTTGAGTAGATTTAATTCAACTGCTTTGAATATTTATAAATGATACTAATTATCTCAGTTAACTAGACACTGTTAACAAAGGTTATTTTTCTAAATTTTAGATCAAAAAGATAAGGCCTTTACCAAATCCGATTTTTAGATAACCAATATTCAAAATATTTTTGAGATAAAATTTAAGAAAAACGAATGTGATATATCCATATTTCATGAGGCTTTTCTTCAATTTTATCCAAAAAGATGAAGAATATGGGTTAATTTACTAAAGTGTATCTAAAGATTGGTATTATATAGTTAATTGTGATAATAATTTCTTAAGCGCAAATTGGCGCTTAGGTATTGTTAAATAATTATATCTTTTAAAATTATTCATCCTAATTTGAAGTTTTTTCAATAAAATTAGGAGGATATATGAAATGCAAACATTGTGCAAACTCTAAGTTAACAAAGGCGGGAATTATTTGGAATAAGCAAAGATATAAGTGTAAAAATTGCAACAGGACTAGTAGAGAAGGTGATGATAGAGTAATTCACTGCGAAGAAAAAAAGATGAGAGTAATAAGATCTTACTTAGAAGGAGTTGGCATAAGATCTATTGAGAGACTGGAGAATATAAGTGCACCGATGGTTTTGCATTTGATTCGAAGTTTTTCTGAGAAAATTCAAAAAAAACTAAGATCTAAAAAAGTTAGTGATGATATTAAGGATATTGAGATATTGGAGGTGGATGAGCTATTCAGCTACTGTCAAAAAAAAATTCCAAAGTCTTCGTATGGCTTGCTGTTGATCGGAACAGAAATGAAGTTGTTGATATCGAAATAACAACAACAAGAGACTTTTTGGCTTATCTTCAAATATCTAGAAGGCTTGAAGAAAAATATAGAATTAAGATTCTTTGTAGTGATGCTTATCCTGTTTATGCAAAATATCGGATAGCAGAAAATCATGCGATTACAAAAGCAGAGACTTCATTAGTAGAGTCTAAGAATTCTCTGATAAGGCATTATTTAGCTCGGTTTAATAGAAAAACTAAGCGATATACTAAATCAATTGAGATGATATATCACTCGTTGGTACTTCTATTTAACCGAAAAGAAATAGAAAATATAATTATTTAACAATACCGGCGCTTAAAAATCAGCAATATTAAAAAAACTAAATTCGGGTTATTTAACAACTTTACAAATATGTTAATTTTTGAAATTATTGCTGTTGGTCTAGTATTGAGCGCTGATTCCTTTTCAGCGGCCGTAGCTATGGGTTTTCGTCCATTTAAGAAGAAAGATGCTATCAAATTTGCTATTTGTTCAGGAGGTTCAGAAGGTTTGGTAGCTTTTTTTGGTGCCATGGCAGGCTTGCATTTAATAAGTAAAATTAGCTCCTTTGATCATTGGATAGCTTTTGGGCTTTTGGCCATGGTTGCAATTCATATGGCATATGAAGGATTTAGAGATCTTTTTAGCAAAGAAGTTAAGAATAAAAAGTTAGAATTTCATAGTTTTGCTAAAGTTTTAATAGTATCTTTTGCCACTAGTCTTGATGCTTTTGGAGTTGGAATTGGTTTTGGTGTCGCGCAAAAAAATATACTGCCTTATATAATTTCGATTAGTTTTTTTGCTTTTATTGGAACAATTTTAGGGCTAAACTTGGCTAAAAAGATAGCTAAATTTTGACCTGCTGTAAACCTAATTGGTGCCATAATTCTAATGATAATGGCTTTTGAAATGCTTAAAATATAGAAATAGTATAATAAACACTCAATCCCATCTATATAGAATTATAGATGGGATTTGGTATAATTTATTTATCCTACTTTTTAAATGCTGAAAATATAGATTTTATCAAACCAGTACTCTTGTTATCTTTTCTATTAAAGTTTTTATGCTTGTCTCTCCTCTTCTTTTGATGATGAAATTTATTCTTCTTGTGAAATTTATGATATTTGTCAACCTCTTCATCTTTTGATGAGCCATTGTCATAGAAGTTTTTTTCGATCTCAAGCTGATTTACTTTACCGGTCTTAACTTTCATTTCAATTTCTCTTCTTTCTTCATCAGAAAGACCTTTTCTCTTTTTGATTAAAAAGCCATTAACCCCAACCTCAGCCTCTGGATGCATAAAAATATGAACTCCATAATTTTTTTCAGTAGTTAATATTTCATTTTTTTTGAAATTCATCATATAAGCTATAGTATCGGGATCGCAATAGATATAAATTACTCCAGCTTGTTTATCAAAGCAGGCATGGCGAATTGCTCTTAAAATGCTGACAGCAACAATCTCAACAGATCTTACATAACCAGTACCCGAGCAACTTTTACAAGGTTGAGTAATGATTTCAAAAAAGCTAGCTCCTAATCTTTGTCTCGATAATTCAAGTAATCCAAAAAGACTAATTCTTCCAAGTTGAATTCTAGCACGATCATTTTGTAGCTCGTCACGAAGAGCTCTTTCAATTGAGCGACGATTTTTGGAATCGGTCATATCAATAAAATCGATTACAACCAAGCCAGCCAAATCTCTTAAGCGTAATTGCCGTGCAATCTCTTTAACTGCTTCAAGGTTAGTATTGAAAGCCATATTTTCAACGCCACTTTCCTTGGTTGATTTTCCAGAGTTAACGTCAATAGCTACCAAAGCTTCAGTATGGTCAATTACAATTGAGCCACCAGAAGGAAGTTGAATTTGTTTTTCGTAAAGCTCTGTTATTTGTTGTTCAACTCTAAAGCGATTGAAAATCGGCACTCTATCATCATAGAGTTTGATGTTACTTGTGTTACTAGAAGTTAATCTAGCAAAACTTTCAACTGCATCATAAGCATCCTTACCTTCGATGATAACTTCTTTTGTTTTATCATCATAAGTATCTCGAATGCATTTTTTAATAATATCATCTTCAGCATGAATAAAGGTTGGAGTCTTAGATGATTTTGTAGCATCTTGAATGCTAGACCATAATTTTTCTAAATATTCATAATCACGTTTTATTTCTTCTGGCCTTTTACCAATACCAGCAGTCCTGATAATAATTGAACGATCCGAAGGAACATTTAGGTCTGCAATTACCGACTTCAATAATTTACGATCACGGAAATTTTCAACTTTTTTAGAAACCCCGCCCTTATTTGGTGTATTTCCCATTAAGACGCAGTACTTACCTGCCACTGAAATGTAAGTGGTCATTGAAGCACCTTTTTTACCGCGCTCTTCTTTTGTAACTTGTACTAAAACAAATTGATCTTTTTTAATAACATCTTGAATGTTGAATCTCTTATAGAATTTACCTATATTACTGTGATAGCTTTCAGTTTCATCTTCTACTGAATATGTGCCAGTTATAATTGATTCACCTGCTGCTTCATCTTTTTTACCATGATCTTTTGACTCTTCTAGTTCTTCCTCAATATCCTGAGTAGCTTTACTATCTTCAATTAGCTTCTTCTTTTCTTCTTCAGAAATTTGAAAGTAATTAGGATGAATATCGGAAAATGGCAAAAAACCATGTCTTTCAGCACCATAATCAACAAAGCAAGCTTGAAGCGAAGCTTCAACTCTTGTTACTTTGGCATAATAAATGTTGCCTTTAATTTGATTTACAGAAAGTGCTTCACGATTAAAATCTTGTAATACACCATTTTCTAGAACAGCAACTCTTTTTTCTTCTGGATGAGCTGCATCAATTATTATAGTTTTATTTTTCATAAATAACTTATTTTGCTTAGCAAAAGTAAGTCACTTTTTTCATTATTAAAATCAAATTCCTAATCTATTTTGTACAAAACTAATCAACATTATAAATTACAATAATCATAAAATTTAGCACCATCAACCAAAATATAATTTAGAAATTCTTTAAAATTTAACAAAAAGCGACCAATACTTCGCCAAAATTAATATTAAAATCATCTAACTCTCATCTTTGAGTTTTTCATAATTCGAGTCACAACTTCGATTTGAAAATAAACTAACAAAGTTATATTGCTAGTGGTTATTTGTTATTTTTAGAAGCCAAATAAATCAACCTTTTCGACCCAACCACTTTTGTTGGCAACTTCAATTTTACACCAATTATCAAGGCATTTTACATAGTCACCAATTACATTATTTTCTAATTTTAAGATAGTTCTTGAATCTCTACTTCTTGAAGAGTGCATAAGTGCATAACTTTTAGAGGTTCTAATCATTAATGATCTTTTTTTTGTGATTAAACTTTTACTAATCCATCCAGTTTGTCCTTCGTAATCTCTAATTTCATTCCAATTGTCGTATTCATCAGTAATTAAAATTGGAATATTTTTAATTTTGTAAGTAAATTTGATTGGATAAATTCGACCTGGTCCAGATCTAACATTGGTTTCTGAAGCGCGCAAAGAAGCGAAGTAATTAAAAACACCCGATGACTTTGCCAAAGATTGCTTTGACAGTATAGCAAATAAGAAAAAGATTTGCAACGTCACTAGCAAGAGTTTGTAAGATAATTTATTTAACTTTGGCCAGTTTTTTGGTACCATTTTTAATATTTACTTGTTTGCTGCGTGCAATTGCTAAATCACCATCTTCAACATTTTTATTAATTGTACTTCCAGCGCCAATTAAACAATTATCAGCAATTGTAACTGGGGCAATCAAAGCACAATTTGAACCAATAAAGCTATTTTTACCAATTTTAGTTTTATATTTATTAACCCCATCATAATTGCAAGTAATAGTTCCAGCGCCAATATTTGAATTTTCACCAATTTCACAATCCCCTACATAAGATAGGTGATTGATTTTTACATTGTCGGCGATCTGCGATTTTTTAATTTCAACAAAATTGCCAATCTTGCAATTGTTACCAATGTCAACTTGAGGTCGAATTCTAGCATAAGGACCAATTGCTGAATTATGACCAATTTTTGTATTTTCAAGATGACAAAAAGATTTAATTTCGACATTATTGCCAATTTCAACACCATTCCCAAAAAAAACTTGAGGATAAATGATGCAATCTTGGCCAATTTTAGTATCAAAAGAAAAGAAAACTGAATTTGGGTCAATTATAGTTACACCGCTATCCATCATTTTTTGGCGAAGTTGTTTTTGCTTTATTGCCTCAACTTTAGAAAGTTCAAATTTTGAATTTACTCCCAAAACTTCTTGCTCATCGATTATATTATAGCCAATCTTAAGATTTTGACTTTTAGCAATACCAACAATATCAGTTAGATAATATTCTTTTGAATTATTGTTATTTTTAATTTGACTAACCAAGTCAAAAATATTAGTACCAGCAACGCCTAAAATTCCAGAATTGCAAAGCGTTATCTGCTTTTCTTGAAAATTAGCATCTTTAAATTCTACAATTTTAAGTAGATTTTGTTGCTTATCAACTACTAAGCGACCATACATATTGTTTTCAAAACAATTAAAGGCAGCAATACAAAGCTGAGAATCGCTTAGCTTATCGGCTATATTTTGAATATTTTTACTAGAAAGCAACGGAGTATCTCCATAAAGAATTAGGCATTTTTGAGCAATATCTTTTTTTATCTTTTCTAAAGCAATCTTTACAGCATGGCCGGTTCCTAATTTTTCTTGTTGAACAATAAAGTTAATTTTGATTGATGGGTGTTCGTTAATAATTCGATCTTTAAACTCTAAAACATCTTCGGAAACAACTATGGTAATATTTTTAGGTTTTAATTGCTTAGCGCTATCAATTACTAAATTTATCATCTCTCTACCAGCTACCTTATGAAGAACTTTGGGTAAAGTTGACTTCATGCGGGTTCCTTTGCCGGCAGCTAAAATAATAATCGACAAGCTATTATCAATCATTTTGAGGTAAAATTGTTAAAATTGAGAATTTTCAAACAATGAGAATATAACCAGATCGATTGATAAAATCAATCTTAAAACGCCAATTTGCGTTTAAGAAATTAAAAGACCCCTAGCAAATCAATCAATTTTGAGGGAGATTTGATCAAGAAAAATGACCTAAACGGTCATTTTTATCATCAAATCGGCTATGACCGAACACCGATCCAATGAAATTGGAGCGGGTGAATGGGGAGATTTGATCAAGAAAAATGA
>JAURQX010000050.1 GCA_030835905.1 Alphaproteobacteria bacterium
AGCTACCAGAAAGCTTGATGGATTTAGAAAGTTTAAAATGTTTAAATTTGTACGATTGCTCCAGCCTTTCTCAAGATAATGTAGAATTATTAACTAAGTTGGAAGAAAAACATCATGAGGCAGGAAATTTTTACTTTCGTATTTCTTGGCCAAATCATTTTTTGGATCATGATCAAAATGTAACTAAAGCTAAAGGATTAATCAAACAAGCCTACAAGACTTATCTTGGCGATGAAAATCTACAAGATAGCATTTTAGAAGCACAAAATAATAAATTCCCAACTTTTCATCTTTTTCACAGATTTCTTTCAGAAGATCTCAAACAAAGAGGTCAAAAAACGGTGGTATCTTCTGAAGGACTTGAAGTTGCTACAATAATTGCGAAACACCCGCATTTACTTGAAGTTTTCGATGAAATTGCTTCTTATCACAACCAAGAATGTGTCAATCAACCTGTTTTTGGTTTTTTAAGAATTGCTGCTTTGGCAAGTGCTGCTGACGAGCCAGACATGCAAAAGAAGCTTGATATTATTAAAAGAACTGCGGTGATTCACACCATAGAACAGGAGGTAAAAAGCTTAGAAAACAATGATGGTAATAAAGTTGGAGCAGCTGTTGAAGTTGAACTTGGTAATGCCATGATTAGAGAGGTTTACAAACATCTTGAAGAAAAATTGCAAAGCAAAACTGGTGGCAAATGGCTTGGAGTTAATCAGAAAATAGCTTATGAAGGTGCAGTTAGTCAATTCTTATCAGAAGATAATATCAAGAAAGTAGCTAACAAAGTTAACGAAGAACTTGAAAGACTAGAAAACCAAGATGAGTTAATTGCCTTTGCTTCAGGTTCTCACTTAGCTGACAAAAACTCACTTGCTCGAGTTATTTTAGGTGAAAAAGGTTTTGAAGAAAGGGGGCTCAATGATGAAAAATTAAAGCAAGAATCTGAAATTTCAAAACAGTTAACAAAACAAGAAGAAGAATTAAAGAGGCAATATGTTGAATTTGATTCATCACCCAAAGAAGCAGAAGAAATATGGCAAGAAATTAGGTCGATACAAACACAATTGGAACTAAGTAATGAAATTGGCAGCTATTTAGCTTCAAAAGCAAAGGAAAAAATTGAAGCCGAGTTAGAAAAATCGGAAGGTGGTGTTGGGGTAAGAGGTGTAGTCAAGATGGGGATGGAGGCATTTCAGCGCCCTAACTAACAGATCCTACACCTAATCCTACACCTTCACCATCACTATCTCCGATATCAGACCACGAAACTCCTTCTTCAACCCAACCCTCATCTCAAGTTACACCAAGAGATGTTGAGAGTGAGCAAATTTTAGGAGTTACAATTTACAATCAAGATAGTGCTAGAGAAAATGGCACTAGAAATATATTCAATTCAAATGCTACTGGATTTAACATCAAAGGCGAGGAAAATAGAAAAGCTGGAGCTTATTTTGATTTTTCAAAGAATGAAGAGGTTAATAAAGTTACCAATGAAGATTTAAATCAATAAATAGAAAATAAACTTATTAAAAGACCTCTGCATTTCTACCTTAAATTGTAAAAACCACTACTTGATCTGACATTCTAGTTGCAAGGATATCTATGAATCACACAATTTATCATCCCATTTTTCTTGAAATTCTTTTAAATATTTCTTAGCCATTTCTTCAGTATCAGCATTGTAAAAATTACTGATTTACGGAGTTCTTTTATATACAAATATCTTCGATTATCATTTGTACTCTTTTGACTCCCATCCAGCTGTTAATATTTAGAGTGCCAATTAAGCTCATTACCTTGCTATATCCTTCGCCAAGCAATATTGGTTCAAGATCGCTTCCAACACCTCTAAAAAGCATAGCTTGAATTTGATTTGTTTTTATCATTTCTTTACTGGAAAATATACAGCTAATGTGAGACTGATCATTACCCACAACTTTAGCACTAATCTTTCTAACATTTTTTAAAAAGAATTTAGGCTTTGGATTGCCAATTCCAAAAGGTTCAAGACTATTGATTTCTCTCAATAGGTCACAATTTACTTGCGACAAGTCAATCTCGACATCATAATTTCTAATCTTTTGATTGTTTATTTCAGATACTTTTTTAGCTAGGTTCTGACAAAAAAAATGATGCAAATCTTCAATCCTATCTTCAAAAACCATAAAGCCACCAGCCATTGCATGACCCCCTCCTTCTAAAATTAAGTCACTAGCTTTTGCGTTAATAATTTGACTACCGAAATCAATCCCTGTGATCGATCTACATGATGCTTTACCTATTTTAGTTTCCTTATCTATTGTAATTACGGCAACTGGTTTATTGTATAAATCTTTTAGACGTGAGGCAATTATACCAATTATTCCTTGATGCCACTCATAAGAAATAGCAAAAATTATATCATCCTTTTCATTAAAATTATATATGCCATTTTGCAAAGATTCTATGGCGCCTCTTAGTGCTTGAGATTCAATTTCTTTACGTTCTTGATTGCATTTTTCTAACTGTGAAGCTATTTCAAAAGCCTCAATCTCATCATTAGATGATAGTAAATTTGCACCTAGATCAGATTTACCTATTCTTCCACCAGCATTAATTCTTGGACCAATTACAAACCCTAGGTGGTAACTATTTGGCTTTTCATCTAAATTTGCTATATCGCATATTGCCTTAATTCCTGCGTTTTGTCTTTGCTTCAAAATCTTTAAACCTTGAGTCACAAAAGCTCTATTCAAACCCCTTAATTCCATTACATCACATACCGTCCCTAGAGCTACTAAATCAAGAAAACTTACTAAATTAGGCTCAGTAATTTTTTGATAAAAACCATCTTCTCTAAGCTTCTTGTTAAGAGCTACGATAAATAAAAAAGTTACGCCAGCTGCGCAAAGATTTTTATGAGGAAATTTTTCACCAATCTGATTAGGATTTATTATAGCAATAGCTTTTGGTTTTTCAAAAACTCCTAAGTGATGATCAATAACAATTACATCTAGTCCAATTTTATTCGCTGTTAGCAAAGGTTCGAATGAAACCGTCCCACAATCAAGAGTTATAATTAAATCTGTTCCAGACTCTTTAAGGTTAATTAATGCTTGAGAATTAGGTCCGTAACCCTCTTTTACTCTGTCTGGAACATAGATTTGAGCATCATAGCCAATACTTAATAAGAATCTTTTAAGTATAGCAGCTGAGGTTGCACCATCAACATCATAATCAGCAAAAATAGTAATTTTTTGGTTGTTTTCTATTGCCTTTAATACTGTATCTACCGCCTTTGACATACCACCTAATTCGTAAGGATCTGGTAGTAAATTTTTTAATTTTGGATCTAAAAATTGCTCAACTTCACTTAAATCATGTATACGAGACGACAACAAATCAGAGACTATTGGAGAAATATTGTATTTTTGAAAAATTGCTTTTGAAGCTCTTTCATCAAACGTCTTTTTTTGCCAATTAAAGCCAAGCAAAGATTGATTTTTTTGTGATTTAGATTGAGGTATACTCTTCACATTTAACTCTTTATGATAACAAAAACTTATATTTATAAATTTGAAGATATTTTGATATTAAATATCTATAAATCAGCTATAATGGTAAGTTGTCATGTTTTTTGTAAGGTTTTTTAACCTTTTTATTTTTTAGAATCTGCAAAGATAGACAAATTCTTTTGCGTGTATTTTGTGGACGAATAACTTCATCAATAAAACCTCTTGCGGCAGCTACAAAAGGTGATGCAAATTTTTCTCTATATTCTTCAACCCTTAAAGCTTTCTTTTTGGGATCTTTTGAATCTTCTCTAAAAATAATTTCAACCGCCCCTTCTGGTCCCATTACCGCAATTTCTGCATTTGCCCACGCATAATTAACGTCGCCACATAGATGTTTAGAGTTCATTACAATATATGCTCCACCATATGCTTTACGTGTAATGACAGTAATTTTTGGCACAGTTGCTTCACCGTATGCATAAAGCAACTTAGCGCCATGTTTAATAATTCCATTATGTTCTTGATCAGTGCCAGGTAAAAAACCCGGAACATCAACAAAAGTTAAAATTGGTATGTTAAATGCATCACAAAATCTAATGAATCTTGCAGCTTTTTCACTGGCTTTTATATCTAAGCAGCCTGCTAAATTTATTGGTTGGTTTGCTATAATGCCTACAGTTTCACCTTCCATTCTTCCAAAGCCAATTATAATATTTTTAGCGTAGTCTTTTTGGATCTCAAAAAAATCTCCTTCATCAACAATTTTTTCAACCAGCTCAGACATATCATAAGGCTGATTTGGATTTTCTGGCACTAAAGTATTCAGAGAAACATCTACTCGATCAGCTCTATCTTCAGTTGGAATATTTGGGACTTTGTTAATATTTGAAAGAGGTAAGAAATTTATTAACCTTCTTGTTTGTAATAAGGCATCAATTTCACTTTTAAAAGTGAGATGAGCTACTCCACTTTTTAAAGCATGAACTGAAGCACCACCTAATTCTTCTTGCGTCACAATTTCATGAGTTACTGTTTTTACAACTTCAGGACCAGTTACAAACATATAAGACGAATTCTCAACCATTACTGTAAAGTCAGTAAGAGCAGGAGAGTAAACAGCGCCTCCCGCACAAGGACCCATAATCATTGAAATTTGAGGAACAACACCACTGGCATCTATATTTCTTTGAAATATTTCACCATATCCGCCAAGAGAGTCAACTCCCTCTTGAATTCTAGCACCTCCAGAATCATTTATGCCAATTACAGGTGCACCAACCTGCATAGCTTTATCCATAATTTGGCAAATTTTACGAGCATGAGCCTCCCCCAGAGATCCACCCATAACTGTAAAATCTTGACTGTAAACAAAAACTAGGCGACCATTTATAGTACCTTGCCCAGTAACAACACCATCACCTGGATGTTTTTTGTCATTCATACCAAAGTCACTGCAACGATGCTCAACGTACAGACCACTCTCTTCAAATGAATTTGGATCAAGCAACACCTCCAATCTTTCTCTTGCTGTAAGCCTACCTTTTGAGTGCTGAACATCAATTCTTTTTTGACCACCGCCAATCCTAGCAGCTTCTCTCTTGGAGGTTAATTTTTGAATATTTGACGATTGCATGACTAAATAATATTATATTTATATATTAGCTATTATTGTTTCGCCACCAATCATGGTTTGCCCTACTTGGGAGATAATTTTAGTTCCTTTTGGCAAATATATATCCATCCTACTACCAAAACGAATAATACCGTATTTATCGCCAATTTTAACTTCTTGCTTATCTTTCAAATCTGATACAATTCTTCTAGCAATTAAGCCAGCTACTTGTGAAAAAATTATATCTTTATTATCAGAAGTTTTAAGGTAAGCAATATTTCTTTCGTTTTCATCACTCGCATCTTCAGTATTTGCGCTTAAAAATTTACCTGGTACGTAAACTACTTTTTCAATTTTACCAGAAAAAGGTACTCTATTGACGTGAACATTAAAAACATTAAGGAAGATACTTATTTTAGTGAATTTCTTACCTTTAATTTCAAGCTCAGACGGAGCTATAACGCTTTCTTCAATTTTTGTTACAACACCATCAGCTGGACTTACTATTGCACCTTCAACTTTTGGAGCTATCCTAATAGGATCACGAAAAAAGAAAACGCACCAAAGGGTTGCAACTAAACCAATGAGACCCAGAAAGTCACTAAGAAGCGCCACGATAATAGTGATAAATGCAAAAATAAAAATAAATTTGTAACCTTCTTTATGAATTGGAAAAGTTACCATCTTTAAAGCGTCAATGAAGTTACTCATAATCAATATTGTTTAATTTTAAAAATGAAAGCCTAGGCAATCTTAATAAAGGTTTTTATAATTTAAATTTAGAAGACCCCTGCAAATCAACAAATTTTGGAAATTTTTATTTTTTAAATTTTAGGTGCTTTTTTAATAAAATTAACCCTGATATTCCTGATATTAAATATATTAGAGTTAATTTATACTATTTCCATAAATTAAGTTTTATACTACAAAATATTTTTGTTTTTAGATTTAGTTATAAAGCGAAGTAATATCCGTGATATTTTAAGCTTTAGAACCAAAAAATAATAAATATGAAGTAATATCATTTTAACTTGAAAATGGATAATTTATCAAAATATTAAAGATGAAGATAAATTATTCAATTTCAAAACAATGTTTTTCAGGTTAAAATGGTATAATTAGATACTTAATTTATTGAAATAGTATAGTTATAAAATAAACTAAAATTTAGCAAATTTTAACTAAATAACCTCTGTTAACAGTGCCTAGTCCTCTTGACTAATTTTTGTCCATAATTTTTCAAGATCTTTTAAATTAGTTTTTTTATGATCTAATGTTGAATTTGCAATTATAAAGTCAATTGCTTTTTCTTCTATAATTACTCCTCTAATTTGCTGAACAGCTTCAGGATTCTTTTGATAATATTCTATAATCTCTTTTTGCTGATTTGGATAATTCATAATAACTTTGGTTAACTCTTTATTGATATCTTCTTGAGTTATTTCAATTTTATTATCTTGAGCAACTTTTGATAAAATCATGCCGCAAAGAATCATTCTTTGAGCCATTTCCCTTTTTTTATTCTTAGCTTTCTCCTTTTCTTTATCATTTTTGAACTTTTCAGGATTATGCTTAATTTCATGCTCCACATCTGCCCAAATTGATTCAAGTTGCTTTTCAACAAGACCTTCCGGTAAATCAAAATTATATTTTTTAACTAAAAAATCATAAAGATCTTTTTTGAATATATTTTTCGCTATGTCGTCATTACTATTTTGGATTTGCTTTTTGATTTCGTCTTTTAATTTTTCTAAATTTTCCAGTCCAAAAGTTTTTTTAATAAATTCATCATTTAAGTCTGGGCTTTTTGCTGTTAGTACATTATTAACTTTAACTTGAAACACAGCTTGTTTTCCTGCTAAGTCAGATTTATGGTATTCTTTAGGGAATTTAACCTTCACCTTTACTTGATCACCTGCTTTTTTTCCAACTAGCTGATCTTCAAAATTATCAATAAAGGTTTTGCTACCAAGTTCTAATTGATAATTTTCGGCTTTACCACCTTGAAACTCAACATCATCAATTGAACCGTTATAATCAATATTGACGCTATCTCCTTTTTTTGCCTTATAATCTTCATCTTTCTTATCCCAGCTACGATGAAATTTAAGTAATTTTTCCAAAGACTCTTCGACATCAGAATCTTTAATTTCAGGCTTTCTAATGGTAAGTTTTACTTTTTTTAGATCAATTTCAGGTACCTCTGGATAAATTTCAATAGTAGCACTAAACTGCAAATCACTATTTAATTCAACTTTTTTAATCTCAACTTTAGGAGTCATGGCAACCTTAAAGTTATTGTCCTTTACTATTTTTTGTAGAGCTTCATTTATTAATTTTTCAGACTCTTCTGCCAATATTGATTGACCGTATTTTTCTTTGACAACATTTGCAGGAACTGCGCCTTTTCTAAATCCCTTAAGGTTTATTTTTCCCTTAATTTGATCAATTCTATCGTTAATTTTCTTTTCAACAAGGTCTTTCGGGGCTACAATCTCATAATCTTTTTTTAACTTTTGATCTAAAGTGTTTTTTATTTGAAATTGCATAACAGATTTGATTTGTATATTTGGTGCGGACGGAGGGACTTGAACCCACATACCTTGCGGCGCTAGATCCTAAGTCTAGTGCGTCTACCAATTCCGCCACGTCCGCCTAAAAGTAAAGAAAAGATAGTAGCTGTATTGATTACAGTTACCATCAGCTATCTTAAATTTTTTAAAAACTAAACTAGCTAGCTTGTAATTTATTCTCATCACTTACAACAGTGATGTAAGTTCTTTTTTTGTGTAAAGAGTTAACAAATTTTACAAAGCCAGCAACTTTAGCAAAAATTGTATGATCTTTCCCAATGCCAACATTATCTCCTGGGTGCCATTTTGTTCCTCTTTGACGAACTATAATGTTGCCAGCTTCAACAAACTGACCACCGAATTTTTTAACACCTAACCTTCTACCGGCCGAATCGCGGCCATTCCTCGAACTTCCGCCCGCTTTTTTGGTTGCCATGACTAATTAAATTAATTAATTGATAATATCTTCAACAATGTTTTGGTCTGACGATGACCATTCTTACGACGAGAGTTTTTTCTCCTTCTTTTCTTAAAGATTATAACTTTGTCATCTTTAAAAGTTTTACAAATTTCAGCTTCAACTTTTGCTCCTTCAACTAAAGGAGAACCAAATTTGGAAACTCCATCCTTGTCTTGAATCAACAAAACTTTATCAAGAGAAATTTTAGAACCAACTTCACCTTCGATTTTTTCAACTATAATTTTTTGGCTTAAAGCTACTCTATATTGCTTTCCGCCAGTTTCAACAACCGCAAACATATTTTTTAAAAAAAATTTGATAAAATAAGTCGTAAGAAACTAAATCTTTGCTAAATATTGTCAATCTATTATTTGCTATACAAATTACCTAGCTACTTACAACTTCATATACTTATTATTAATAGTACCGCTCTTTAGTTAAATAAATTTTATCCTTGAAATAGTTCCAAAAAAATTATACAATCAAAGACCACCAATTCAAAACTAACATCTAAGTATATTAAAGGTTAGTTTAAAAACTGAATACTGACTGTAAAAACATTTAACAGAACCTAATATAGATAAGTCAATTAAGATTCAGACTTTTATAAGGCAAATTTTGGCTATAAATTCAAGTTAAAACCTTAAAGTATATCCAATACTACTGCGGTTTTAACTTAAATTTCTATCTTAAAATTTTTTCATATAAAATGTCTGAATCTTAATTGACCTATCTATAACATTTTAGCAACATATCATGACAAAAGATCAACTTATAAATAATCTTATAGAAAATTTTTAAGATTTTATTGATAAAAATTGCGTTAATTTAGATAAAGATTTTAAAGAAAAACTAATTAAAAAATTACCAGAATCCATGGCAAATCTTGCTAGAGATAAGGATGATAGGCCAATATGGTAAATAATAGATTGCTTAAAGGGGCAAACTGCATTTTATGCTTTATAAACAATACTAGAAATAATAGAGGTAGACATAATTTTACAGAAATTAATAAAGGTAAATTTTCTATCGCTACAGATTTTATTTTTAGGGATGATGGTTCTTATAAGGATCCAATAGAAGTTTTAGGAGAAATAGTTCATTTAGTAACTCACGGAGTTGGAAAAGGAAGAGTAGATAAATCTTTAATTAAATCTACTATTGATAACGATCCAAATCTACATAATCTAGCATTAATGGATCGTAGAGCGTTTCACCCAATGGATTTTACCACAATGTATGTTGAATGGCTTGCAACTGGAGCTGTTAGCCCATTCGATAGAAGCCTGGGAATACAAGAGCAAATAGTTGCACAAATGGGTGCTGAACATTCTTGCCCATTAAGTAAAGAAGAAGTGCTTAAACTCAGAGATAAAGTAGAAGCTCTGGTAAATAATGAAAAATTGGATAAAGATGACTTAAGTGATGTTGAGAAAAGGGTTTTACAGAGCGGTCCTGAATTATCAAGTTCTCACCTACAACTAAGAGAGTCTTTCAAAACACCATCTGAAATTTTAGCAACTAAGTTAAGAACTATTAGGCGACAAACTAATTCAATAAGTGAAATGGTTGAGGTTGCAAAATCATATACACCTGAACAAGCAGTTAGCGCTTTAATTGATGTAAATCAACTATAGGCTCTAAGATCTTATGTTGGCACCTTAACCGATGAGCAGAAAGCTGGCGTTTTTGGTTCCCGCAAACTAAAAGACTATAGTATGAGTCCAACGCAATTAGCTATTGGCGAAAGGAATTCAAGATTAATTGATTATGTAAAAGGTTTAGTTAGTGAGGCTGAAGATTTTATTAATAAACAAAAACAACAAAATTCGCTAAATCTAGAATCTATTAAACCTTTTGCAAGAATGGCAGCAATTGCCACAGCTTCATTATTAGTAGAACATCTTGGTATGGCTCCTAGCACCAAAAATGCAAATTCGATTACACTTAGAAAATTCTTAGGAATATCTCAAATAGTATCCGAAACACCTGTATCTCCTTCTGTATTAAAAAATCCTAAAACTCTTCTATCGCAACCAAAATTAGACACAGTATTAGGGCGGCAAGAATTAAGAAGGTAATCAAAAAAAACAAAGCTAAATCGCTAAAGATTTTAGTACAGATATCATTGCTAAGTTTTCATCTAGCTCTTTTTGTAAAAAACTTAGCAATGATTGCAGATCTTGGATTTTAGATTCGTTTAGCCCTAAATATGATATCAAACCTGCATTATATTTTTTTTGCTGAAATTCAACTATATTATGATTATTCTGCAACAAATCATTAGCTATATCTTTTTGTTTACACTTGTTGTTGTAATTTAAAAATGCAGACTCGATATCAAAAATAGCTTTATTAATTGTTTCTTCAAATTTTATTAAAGCCTGCTCTTTTTGCGCGTCAGCAATTTTTATACCAGCTTTTAATTTTCCAAAATGCAAAATTGGCAAATTTACGCCAGCGGAAGTTGAAAAAACTTGCGAATTTGGTTTTAGTAAATTGCCGGTCTCAGTATTTAAAAATCCAAAAAAGGCAGCTATTGATATTTTAGGAAATATTTGTGAGACCGCAAAATTTTTATTAGCAATTGTTGCCATAAATTCGTGACTGGCAATATTAACATCAGGACGATTAGCAATAATTTCAGCTGGCAAATCAACAAAAATATTATTATCAATTTTTGGCATCGATTTAAATTGTTTTAAATCTTGAGCTAAGTGGCCAATTTTTTGCCCAGCCAAAACTTCAATATTATAAATTTTACTTTGAATTTGCGCTTCCAAATCAACAATTTGTGATTCTGAGTCTAAAATATCATTTTCTAAATTTTTTAAGGTAATTTCGTCAACAAAACCACTCCGATTTTTTGCCTTATTTAAATCTAGGTTTTCCTGATATATATCTTTTAAGCTCTGATTAACGATCAACTCATTTTGCAAAAATCTCAATTCCAAGTAATTTTTAGCAATTTCGGCAATTAGTGATTTAGTTGCCAACTTTTCTTGCTCTTGATTAGCGAAAAACAAAAACTCGCTAGCTTTTTTTTGACTGTAATTGCCACCAAAAAAATCTAATTCCCAACTAGCATCAAAACCAGTTCTAAAAAAATTAAAAACTGGATGATTGTTTGGATTTATTGGATTAAAATTATTGTTAGATCTAGAAGCTGTAGCCGTAGCATCAACTTTTGGCATTAATTCTGATTTTTTAAACTTAACATTAGCTCGAGATTCTAAAATTCTACTTCTAGCAATATTTAAACCATGATTATCTTTAAGAGCTAGTTCAATGATTTGATTAAGTTGAGAATCTTGAAAATCTTCCCACCATTTTTTGTTTATAGCTTTGTTTGTTGAATTTTCTTGAATATTTAACGAGTTATTTTGCCAAGATTCACTAGTTTCAATTTTTGGCTCAATATAGTCTTCTCCCAAAAAAAGTGGCTTTTTGCAAGCCGTAATTAACAAAAAAACCAGTAAAAAACCTTTGTAGAAAGACTTTTGTAAATAAATTTTGTTAGAAATTTTATAACTAATCATTGGCTAGCAACTTCAATAAAAACATCAAAATTTTGTCCAACCAAGATTTTGCGAGATGAATTATTTTCTAAGCTATAAATTACTTGCAAAACTCTGCTATCAACTTTTTCATTATTAGTTCCAGAGATAGAAATTTTAGGCACCACAAAAGGCTCAATTCTAACAAATTTAAGAGGAATTTTAAAATCAATATCACCTCTTGGATAAGCATAGGCTTTAGCTGAAGAACTTATTAAATGTGCATCAGCTTCATCAATTTCAACACGCAAATAAATTTCCGATAAATCACCAATTAGCACCAAGGGATTTATGGAATTGGCTAGAGCATATTCACCAGCCCTGATATTTACTTGCAAAACCTCGCCAGCAATTGGCGATTTTACTAACATTTGTTCAAGATTTATTTTTGCTTGGTTTAATTCAGCTTGAGCTTTTTGTAGATTATATTTGGCAGTAATTGAATTATTCTTGGCTTTTTCATAGTCATCTTGGCTAAACGCTCTTTTATCGTTAATATCTTCAAACATTTTTAGCTGACGATTCTTTTCTTTTAGATCAACCTCTAAAATCTTTAAATTAGCAATTTTTAACTCTAACTCGGCTTTAGCTTTTTCATCATCAATTTTAAATAATTTGGCATTTTTTGCAATTTTTTGACCAACTTCGACGTAAACATTAGCAACTATTCCAGAATTAAAAGCACCAATTTTTATTGATTCACTTTTTGGTTCGCTAACTCCAAGACCTGAAACTTTAATAATATTTTTTGAATTTTTAATTTGATTTGGAGTAATATTTTGCTCGATTTTTTTTGCTTCCTCTTTTTTTAAAGTTGCAGAATTATCATCTTTTGAAGTGATAAAAAGATTAATGAGCATATTTAAAAAAAGCAGTAAGGCAATAGTTGGTAAGATAATTTTTACAAAAAAACCTCTTGGTAACTTTCTTTTGATTAACATGATTTATCTGAAATAATTTTGCCATCATCCATCTCAATGATGCGATTAGCAAACTCAAATATGCGATAATCGTGAGTAACAATTATAACCGCCCTATTTTCATTTAAAGAATTTTGTTTTAAAACTTCCATTACATTACGACCCGTTTTGGCATCAAGCGCTGAAGTTGGTTCATCACAAATTATAACTTTTGGCTCATGAATTAGTGCCCGAGCTATTGAAACTCTCTGTTGTTGACCACCAGACATTTCACTTGGCAATTTATCAATTTGCTCATTCATGCCAATTTGCTCTAAAATCTCAATAGCTTTTAATCTAGCAATTTTTTGATTGACTCCATCAGCAATTAAAGGAATTGAAATATTTTCAATAGCCGTCAAATTAGTAAGTAAATTAAATTGCTGAAAAATAAACCCCAAATTTCGTCGCCGAAATTCTATTTTTTTATTATCACTAAGTTTAGTAATATTTTGGCCTTCAATTATAACCTCTCCAGTGGTGGGAGTTAAAATACCGCTCATAATTGACAATAATGTAGTTTTTCCACAGCCTGAAGGTCCGGTAATCATAGTTAACTCTCCAGAGTTAATGCTAATTTCTATATTTTTTAAAGCCTGCACCAACTTATCTCCACTAACAAAATCTTTAGAAATATTTTTAATATTTATTAGTGAATTCATGACTAATTTCTAAAAACTAAACTTGGATCAGTTGCCACAACTTTTCTAATACTAAAAAAGCTAATAATTGTCATTATTGAAATAATAGCTACAAAAACAATTGCCACAACTTGCCATGGCAAAATAAAACCTTTAAAAGTTGCAGTTGAAGCTGCCACTTTAATAAAAAAAATTGAAGTTAATCCAATCCCAATCGCATAGCCAATTGTGGCTACAGTTAAGGCTTGTAGTAAAACCATCAACAAAATTTGCCGATTATTAACTCCAACCGCCTTTAACACCGCAAATTGTCTTAAATTTTCATTAATAAAAATATAAAAAGTTTGCCCAGAAATTGCTGCACCAACCAAAAAGCCAAGCATCACGGTTACACCGAAATTAATAGCAATACCTGTATGCGTCATATAATATTTTAGAGTTTCAAATTTAAATTCTTTAGCAGTTAATGCTTTTAGGCCGGTGCGCTTAGTAATGTTTTTGGCAACCTCTTTTGCATTTTTACCATCCTCAACATCAACTAAAACAAAAGATAATTTATTGCGTGATGCGCCACTATAGTTAATTGCATTTGAGTAGAGTGAATAAATTAAAACTGGCGAGGAAAAGGCTGGAACTGTATCAGCAATCCCTACCAAATTCATTCTTTGATCATTAGCTTCAAACTCACGATTAATTTGAAATGGCTCATTCGGCCAAATATACTTATAGCCGGTTTCATCAATTATTACCGCATTAGGTTTTTTTAAGTCAGCTACATTACCCATTATCATTTTTTGAGGAGCGCCAATAAAAGAAACATCATCTGGACCAATCAAAGTTACCATTTGTAGCATGCTGTTAACTTTGGCTACTACATTGCCTTTAAAGAATTTGGTAGCTCTTTTTACACCATCAACACCGCGAACTCTGGCTAAATTTATATCGGGAATTGGCTCAATGCCATCGATATACTGCACTTTTGGATCCATCACCCAAATATCAACTTCATCAATTTGCTCAACTATTGAAAAAGTACGCGACATAATGCCAACAAATAAAGACATCTGCTGTGACATTAGAAAGGTAGCAAAAATAATCCCAAAAATTAAACCAATATATTTCGCTCTATCACCTATTAAAATTTTTAAAGCAATTAAATTCATTTAAAATCTATAAAGATAGCTTAGATTTAAACCAAATAAGCTTGATTTATCTCCATCTTCATTTATCGTAGCGCGCGTGAAGTCAAGCGTCATATTTTGATAAATTTTATAGCCTATTGTCATTTGTAACATTGTATCTGCGATCTTATCATTCATTCCTTTGGTAGCCTTAATATCTTTTTTATTATATGTTACGCTTGCACTCCAACTGCTATAATTAGCGACAGTTGACAAAGTATAGTACATAGCATCCCTTCCACTTGCACCACCAAAATCATTGATTTTAACTATTTCTATTAATGGTACGATGTTTGTTCTGCCGCTTAAATGATAAAGATATTCAAAACCAGCAACATAACCACTTTCGCCATGACGATCTAGAGCGCTATTAATTCCTAGATTTCGGTAACCAAAATTATAAAATAGATTATCAACCCCAAAAAAATCTTTACCATTTATTGAAACTGAGTAAGAAGAAAGAGTGCCATTACTGCCGGCTATACCATCTTGATTACTCGCCGTTCCTCTGTCTTTTATAGCACTTTTACTTAGATCAGTGGTATCATTAAAAAATGTATTAAAAGAAATTATACTGTTTTCTAACAATGCCGATATTCCGCCACCAATTTTTTCTCTTAAATTATAATCTTCATTAAATTGCCAAGTAAAAACTCCAATCCTCTTTGATTTACGATGAGCAGTTCCAAATTCAGGATCAAACTTACCAAGATAAAAATGCAGATCCTCATTTTCAAAATCCAGTTTTAATTCCTCAATCACAACCGCATGATCATCAAGATTAATTCCACGATTTTCATTGTTAAAGCTGTAATATCTTTTAAAATTAAATTCTTGATTAGAATAAATTTGTGATTGCGGAAAAGAACGCCACTGAGTTTTAATTGCCCAATTTTTGTTAAAATTTAAAGCAAAATCAGCTTGTGAATAAAAAATTGTATTTTCCTTACTTAGATTATTGGCATCTGTTGTAGCAAGATAATCAGCCTGACCCATCAGCAAAATTTGACCATTTACGCCTGGATAATTTTTTAGCGATTCCTGTGCGAACGAATTGAGTGAGAAAAATAAGATAGGAAAAAATAAGATAAACCTCATGAAATTTAGGAGTTTAATTTTATATATTTAATTATTGCTTTAGCTTAAAAAACTTTTCTTTAACAATAAAAGCCCAACCTTAATTCTAAAGGTCATGAATAATGTTGCCCCACTTTTAAATTCACATTTTACTATAATCAATAGAGTTGTGAAAGGCTTCTTAATTATATTATTTTAGTTTTAATTGCAATAAACTGCTCTCTTCTTTTTCCAATTAAATAAAAATATAGCAACATGATCACAAAACGACTTAACAATGTAGCGGCAATTTCTCCAAAAATCAAACTAACAGCAAAACCACTAAAAATAGGATCAAAAAGCATAACTAAACTACCAAAAATTACCGCTGCAGCAGTTAACAACATTGATCTAAACCTTAAAATTCCAGCCATTATTACCGCCTCTTTTAACTTTATAGATTGTTTCATTTGTTGCTCAATAAAATCGATTAGAATTATTGAATTTCTAACAATAATTCCAGCACCAGCCATAAAGCCAATCATCGAAGTAGCGGTAAAATATGATCCCAAAACTGCATGGCCAAACATCACGCCAATTACGCTAATTGGAATTGGTGCCATAATAATTATTGGCACTGAAAAACTCTTAAATTTTTATCAAAATCAAAATATAAATAGCAATAATTGCAAAAATAAAAGCTGTACCTAAGTCACGAAAAAATTCAAGTGGAATGTCCACAATTTTTCGGACACTAAATTTGAGCAAATTTTATAGATTTTGCTAGATCTTGGTTTTTTCTTTCAAATTCTACTGGTAGCAAGTAATTATTCGCAGAGTGGGTTCGTATTCTGTTGTAAAATACTTCGA
>JAURQX010000051.1 GCA_030835905.1 Alphaproteobacteria bacterium
CGAACACCGATCCAATGAAATTGGAGCGGGTGAATGGGGAGATTTGATCAAGAAAAATGACCTAAACGGTCATTTTTATCATCAAATCGGCTATGACCGAACACCGATCCAATGAAATTGGAGCGGGTGAAGGGAATCGAACCCTCACGACCAGCTTGGAAGGCTGGGGCTCTACCATTGAGCTACACCCGCAAAATGAATTTCTAAATTTTGATATTAATTTAAACAATGCAAAAACTTATTTTTGTAAAACCAATAAAATTTTACCTAAATTACAGTCAGTTACAATAAATTTAAACTAAGGCAATGATTTAATTTAACTAGAACAAATTTTGCAAGATGCATTTTTGCTTAAATTAATTTTACGAAAATTGAAGTTTAAAAAGTCACAAATTATCATTTTTCCAGCCAGATTTTCACCTACTTCTAATATTTGATTTATTGCCATAGTGGCTTGCATTGATCCTAAAACTCCGGGGACGGAGCCAAGAATTCCTTTTTGAGAAATTGGTAATTCAAAATTCTGCTCAATATCATTATGGTTAAAACAAGAATAACAAGGCTGATTTTTTTTGCTAAAATCAAAAAAAGATAACTGGCCAGAAAATTCTTTAACTGCTGCAAAAACTAATTTTTTAGAGTTTTGAACACAAGATTGATTTATTGCAAAGCGAGTTTGAAAGTTATCGGAACAATCGATAATGTAATCGCAATCTTTAATCAAAGAAGGTAAATTATTTTTATCGACTCTGAGATTAATTGCTTCAATTTTAACATCTTCATTGAGTAAGTTGATTTTTTGCTTAGCGCTTTCGGTCTTATTTTGATTAATGTTGTTTAAGTTGTGGATAATTTGTCTTTGTAGATTTGATATTTCAACCTTATCATCATCAACTATTTTGATAGTTCCAACCCCATTTGCTGCCAAGTAAAAAAGCGCTGAAGAACCAAGTCCACCAGCACCAACAACTAAAACCTTAGCTGATAATAATTTTTTTTGCCCTAACTCACCAATTTCTGAAACTGCAATATTTCGTAAATATCTTTGCTTTTGTTGATCGGATAAATCAGCCACTATTTAACAAAATTTGTTATAAAATTTCTAGAGATATATCGCTAGCTATTACTGAATGAGTTAAATAGCCAATTGAAATAAAATCAATGTCAAGATTACTATAGTCTTTAATATTTTTTAGATTGATGCCGCCAGATACTTCAATTTTGATCTTTGGACTGAAATTACGAATTATTTTTGTGCAAAGCTTGATTTCATTTATATTCATATTGTCGAGCATAATGACGTCAGGGTGATGAATTACGGCATCTTTAACCTGCTGAACATTTTCGCATTCAACTTCAATTTTTAGTTTAGAATTTTTTTTACAAGAATTAATTGCCTTACCAATATCTCCTGCTAAAGCGATGTGATTATCTTTAATCATTATCATGTCAGAAAGGTTGAAGCGATGATTATTGCCGCCACCCTTAGTAACCCCATATTTTTGTAAATAGCGTAAATTGGGTATGGTTTTTCTGGTGTCAAGAATCTTAATTTTATGATTATTAAGGGTTTTTACAAATTGATTGGTTATAGTTGAAATGCCACTAAGATGCTGAACTAAATTCAGCAAAACCCTTTCACAAGCAAGAATCAAGCTAGCTTCAGCCGAGCCAGAGGCAATTACTTGCCTTGATTTTACAAGTTGGCCATCTTTAAAATTAACCTTAAAGTCAATTTTGGAATTTTTAAACTTGGCTTTTTTTTGCATCAATTTAAAGATGACGGAAATAATATCTTCTCCACAAAAAATAATATCTTCTTTAGCAATTACATTAAAGCCAACTATTTTAGATTTTTGATTAATAAGATCAGTGGTTTTATCAAATAAGGCACCATCTTCAATTAGCGCAGAATCTACTACTTTTAAGATTTCTTTTTGTAGTCGGGACATTTGGTTGGATCAAATTTTTCAGATTTTAGCTTATTTAGTCTATATTCGATAAAATGCTTCATAAACTCCATTTCCTGCTCAGTAATCAATCTTTTTTTACTTTCATTTTCGTCAACCAAATTTTTAATTATTGTAAATGCCATACAGCTATCACCAACTCTAGCGTAAATAAAAGCTGGTAATTGTTTAGTCCAAATCGGCAAGTCGTCATTACTATTATCAGCTAATTTTTTAGCTAAAGCTAGAGCTTTTTCTTGATCATCATATTTACTGTTTGCCAATAAAACAGCGTGAGTTAACCAAAGCCATTTTTGGCTTAAATTACGGCTAGCATGAGAATCTAGATAATCAATAATATGCACTAAATCTTTCTTATTTTGAGTTAGTGAGTAGTAGTAGGTTGCTAGATGAGGTACAACATTAGAATTGGGATTGATATTATCTAATAAAATCATCCAATCATAAAGATTTTTATAGTCATAATTTTTTAGTGGTGCAAATCCAGCAAAAATATCTCCAGAATTTTGCAGGCGAAGAGCTAAGCTTCTAAACAAAAATTCCTCGTCTCCAAGAGCAATAGCTTTAATAAATTTTTTGTTTGGAGGATTTTCAATGATTTTAAAATCTGGTCCTATATCTCTATAACTAAACCAAAAAAATATCTGAAAAACAAAAAGGATTATAAATGTTCCCAAAAAAACCCTATCCAATTCTTGTTTGCTAGATATAGACAAAATCATAATTAAATACTAAAACTGCTTTTTGCCAAAATCGTAGAATGACATAAAAATCAACAGCGGGATATAAACTAAAGATTGTAACAAAACTATTTTTATATCTGTAAAATCTGATATACCATAAGTTAACCACTGACTTTTGCTATAAATATCTAACCTTGGAAAAACTACTGACAGAATTTTCAGAGTTGATGGTAATATATTATTGGAAAAATCACCATAGCTTTTTGGCAATTCAATTGCATAAACAAAAATTCCCATCATTCTAGAAAGGATATAAAAAGATAAACTAGCTAAGATTGCTGAAAAGGCATTGCCAAGAATCAAAGTTGCCAAAATTGCAAAAGTTACAACTATCAAGCTTTCCAAAACTAAACTAATTGACCAATAAAGTAAGCCTATAAGGTCAGATTTAGTCAGGATAAATAGTGCTAATATAAGTGGTATCAGAATAATTGTAGCTGATAAAATATAGCCAGAAATATAGCCAATAATTATTTTTTGACGAGATATAGACTTGCTGATAATAAATTCAATTTCCTTATTCTCAAAGCTTCTATGAAGATTAAGACAAACAAAGAGAGTGATGCCGATGATAAAAATCAGCCTCGACGAACCAGCGCTAAAAGCGGAAACTGACTCTTGCTTTTCAATAAGAAAAGTAGAGCCAAATATAATAGATACAATAAATGAAATAATTAAAGTCAATAAAACACTAAGATACAACCTATCCCTTACGCCATTTAGAATAATATAATTTATTATAACTTTCATTTTCTGATTATTTTTATTCAAAAAACTTTCTTCTGCTATTGTCAAACATATCTTGAAGATCTTTATCAACACTATTTGCCTCGTCGCCGCTACTGACTATTGTAGCCTTGATAAAAATCACTGTTTCAGTTACATTTGATGATTTTTGATTTGATTTGAATAGCCAGCCAATTATAGGAATATCTTGCAAGTAAGGAATTCCAGTATTTGAATCAGATTGACCTTCTTTCATTAAGCCACCAATTACTAAGACATTACCACTTTCAACCTTGGCAATAGTTTCAATTTCACGAGATTGAATAATTGGAACTTTATTTTCAAAAATTGCTAACCCATTATCATCAGTTGGACTTGCTGGGTCAACTACCTCGCCACTTTTAACTGATAGAGTTGGCTTGATCTTCATCACAACTTCGCGCGTTCTTAGGTTGATCGACGGAGTAATTTGCAATTCAACTCCAACATTTTCTTCTTGCATTTCTGAAGATAGTGTTTCCACTACGTTATCACTTTGAGTAGTTGAAGTAGTTTGCGCTCTGCTTAGTTTGAAGTAAACCAACTTATCCGCAAAATTTAAAGATGCAGATTGATTATTCATGGCATGTATTCTAGGGCTTGAAAGTGTTTTAGTGGTTCCAAATTTTTCTAGAGCACTAACTTGTGCATCAATATTGCCTTTTAGTAAACCATTAAAGGCAAAAGTAAAAGGCGCTGTAAGATCGTCGTAACCGCCAGTTAGTTTAGCTTCCCTTCTTCTAACAATAGCTGAGGTTGTTGCTCCCTCTGCGTCAGTGGTCGTGGTTAAAGTTGATTTTCCACTTAACCAAGACCAATTTATACCTGTACTAAATTCATCTGTTAAGCTAACCTCAACAACTTTTGCTTCAATTAAAACTTGTGCTGAGGCGGTTTTTTCAACTGCACTTAGATATTTTTCAACTAGATCATGTTGACTTAGATTGGCAAAAACCGATATAATGCCTGCTGACTTATTTGAAGTATAGCTAGAAGCTTGAACTGAAGATTGAGTACTAGATGAAGACTGACCGCTGTTAGAGTTAAGTATAGAAGTAATGTTGGATTCTACATCACCCCACAAGCTTCCATCAACCAAATAATCAACAAAATAATTTCTCAAAAATGGCGTATCTCTTTCAAAGTGCAAAACGCCATTTTCATATGAGTAGCGTAATTTACCGAGACTTGCAATACGATCCAAAACCTCTTTTAAAGGTCTATTAACAGCATTTATTATAATTCCACCTTCTATAGAAGGATCAACATCAACATCGATTTCGGCAACTCTACCAATTTCTATCAAAACATCTTTCAGTGGAATTTGATCAGTCACCGAAAAAGATACAATCTTATTGCTGCCAATCTTAGGAGGAGGTGGCGTAATAATCATTTTAGAAATTTTAGGAGTCTCAACTATTTCATGCTCATATTTGGCTTGTTTGGCCTTCTTTTTTTCTTGCTCACGGTTGCGGATTAATGTATATTTAATTTGATCTTTAGTAGCTTTAGTTTCTCTGTCAAAAGGCACCAAATCTTGCTTTAGGCAGGATTGCAAAATTAAAAAAATTGTAACTAAGTAAAAAAGCTTGCTCATTTAATAAATTTGGTACCTAAAAAATTAGGATAGTTTATTATATCTTTATCTAGAGATTTCTTAAGTAAGACGAGCTTAAGTCCTAAACAAAGAATTAATTATTAAAAGTTCTTATTCTAGAAAAAAGATATGAAAAAAAGAATTGTTTCAATTCTTGAGTAAAACTATTTATCAATTTTTTTTTAGCAATTGCATTTTTACAAGTTAGATAATTTAATTTTTGCAATTATTGGTTTGAGTGCATATTTTAATAAATTATGTCTCATTAAAAATTTAGTCCATAAATTTAACATATACCCCAAATATTAATGCTTAAAGAACAGGATAAAATCTTCAAAAATTTATATGGTCAAAAGTCTTTTACCATAAAAGAAGCGATTGCCAGAGGTGATTGGGACAACACCAAAAAACTTTTAGCCCTAGACAATGAAGAAATAATCAAGCAAGTCAAAGATTCTTGGCTTCGTGGTCGTGGCGGTGCCGGCTTTCCAACTGGCATGAAATGGTCTTTTGTTCCCAAAAAAAGCAATCCTAAAGAAGGTAAGCCACATTATTTAGTAGTTAACGCCGATGAATCCGAACCAGGAACTTGCAAAGATCGCGAAATTATCCGCAATGAACCCCACAAATTAATTGAAGGTTGCTTAATTGCTGCCAAGGCCATTAACGCTAATACTTGCTATATTTATATCAGGGGTGAATATGTCAATGAAGCTAAAATTTTGCAAAAAGCCATAGATGAAGCCTATGAAGCTAATCTAATCGGTCAAAATGCCTGCAAATCTGGCTTTGATCTTGATATTTATATTCATCGTGGTGCTGGCGCCTATATTTGTGGCGAAGAAACGGCATTGCTTGAAAGTTTAGAAGGTAATAAAGGTCAGCCTCGCTTAAAACCACCTTTTCCAGCACTAATCGGTCTTTATGGTTGCCCAACTGTGGTCAATAATGTTGAGTCAATTGCCGTAGTGCCAACAATTCTTCGTCGTGGCTCATCTTGGTTTGCAGGCATTGGTCGTGAAAAAAACACTGGCACCAAAATTTTCTCAATTTCTGGCCATGTCAACAAACCATGCAATATTGAAGAAGAAATGGGCATTCCCCTCAAAGAACTCATCGAAAAACATGCAGGTGGCGTAATTGGTGGCTGGGATAACTTATTAGCGGTCATTCCAGGAGGTTCGTCAGTGCCAATGATCAAAAAAGAAGTTTGCGATAATGTTTTAATGGATTTTGATTCTTTAAAAGAGGCTGGTACAGCCCTTGGAACAGCAGCGATCATCGTGATGAACAAATCAACTGATATCATTGCCGCCATTGCGCGTTTATCACATTTTTACAAGCATGAATCTTGCGGACAATGCACGCCATGTCGCGAAGGCACGGGATGGATCATGCGCATGATGAATCGCATGGTTGAAGGCAAAGCCAAAATTGAAGAAATTGATCAACTTTATAACCTAACTAAACAAATTGAAGGTCACACAATTTGCGCTTTAGGTGACGCGGCAGCCTGGCCAGTGCAAGGCTTGATCAAAAATTTTAAAAGCGAAATGATCAAAAGAATCGAAAATAGAGAACAGAATTAAGCTTTTTTTCTCAAAAAACTATTGTCAAAGTCAAGAAATTTTGTTACAATATTACATTAAGGTATTTTTTGTTAGTTTATATAACAGATTGATAGTGTTTAAATTTTATAAAGGCATTATCTAATTCTTATCATAAATTATATAATGTGATATATGAAAAACAATAGCGATAAGAACCAAGACGAAAAGAAGCGTGTGAGACGTCTTTCGGATGGTTCTGTATATAATGAATTAGATGCTTCACAAGCAAGTACTCCTAGAATTCAAGACCAAACCGGTCAACCTGAACCGCTAGAGACTAATGATAGTTTTGCCTCACCATTTCAATTTGCAAAAATTAGGGCAATTTTTGAAAATACTTCCTGTCAAAAAGAAAAAGCTAAAAGTACAGCTGAAATAAGTGGAATTGGTATCAATGCTTTTGGTGATTTAAGAAAAAGCTTTGAAGAAGGTTCAAAATTGCGACCTGCTTCAATTTCATTAACAACAGGAGAATCAAAAAAAGATCTTAGAAACAATGGCGGGGTTAATGCTCTATTAGATCAAAAAAAGAAGCAAAATGAAAAATTAGAAGAGTTGAGAAGGGGAGAAAGGGTTGTAAATCTTATAGATAAATTTACACCTCAATTAGAAATCCCTCTAACACCATTTACAAATACAGTACTGTTTAGAGTGTCTAGAGAATCAGCACCAGAAGTCGGGACTTCGGTTAAATTGAAGGAAGAAAAGCGCAAAGATAATCAATTCAACACTCAGGAAAATTCAGGAGCCACGAAAATTGAAGTTGAATCCGATTTATTAACAAACGCTCGTTCTACTAGTAAAATCGGTGATCTTTATATTTTAAGGCAAGAAAGATTTAGTGATCAAAATAAAAGCAGTTTTCAAGATCGCTTTACTGTTGTACAAGATAAAATACTTGTTGGTGTTGCTATGAAGCTTGATGAAAATGAAAGGAAACAACTGACTAGGTCTTCGAGCACTAGTCAAAATCCTAGCGATTTAAATGATAATAAAGTAAAAGAAAAACTCGTAGCTAATTTTAAAGAAAAATTTAGCGAAATTCTGCAAGAAATTAGCAAGGAATTAAATCAAAATCAAGAATTGACTGATGATTTAAAGAAATTCCTCACTTCAGATATGGTTTATAAAATATTTAAAGTGGCTGGCTCAAAAGATGTTTCAGGAGATGGTATAAGTGGGATTAGTAATTTAGCTAGACATAAAAATCCAGGAAAAGATAGAGAATTTTTAAAAAAATTTCTAAAGGAAAATGAAGTTGATGAATTATTACATGATGATATTGAAGATCGTGTTACTATAATTTCTAATTTTTCTGCTGATTTTAGGAAAAAAGCCAAAGAAAAAGGATTATATTCAACAAAAATGCTAGATGAAAATCAAGAACCTACAAACGGCATTAGAACCTCAGATGTTTTAGATTTGTGTAAGCCTAATAGTATACAAGGTTCTGATAAGCAAGATGCTTTAAAGGATATAATTCATAAAAACTTTGGTAAACCTAGTAAAAGCAATTTATCAAGCCCAGATCATCATGGCCAAGATGGCTTTTCTGGCCTAGAATGCAGCAGTTGGCAAGAGGTAAAAAGAGAAATGCTCCCTTCTTCAAGCCCATTGCACCCTGAAGGGAAAATGTTAAATCGTTTGGAAAAAATACCCCAATAGCCGGTAATCAAAGTAGATAAACAATAGCAATTCAAATTTCATATAACTTTGTTGCAAAATTTTAAACAACAATTTGAGCAAAATAAGCAGGGTTGGATTAGGTCTTTTACATCAGGCTTGTCGCAAGATGAAGATGGTAATTTTTTGCCATGGATGAGCTATCCAGCAATAAATTTTTTGCAACAAAATCTTAAAGATAGCGATCTAATTTTTGAATTTGGCTGCGGTGCTTCCACCTTATTTTTTAGCGACAGAGTTAAATATGTAACTTCACTAGAGACCAATCAATTATGGTTTAATATTATTAAAGGTAAACTCAATAAATTTTTAATTAATAAAAACAATGAATGCAAAATACCAAAAGATTTAATAGACAAAATTGACGATGTTTTTTTTTATGATAAAGGGGTGGTATTATTGATGAAAAATGGTCAATTTAAT
The DNA here is from genome assembly GCA_030835905.1 of Alphaproteobacteria bacterium. Classification (GTDB taxonomy): domain Bacteria; phylum Pseudomonadota; class Alphaproteobacteria; order Rickettsiales; family UBA1997; genus UBA1997. The sequence continues at coordinate 8,792 of JAURQX010000051.1, forward strand.
GAATTATATCAAAAAATCTTGCTATATTTTAATCAAGGATATGATTATATAGTTATTGATTCACTCAAAAGATTTGACTGTGTATATAACTCAATTAATTCATTATCAAAGAATGGATCAATTATTCTTGATGACTCGCAGCGTAAGTCTTATCATAAAATTTTTTCTTTTCTTGCAAGGCAAGAATTTAAAAAAGCTGATTTTTGGGGGATTGCGCCAGGTCAAATCAAGATAAAAAATACAACATTTTTTAAAAAATAATATGCCTAACCAGTCAAAAACAGCCCTAGTAACAGGTGGTGCCAAAAGAATTGGTCGTGAAATTATCTTAAGTCTAGCAAGTAAAGGCTATGATATTGTTTTTAGTTATAATAATTCAGCTAAAGAGGCTAATAATTTGGTAACTGAAATCGAAGAGTCTCTCGGCAAAAAATGTCGCGCTTATAAATGCGATTTGTGTGATATTCGTCAAACTCAAAAACTAGCAAGTTATATGACTAGTAATTTTCCTGATTGGAGTTTATTGGTAAATAATGCCTCGATTTTTGAAAAAACTAGCTTTCTGCAAGATGATTTTTTAACCAAACTTGAAAAAAATCAAAATATTCACTTTACTTCGCCAATTATTTTATCGCAAAGTTTTGCGGTTAATGTTAAGAATAAAAATAGAAAAAACGCACAGATTATTAATTTAATTGATAAAAATATCACGCGTTTTGAAACTCAGTATTTTTTTTATAATTTAAGCAAAAAATCTTTAGCTAACCTAACACAAATGTTGGCAATTGAATTATCGCCAACAATTCGTACTAATGCTATTGCTCCAGGGGTAATTTTAACGCCAACTGACAACAATCAAGATCTTAATCCAAAAAACAACCCTTTAGCTTACGAGGCTAATATTGAAAATGTAATTTTGGCTTTGAATTATCTGCTTGAAAATAAATTTGTTAATGGCGAAATTTTATATGTTGATGGTGGTGCCAATTTAAACAATCAGGGATGAAACAAGAGCCAATTGCGATAATTGCAGGCAGGGGATTATTGCCTCAGTTGATTATCAAGCAATTACAAAAACAACAAACTCCTTTTACAATCTTTTTACTCAAATCTGAAATTTACGAGTTTGACTACCAAAAATTTAAACCAGTAAATTTTGATTATGGTGAGGTTGAAAAGCTTTTACTAGAGCTAAAAAACAAAAATATCAATCAAATTATTTTTGCTGGAGCAGTTAATAAGCCAAATTTCTCAGAGTTAAAAATTGATAAAACCGGCAAAATTTTACTTGGTAAAATTCTTGCTAATAAAATCTTGGGTGATGATGCGGTTTTAAGGTCGGTAATCAAGTTTTTTGAGCAAAGAAATATTAAAATTCTAACCGTTGATCAAATTATCGATTGTCAAATCAAAGAAAGGGGTTGTTTAACTACGAATAAGCCAGATAGTTCGGATTTAATAAATATCAAGCTTGCTAGTAAGGCTATAAAAAGATTTTCAGAATTTGATGTTGGTCAGTCAGTTATAGTCGCTCAAAAGCAAATAATTTCGGTTGAAGGTATGGAGGGTACTGATGCTATGATTAAAAATTTTAAAAATTTGCAATCGAGTTATAAAGATGGTGCTGTTTTAGTTAAACTTAAAAAGAAAAAGCAGAGTCGCAAAGCTGATTTGCCAACAATTGGTATCGATACTATCAAAAATTGTCACAATTCTCAAATCAAAGGAATTGCTATTGAGGCTAAATCAACTTTAATTTTAGAAAAAGAGCAAGTTATCAAAAAAGCTGATGAATTAGGTATTTTTATAACGGTTATATGATTGCAAAAGTCAAAAGAACTGATTTATTGCTAAAACTTCCTTTAGAGGTCATTAATCTTTTTACAATTTTTGGCCAGGAAATTAGAATGGTCGGCGGTGCGGTTAGAGACCTGTTACTCGATCGTCAAGTTAAAGATTTTGATTTTGCTACTACCCACACTCCAAATCAGATCAAAGAAATTCTTAGCAATAACAATATAAAATATGTTGATTTAGCTGAAAAATTTGGAACTATAATTGCGGTAATTGATGGTAAAAATTTTGAAATTACCACTCTGCGGCAGGAATATGAATATAATGGTCGTCATTGCTTGGTTAAATTTACCAATGATTTTTATGAAGATGCTAAAAGACGCGACTTTACGATAAACGCTCTTTATATGGATAAGGATGGGTTGATTTATGATTATTTCGATGGTGTTTTTGATCTTGAGCAAAAAAAGATTCGATTTATCGGTGATGCTAATTTACGAATTAAAGAAGATTATCTAAGAATTTTACGTTTTTTTCGATTTAGTGCCTTATTTTATCAAAACATAAATCAGCAAAATCTCAAAGCTTGCATTGCTCAACAGCAAAACTTATTAAAGCTTTCAAAATCAAGGATTCGTGAAGAGTTCTTAAAGATAATTGCGGTAAATAATCTTGATAATCTTTATAAAATATTAAAAATTTTGCAGGATAATAATTTTTGTCAAACTCTATTTGGAAAAAATTTGCAGTTGGATAACTTTATCAAAATAAATGATTTGGCTAATAAATTATCATTCAATCTTAGTCAAAATTTAAAAATTGCTATACTGTTTGTCGATAGTAAATTAAGATTGGATAGATTAAAGGATGATTTAAATTTGACGAAAAGCGAATATCAATATTTAAAATTTTTTGTTAACAATCTTAATTGCTCACTGAAAGATCAGTTTTTTGAAATTCTAGCAAGAAATGATGTTAATTTAGTTAAAGAATTTTATATTTATTGCCAAACAACCCAAGAAAGCGCCACGATAATAAATGAAATCAAACAAGTTCTTGATTTTTTAGAAAAATATGCGATAGCTAAATTTCCATTAAATGGTAATGATATATTGCGACTTGGTTTTAAAAATGAAGAAATTGGTGAAATCCTTAAGAAATGCAAAGTCGCTTGGCTTAGATCTAATCTAAGTCTAACTAAAGTTGATTTACTTAAATTAATAGATTAATAAATGGCAACTTCAAAGCAAGAACAAACTTATAACAAAGTCATTGAATATTACGCTATGGCGGATCGCTTGATTAGAGTTGCCGAAGATAGCTCTCACAAATTATCAGCTAAGCAGTTTGATATTATCGAAGATTTAGTTAGTTGTCTTGAGGATTGTGCTGATGAAATTACCACGCAATATATCGAGTTTGTAAAAAATGGTCAAAGTGAAGAATTAGCAGATTATATTCGAGAATCACTAAATAAAATTACCGCCAAAGTTGAAGAGTCAAAAAATAGAATTTTGATCCTTTATCACGAAAACCAGCAATAACCTTGCTCTTCTGATGAAAAAAACCAACCAACTATTTCAAGACTACTATCAACGAATTGATCACATTAATAAAATTATCTTAAAATTCTCTCAAGGTAAATCGCCATTAATACAAGAAATAGCCAATCATTTGATTAGCTCTGGAGGCAAGAGAATTAGGCCGATTTTATTATTAATGGCTAGCGATTTATGTAATCAAGAAAGTGACGAGGCAATCTTAAATTTAGCTGCAGCAGTTGAGATGATTCATAGTGCAACTTTATTACATGATGATGTGGTTGATAATAGTATGATGCGCCGTAACCAAAAAACTGCAAATGCTATTTGGGATAATAAAGCTAGTATTTTGGTTGGTGATTATGTATTTTCAGTTGCTTTTCAATTGATGGTTAAAAGCAATAGCTTAAAAGCTTTAGAATTACTAGCTAAAACTTCATCAATTATGGCTGATGGAGAAGTTATGCAGTTAGAGCATTCAAAAAATATCGATATTAATTTAGCAACCTATCTTGATATTATTTTTGGTAAAACTGCTATTTTATTTTCATCAGCATGCTGTGTACCAGCGATTATAGCTAAAAAAAATGAGCAACAAATTTTAGCCTTAAAAGATTTTGGTAAGAATCTTGGTATTATATTTCAGATGGTTGATGATATGCTTGATTATTCAGCTAATCAAAAAAGGCTTGGTAAAGAAATTGGTGATGATTTTTTTGAAGGAAAAATAACTTTGCCACTTATTAAGTTATACGAAAAATCTTCAAAAGAAGATAGGGTTTTGATGAGTCAGATTCATCAAGATAATTTGATGTCCAAAAAAAATTCAACAAATTTTGATAAAATTATCAACTTGATTGCAAAATATAAGATTTTAGAAGATTGTAAATCAGTAATTGATAGCTACCAAAAAGAGGCGATCAAAAATCTTGAAATTTTTGAAGATTGCCAAGAAAAAAATAAAATGTTATCAATATTAAATTATTCTTTGTCTCGAATCAATTAAGAAAATGTCTATTTTCAAATTATTGAAATTATTCTCATTAATTTATTTTTTATTAATCCCAGTATCGCAAGCACAAATTATTGACAGCGCTTTTTTTGATTGGACAGTTTATGAAATACAGACTGGAGAATTTGATCCTAAAATTTGCTACATAGCATCCAAACCTCAATCAGCTCAGACAAATCACAATTCTAGGCCAGACCCATATATTATGATTACTCATTATCAAGAAACAAATAGTGAAGAATTTAGCATTTTTGGTGGTTACGGTTTTAAAAAAAATAGTGAGGTTTTTATTACGGTTGATAATACTCAGTTTAAAATTCAAGCTAGGGAAGATAATGCTTGGGCACGAACTAAATATGAAGATGTTAGGATTATCCAAACCATATTAAATAGCGCAATTTTAAAGGTCAGAAGTAATTCAGATATTGGCACCTATGCTGTTGATCAATATTCTCTTAAAGGTATTGCCAAAGCTTACTTAAGAATGAAAGAAATTTGTAAATAAATTGATTGTGGATTAAATTTATAATACTTGAATATGTTACATATTCAAGTATTAATTTAAAATTTATGAAAATCTACAAAAATTCTACAAAAAATTCTTGGGGTGGTAAAAGGTCTGGAGCTGGTCCCAAGTTAAGATATGGTCACGAAACCAAAGTTATGAGAGTGCCAACTAATATGATTGACGATATTAAGTCTCTCATTGATGATCCACAGCCATTTGCACTACCTCTTTTTGCTAGTAAAGTTCCTGCCGGATTTCCTTCTCCTGCTGATGATTACATGGAAGGTAAGCTTGATTTAAACCGCTATTTAATAAAACATCCGGAAGCTTCTTTCTTTGTTCGTGCCACAGGAAATTCAATGATTAATGCTGGTATTTTTGATGGTGACTTAATGATTGTTGATAAAAGCTTAGATCCGACTCCGGGAAAGATAGTAATTGCTGCTATCAATGGTGATTTGACGGTAAAACGTTACAAATTAGAAGGTGGTAAGCCATATCTTTTTCCAGAAAATGATCAATTCAAACCAATAGCTATTGACGAAGAAGAAGGCATTTATATTTGGGGAGTGGTCATTAGTGTTATTCATCAATTATGAGGCAAGAAAGGATTTTTGCATTGGTTGATTGTAATAATTTCTTTTGTTCTTGCGAAAGAGTTTTTCGTCCAGATTTAAGAAATAAACCAGTAGTAGTATTATCGAATAATGATGGCTGCATAGTTGCTAGATCTCAAGAAGTTAAAGATCTAGGTGTGCCAATGGCTGCTCCTTATTTTAAATATAAAGAAGTTTTGACCAAAAATAAAGTTAGGGTATTTTCTTCAAATTATCAACTTTATGGCGATATTTCTAATCGCGTTATGTCTCTTTTGAAAGAATTCAGCGATGAAATCGAATTTTATTCAATTGATGAAGCCTTTTTAAGATTAGACAATATTGTGTCAATTAATTATGAAAAATATGCCAAAGAAATAAGACAAAAAATAATAAAATGTACCGATATTCCGGTTTCAATCGGCATCGGTAAAACTAAAACCTTAGCCAAAATTGCCAATGATATTGCCAAAAAAAGCAATTCTGGTGTTTTTGTTATGCTTAACGACAAATTAAAAGACGAAGTTCTCAAGCAGACTAAGGTTGAAGATATTTGGGGCGTTGGTTTTAAAACGGCACAAAAATTAAAGTTGTCTAGTATACAATCGGCTTATCAATTAATGGTAAAAGATACGATGTGGATGAGAAAATATTACAAGGTAACAGGAGAAAAGATAGTTAGAGAGTTAAATAACATAAGTTGCTTTGAAATTGAAGATTTCAAACCTAAGAAAAACATAGTTTGTTCAAGATCGTTTGGGTATTTAGTTCAAGATCAAGAGATTCTAAAACAAATATTAGCGAATTACGCGGTAAAAGCCTGTCAAAAAATGCGCCAGCAAAAAAGCCGTGCGCAGGGTTTAGCGGTTTTTCTTAAAACAAACAAATTTAAAACCAGCGATCAGCAATATAAAAATATTATGATTAAAGGCTTTGATTTTGCCACTAATGATAGCTCGAAAATTATTAAAATTGCTTTTCAAGTGTTAGAAGAAATTTTTAAGAAGGGTTATAATTATCACAAATGTGGCATAATTTTACTCGACTTAATTTCACAAGATTATGAGCAAGGCAATTTATTCGCTAACAATGACCAAAATAGTAAAAATGAAAAGCTGATGAAGATAATTGATATAATAAATCATAATTATGGTAAAGAGGCAATATTTTTAGCAGCGCAAGGCATCAAAAGAGGTTGGTCATTAAAGTGTGATCACCGCTCACCAAGATATACCACGAATTGGAATGAGTTATACCAAATCCAATCTTTAGATAAACTATAGTAAATTAACTCATATTCTTCATCTTTTTGGATAAAATTGAAAAAAAGTCTCATGAAATATGGATATATTACATTCGCTTTTCTTAAATTTTATCTCAAAAATCTTTGACAAATTGTTCTAGTGCTAACATGTCTTGCCAAGCAATTTTTTTCTTGGCAGGTTGGCGCATTAGGTATGATGGGTGAAAAATTGTAAAAGCTTTAGTTGTTTTTTCTAAAAAAGCTGGAGAAAAGTCAATAAATTGGCCACGAACTTTTGTAATTGGCTCAAATCTATTAATGATTGCATTCATTGCAGTCGAGCCGACTAATATTATTACCTTTGGATCGATTAATTGAATATGCCTTTCAACAAAAGGCTGACAAATCGCCAATTCTTCTGAAGTTGGTTTTCTATTTCCCGGGGGACGCCAAAAAATTACATTAGAAATATAGTAATCATTAGCTCGTTTCATATTAATTGCTTCAAACATTGCGTCTAATACCTTGCCAGAATCGCCACAAAAAGGGATCCCTTGCAAATCTTCATGATTTCCTGGAGCTTCGCCAATTACCATAATTTTTGACTCCGGATTACCATCGCAAAAAACGGTATTGGTCGCCATTTTTTTTAAATTACAACCATCAAATTCTTCAACAATTTTTTTTAGATCATGAGTATTTTTAGCGCCAGCAGCTAAATTTTTAGCCTGCAAAACTATTTCTTTAAGTGGTTTAAAGGCCGAGTTAGCATTAGAGTCAGTTTGATTATTTTGATTAAATCTTTTAGCTAGATTTGAAACCGCGTCAGAAGTTGAGTTTATAGGTTTAATAAAACTATCTTTTTTTTCTAAAATTTGAGTTGTTTTTACCTGATTATCTTTGGGTTTAATGTTAATTTGATTGCTTTGTGGTTCAATCTTTTGAGTTGCAAGTTTAGCTTTCTTGGATTCATCAAAACGATTATGAGGCTTATCAGATAGAATTTCATTAAATTCATTATCGTGATAAAAGTTTAAACTTTCTAAATAATTATCAGGCTTTTTCATTCTTTAAGAATTGGCGATTTTTTTAACAAATTTTTGGAAATCATTAGCATTTTCAAAATTTTTATAAACCGAAGCAAATCTTACAAATGCCACTTTATCTAGCCTTTCTAAAGCTAGCATTGCCATTTCACCTATTTTGGCTGATGAGATTTCGCTTTCAGAGCTAGCTTCTAATTGACGCGTTATTTCATTGACTAAATTTTCAACCTGAACTTCAGCAACTGGCCTTTTTCTAACTGACATTTCAATTGATCTTTTTAGCTTTTCAGGATCAAATATCTTTTTCTCACCGTTTTTTTTGATCACAAAAATTTCACGCAATTGCACTCTCTCAAAAGTAGTAAATCTTGAATTGCAATCGGTACAAAATCTTCGTCTTTTTACCGATTCGCCGTCATCAGAAATTCTACTATCCTTAACTTGAGTGTCGAGATTGCTACAAAATGGACAGCGCATAATTATTTATTTTACTTGAGTTAGAGTTGATTTGATAAATTCTTCAATCTTGCCATCAAAAACTGATCTTATGTCTCCAGTTTCGTAGCCAGTTCTTAAATCCTTAACCATTTGATAAGGATGCATAACATAAGATCGAATTTGATGCCCCCAGCTATTATCAGTTTTATTTGACTCAATTTTGTCAAGTTCAGCTTGTTTTTTTTGCATTTCAAGCTCAAAAAGTCGAGATTTGAGCATTTTCATGCATGCTGCGCGATTTTTTATTTGCGAGCGATCAGTTTGACATTGCACCACAATATTAGTTGGCAAGTGAGTAATTCTGACAGCAGAATCGGTTTTATTGACATGCTGTCCACCAGCGCCAGAGGCTCGATAAGTGTCGACTCGCAAATCTTTTTCTTCAACTTCAATTTCAATATTATCGTCAATCTCAGGATAAACCCAAATAGAAGCAAAGCTGGTTTGCCTTTTGCCATTAGCGTTAAATGGTGAAATTCTTACCAAACGATGTACTCCGCTTTCTGTTTTTAGCCAGCCATATGCATAAAGGCCTGAAATTTTAAGTGTAGCAGAACGAATCCCCGCTTCATCGCCGTCAACCATGGAGATAATTTCAGTTTTAAAGTCACTATCATCGCAAAATCTTTGATACATTCGCATCAACATATCAGCAAAATCACAAGAATCTGAGCCACCGGCGCCAGCATTAATATCGATAAAGCAATTATTGGTGTCACTTTCGCCACTAAACATAGCTTCAATGCTGAATTTTTGTGATTTTTCAAGTAAATTTATAAGATTTTTATCGATCTCGCTTAATAATTCTTGATCATCTTCATCTTTGGCAAGTTCATAATATTCTTTATTCTCAGCCAATAAATCAAAAATTTCTTGATATGATTTTAGCTTATTTTCAAGAGCTGATTTATTACGAAAAAGGCTTTGTGCTTGTTCTTGATTATCCCAAACTTCTGGCTTTTCACATTCAATTTTTATTTGAGATAATTCTTTTTCAATCGACTCAAGGTCAAAGACACCCCCGAATAATTGTTAGAGATTCCTTAATTTGCGTTAATTTTAACTCAATTTCTGCTGACATTTGATTAATTAGTTGATATTTTTCATTTACATATCTTACCATTAATTAAATCCCTAATAAATTTTATTCTACAACAAAATGGCTGATTTACAAAATTTTGATTTATGTGTTATTGGTGCCGGCCCTGGAGGTTATGTAGCAGCAATTCGTGCTTCACAACTTGGCTTAAAGGTGGCTATTGTTGAAGCCAATCATCTAGGTGGAATTTGCTTAAATTGGGGCTGTATTCCAACTAAAGCTTTGCTTAAATCTTCAGAAGTAAATCACTTACTACATAATCTTGATCAATTTGGTTTTAGTGCCAAAGAAACTAAATTCGACTTTGAAAAAATTGTGCAAAGATCAAGAGAAGTTTCGAAAAAACTAAGCTCTGGAATTGCTGGTTTGATGAAAAAAAACAAAGTAACGGTGATTGACGGCTTTGCTAAATTCAACTCATCAACTGAGATTTCAGTTGAAAAAGATCAAAAAGAAGTGGCTAAAATTCAGGCCAAATATTTTATTGTAGCAACTGGAGCTAGAGCTCGTCAAATAAAAGGTTTGCAAAGTGATGGTGAAAATATTTGGACTTATCGCGAGGCTATGACGCCTAAAAAATTACCAAAATCATTATTGGTGGTTGGTAGTGGCGCCATTGGCGTTGAGTTTGCTTCTTTTTATCGTAATATGGGTTGCGAGGTAACAATTGTTGAAATGATGGATAATATTTTGCCAGTTGAAGATGAAGAAATCTCAAAATTGGCTCACAAATCATTTACCAAGCAAGGCATCAAAATTCTTACAAATGCTGGTTTAAAATCACTTAAAACTGGCAAAAATGAAGTTGTAGCCTCGGTTGAAATTGCTGGCAAAATTGAAGAATTAAAAGCTGAAAAAGTGATTATGGCGGTTGGTGTGGTAGCTAATATTGAAAATATTGGTCTTGAAAAAACCAAAGTTAAAACCGAGAAAAATTCTATTAAAGTTAATGGTTATTTAGAAACTGACGATGCTAATATTTTTGCGATTGGCGATGTAGTTTCGGCGCCTTGGCTGGCTCACAAAGCTTCGCATGAAGGAATTATTGCTGCTGAAAAAATTGCTAGCAAATTAGGCAAGTTTGATGCTAGCAAAATTCATCCAATCAAAAAAGAAAATATTCCAGGTTGTACCTATTCAATGCCGCAAATTGCTTCAGTTGGTTTAACTGAGAAAAAAGCTAAAGAACTAGGCAAAAATATCAAAATTGGTAGATTTCCTTATATGGCTAACGGCAAAGCCATTGCTGCTGGCGAAAGTGAAGGCTTGATTAAGGTTATTTTTGATGAAAAAACTGGCGAGCTTTTGGGCGCACATTTAATTGGCGCCGAAGTAACGGAAATGATTCAAGGTTTTGTAATTGCCAAACAAGCCGAGCTTTGCGAAGAAGATTTAATGCATACAATATTTCCGCATCCAACCATGTCAGAAATGATGCATGAAGCAGTGCTAGATGCTTATGGCAAGGTTATTCATATATAAAATAAATTAAATTTGCTAAAGCAAATTTAGGATTGGAATTATTTTAAATTAAATTCAAAAGATAAAATCTCTTTGATAAAAGAGGCAATCTTAGTTTGAAATGCTATAGTCAAAATAATAATTTATATTTTTCCTAAATTTTGCTATCTAGCATAAAAACTAATAATTTAAATATTTCTTTTTGAAAAATAAGTTGAGTTTTAGCAAAGTTTAAATAATTTATATTTTCTTTTTTATTTTGAGCCGGATTAGCTCAGTGGTAGAGCAACTGTCTTGTAAACAGTAGGTCGTCAGTTCGAATCCGACATCCGGCACCATTAAAAAAGCAAAACCTCTAAATTAAAACCTGCCTATTGATGAGATTAGTAAAATCTATATTATTTTATGCTTTTATCAATTTATGGGGCACGATTATTCCAATTATATATTTTCCAGCCTTTATCACTAGAAGTAAAAAATTAGCAGATCACGGTGCAAAAATGTGGAGTTTAGGCGTTGTCTTTATGCTAAAAAAAATATTTAATATCGATTATCAGGTTTTGGGTTTAGAAAAGGTGCCGAATGAACCAGTTATAATTGCCTGCAAGCATCAATCAATTTGGGAAACGGCAATAATGCATCTGATTTTTAAAAGGCCAGCTTATGCTTATAAAAAAGAATTATTGAAAATCCCGTTTTATGGCTGGTTTGTTAAAATTATGACTGGGATTAGAGTCGATCGTCAAGGCGGCATGTCAGCAATTAAAGATTTGATTAAGCAATCAAAATCAATACTGGCGAAAGGTCATAACATTATAATATTTCCGCAAGGGACTAGGGTATCGTTTGACAAATCTAGTCAAGATTATCCTTATCAACCTGGTATTGCTGCCATGTATCTGGCTTGCAATGTTAAAGTTGTACCCACGGCTCTCAACTCTGGATTATTTTGGCCAAAAAACGGAAGGATTAACAAAAATGGTACTATAAAAATTGAATTCTTAGATCCTATTAATATAGGTCTTGCTAAGAATGATTTTTTAAATGAGCTAGAAAATAAAATCGAGCAAGCAAGCAATAAACTTTCTTAAAAAAACGTAAAAAATGACACTAATTAATATCATAGAACAAGCTTTTGAAAATAGATCGCAAATAAATTCTTCAACCCAAGGCGAAGTTAGAAATGCAGTAGTAGAAACGCTGAAAATGCTTGATGAGGGCAAAGTTAGAGTTTGTCAGAAAGACGCTGGAAAATGGCAAGTAAATCAATGGGTTAAAAAAGCCATTTTATTATCTTTTCGCCTCAATGATAATTATTTAAGTAATCATAAGTCAATTAGTGGCGATTCACTAAATTTTTATGATAAAGTTCCGCTTAAATTTGCTAATTGGCAAGAAAGTGATTTTAAAAAAGCTGGATTTCGCTCTGTAGCAGGGGCGGTAGTAAGGCATGCTACTTTTATAGAAAAAAATGTAGTATTAATGCCTTCTTTTGTCAATTTGGGCGCTTATATCGATGAAGGCACTATGGTTGATACTTGGGCAACAGTTGGCTCATGCGCACAAATTGGCAAGAATTGTCATATTTCAGGCGGTGCCGGAATTGGCGGGGTTCTAGAGCCATTGCAAGCTAATCCGGTAATTATTGAAGATAATTGCTTTATTGGCGCTAGAAGCGAGATTGCTGAAGGAGTTATTGTTGAAGAAGGCTCGGTGATTTCAATGGGGGTTTATATTGGCGCTTCGACCAAGATAATCGATCGTCAAACTGGCGAAGTTTTTTATGGTCGTGTGCCAAAATATTCGGTAGTGGTTCCTGGTTCTGTACAAAATAATAAGGGTGATCAAAATATTTCACTTTATAGCGCAATTATCGTTAAAAAGGTTGATGAAAAAACTAGGTCCAAAACCTCAATTAACGACCTATTAAGAAGTGAATAATTTTTGAATGAATACAACAAAGATAGTTGATAAAAGCTCTTTTGTAAAAGAAAAGAGTGATATAGATTTTTGTTCAAATGGACATTTAACTTTAGGGGTTGAAATAGAGTTACAAATTATTGATAGTAATTCTTTGAGCCTGGTTAATAGAGCTAGTGAAATTATTGACTTGGCTCAAAAAAATGGTAGTACGAGTTTCAAGCAAGAGATGTATCAGTCGGCTATCGAAGTTGTTACTGATAAATGCCAAAATGTTCATGAAATTGAGCAAGATTTTCTGAATTCGCTAAATTTAATCGACAAATTTACTCCCAAAGATATAAAATATGCCACAAACGGCACTCATCCAAAATTTTTTTATAATAATTATCAATTGACCGATCTACAAAGATATCACGATATGATTCAAGTTAATCAGATCATGAGTCGAAGGGTTAGCAATTTTTTTGGCCTTCATGTTCATTTGGGTCTTAGAAGTGGTAATGATGCAATTAGATTTAATAATTTTTTTCTTGAGCTGGTTCCACACCTTATTGCTCTAAGCGCTAGTTCGCCATTTTGGTGCGGTGAGGATAGTGGTTTAAATTCTGTAAGACTTTCAAATTACGAAGCCCATCCATGTAGTGGTCACCCTTTTTTGGTAAATAATTGGCAAGAATTCGAAGATCTTTATTTTGCACTTAAGAAATCAAAATCAATTACTACTACTAAAGACTTGTGGTGGGATATTAGGCCAAGCCCAAATTATGGTACGATTGAAATCAGAGTTTGTGATGGGTTGTCAAATCTAAAAGAAGCTGTTGCTATAACTGCCTTTATTCACTTACTTGCATATTGGTTTGAAGATAATTCAGAGCCAAATCAAGAATTTTTAGCTCCAAAATCTTGGCGAATGAGGCAAAATAAATGTAATGCTTTAAGATACGGTATTGAAGCTGATATTTTGTTGGATGATTTAGGCAATAGCATATCTCTAAAAAAAGATTTAATAAATTGGCTTGATAAACTATCTAAATATGAAGAAAAGCTTGGTTATCAAAGATATGTTTCTACAATTCGTAATATAATTCAAAACGGTAATAGTAGTCAGCGACAAAGAGAGGTTTTTTTAAAAAATAACTCAATTGATGAAGTAATTTTACACAATATTAGCGAATTCGAAAATAAACAACCTATCTGGCAAACTTCTGAACAAAGATTTTCTAAAATTTCTTAAATAAATTATCTTCATTCTTAAAAGCCTTAAACTCTAAAGCATTCTTAAAAGGATCAAAGAAAAACATCGTTGCTTGCTCACCATTGGTATTTTGAAACCTTATATAAGGCTTAATTTCAAATTTGATATTGTTAGATTCTAGTTTTTTAGCAAATTCATGCCATTCATTCCACTCTAAAACTACTCCAAAATGAGGAACTGGCACACCATGACCATCAACCTTGTTAACAATATTTTTATCAGACTTTTTTCGATCTAGATGCGTCACTAATTGATGGCCAAAAAAGTCCCAATCCACCCAATTTTCCGAAGATCTACCTTCTTTAAAACCTAATTTAGAGCCGTAAAACTCTCTTGCTTGGACAATTGAGCTTACTGAAATTGCTAAGTGAAAAGGCCTAATTAAGTTAAGCATAATATAAAAATATAAATTACCACTCAGTACTGAAATTCAATATTTTGCAAATATTTGCTTGGATTTTTAAAAATAGAAAACCAAAGCACTATTTTATACTATTTATCTGCGCTTGCAAAACAGAATTTTGTTCAACTAGCTTCTTAATTCTTTCGTCAATAATAGCTGAATTATCTGAATTTTTAGAATTCTTTAAAGATGATATCTCGGCATTATTTTTAGCAATTTGTCCCTCAAGATCTTGTTTTTGCTTTTGCTTACTTTCTGTTTCTTTTTGATTTTTTCTTTCTTCGTCTAATTTAGCTCTCTCTGCTCGTTCTTTACCAAGGCCCGTAACATTATCATTTTTGGCAGGATTCTTACCGCCATTATTAGATTGGGCATTATTAGTAGAACCAGCATTAGATGAGCCTGAATTATTTATTTGAGGTTGCGCTTTTTTATCTTTTGCTTCATCCTTTTTAGGATCTTGGCTAGATATTATTTCATCCTTATTATCATCCTCATCCTCATCCTCATCCTCATCCTCATCCTTATACTGATTGTAGCCAAAGTCAGATCCTGAAACTATTTCAGGCTCAATTTGCGGAGCTTTACCTGCCTCTTGTAATTGCTGCGAATCTTCTTCTTGGTTGATTCTGTGAGGATCACGATTAATTTCTTCAGAACTATTTTTTGCTAATTTTTCTATCTCTTTATCTAAATCTAATTGGCTTTGTAAATGAGTTTTGAAGGCTTTTTCAATAGTATATTGTGAATCAGCTTCGACCTTTTGGTTTTCTATATTAACCTTATTCCTAAAATCACTATCACTAATTCCAATTTCTCTGGTTGATAAATCATCATGAGTCATTGCATTTAGTTTGATAATTTGATCCTCAGTCAGATTTGGTGATAAAATTGAAGCTTGCTTTTCTTTTAATTTTTTTATTTCATCAATTTTTTGACTATTTTTCATAGTTTGACTTTCTAATATTTCATTCAACTTTTCCTTATTCTCATCAGCTAATAATTTTGCAATTTTTTCTGGCATTCTATCATTTTCAGCCACTTTTTCGATTAGCGATTTGTTATCTTCTTTATTTATAGAGGCAATAAAATCTGAGTTGGTCTTATCTTTAGAAATTTCACCCTTTTCTTGATCTTTGGTAATTTTGTTAACAAAGTTTTTCATTAAGTAAGCTGCTTTTTTAGATTCTTTGCCAATATCATTTTGATTTTTAACTTGAATATTTCTGATATAGCTAAGAGCTTCACTTTTTTGCATATCATTAATACCAAATTTCTCATCGAATTTTTGATCGATTTCAGGAGGAGAAACTTCAGAAGGTTTGTTAAAGAATTTAGGGTTCTTTATTTTTTTGCCTTCGCCAATTAGTTTATTAATTCTTGCTTTATTAGCAGTAAATACCGCTAATTTTGCTATTTTATTAGCAGTAATTACCGCTAATCTTGATAATACAACTATAGTATTCCCAGCAACAAAACCAGCGGGAAAAGTTGCAATTCCTGCAATATAGCGAATGGCATAATTATTAATGTTGCGAACTGGAGTTAATCTTAAAAGCCTTTGCGACTCAAGATCAGTAAATTTTGAGTAGCGAAGTGGGTTTAATTTTTCGATTCTTGGTGTCCATGTTTTTTCACCATTATCATCTTTCTTCCAAAATCCAACATCTTGTTGTCTAGCAATTTTGCGTGCAAAATTTTCTTGTGCTAATTTTGGATTATGACCAACCTCTCGGCTAAATCTATGGCCAAATCTTTTTAATTCATTGCCAATTCCTGATAAAGGACTTCGTTGCCAGGCCCTTTGTCTTTTATTGGCATTTTCAAATTGCTCATTTTGCAAATCTTGCATAAATTTGCTTTTAAATTCCTTATTATCTTTTGTTAATTTATAGGCTTCATTGGTTGAAAGTGCCGCTTTATTTCTAACTAACCCCTTCATATTTTGTAGATAATTGTCAATTTTATCATCGCTGGCAATTAGGTTTTCTTTGGCCCAATCTTTAACTCTGTCATTGAGCATCTGTCTCATTTCTTGACCCAAAGGAACATTGCTTCCCATTTTTTCTTTGATTGCAGCAGCCTGTTTTTGAATTTGATTTTTTATTGGTTCTTGCACTAATTTTTGATCAAATCTTTTGAGGATTGATTCTTCATCAATTCCAAGCATTCTAAATTTATTGCCTTTGCCATCAATTGACTTCATTCTTCTTGGCATATCTCCTTGGACATAGCCAGTCTTTTGTTTTGCTAAAATTTCCATCGCTCTATTGCGTACGAATTTATCAGCGTCCTTGCCAGTTAAGTCTGGATTCTTGGATAATTCTTTTTGCGCCATTTTTATGGCAGAGTCTATTATACCATCTCGCCATCTTGTTCTTGGTCCTCTGAATGGAATAGATTTGCCAATGGCATTGGTTATTTTGTTGGCACCAGTAGCTCTTGCTAAATGCGTAGCACCAGAAACCCCGTAAGAAGCCATAGTGTTCAAGCCATATTTAGCTGTAAAAGCATATTTTATACCATCTTGCGCTAGATTTGACACTCCTTTCATCATGTTTGAAGCCATAGCAAAACTTGAAGATCCACTAGCTTGACCTTTATCTTCGTTGCCACCTCTTTTTTCGGCACCACCAAAAGCGGCTAAACTTGATGCAACTTGCGACATTCCCTGGATAACTAAGTAGGTTAGTAAAATTAAAGCGCCTATACCAATAATTTGCATAATCCATTCGCCAAATGAGCGATTAACATCATCAGCCTGTAAAACTAAAGTTGGAAAAGGAAGAATTCTTGGAATAAACCACTTCTGGAAATAGCAGACTTTATAATTTAACAGAATGCTAAATTTTCTATCGATCAAGAACCAAAAGAAATATACTGTTGTAAAGAGGATAATAATTTCAAGGGTTCGTCCTACTATAAATTTTATCCAATTTGTAAATAAGGATTTTGTTTGCTCAAATAATGAGAAGCAAAAAAAGATAGGACCAAATGATAACACAAAAATTATCTTCAATAAATTTACAATGTAAATTGTCGCCGCATAGAGCATGACGAATATGAAGAAAAGAATCAAGAAATAGACAAGAATTATCAATATAAAGCCATATCCGCTATAGAAAAATAAACCAAGTATTTTCTTAGTAACGGTTGATGAAAATAGTTTTTTAATAGTACCATCAATACATGAAAATCTGGTTGAATGACGATCATCTTTGCCAATAAATCTATTGCATTCGATAGTTGTAGAGTTGGTGTCACGATACTGATTTGATAAATTAACCATCATGGCTACCACTTCGTCAGTTCCACCTTTAAAAAATTTGATAACATAGTTATTATACATGTTCCAGCTTGCTTGATTAGTAAACATGATAACAATTGCAATTCTAATCACTCGCTTCATCACTTCTTTGCGATTTATTTCAATCACTCCTGCCAAAACCGAACCACCAAAAATAACCACATAAAAAATTAGTAGTAAATTGACTGATTTAGCAAATCCAGAATCAGTAACGATGTTATTGTATAATATTTTTACCAAACCGCCGTCACTTTCATAGCTTGCTTGCATCGATACTTGATCAGTTCCTGCATTTTTAATGGTTATTTCATCTTCCTTACCAAGAACTAATTCTTCTACGGTTTTAACTATCATTTGCAGTAAGCCAGAAGTTGAATTGGCATTAACTCCACTTAGAAATTCTAATGTATATTGACCGCTATTATCTAAATACCATCTATCAGCAAAAATCACTTTTAATTTTTCACCATTTTTATGCCATGCAGTTGGGTTACCACTAATGTCGTAGGTTGCAACCAGCGGACCATTTGATCTAAATATGTATTTTGTAACATCATTGCCTTTATCATCTATACACTGACCTTCTATATTTTTTGAAATGTCGCAGACTTTTTCGGTAGAAAATAAGTGATAAGCATTTTGCGGTATATCGTGACCAGAAATTCCAAATGCTGCAATATATGCATTTAATCCAGCTCTAAACTTACATGAGTATTGTAAGTCTGGGGGTAATCTTGTGTCATCTATGCCAATTCGGTTAGTAGTTCTGTAAGAAAATTCTTTTGGATTTAGAGAATCTTGCTTAACACAGCCTTGAGGATCAAATTCTGGGTCAAAGCAGATGCATCCATCGGTACTAGAGTGCTTGGCGCAAACTTTGCAATATTCGCTAGATTTGTCGTTATTAGTTATGTCCCAAGGCTTTACATCTCCGCCTATTTTTATAATCAGCTCTTCACCATTGTAAGTCAGATTAGTTTCTTGCCAAGTTACAACCTGTCCACCGCTTCGGTTATATTTGCCTTCGATATCGAAATCATGAACGTAATTTCCGTAAGCTTCCTGTCGATGAGAATCAACAACTGTTGAAAAGCCTCCAAAATCTTCAGGAGCAATACAAGAGCCTCTTGGAGTTCCGATTTCGCAAGACGAGGTAGCTATTATAGCGATAAGTAAAAATAGATTTTTAAGTATTTTGGATCTTATTTTACTCATCTAACAAGATATAACCTTAACTTTAAACTTTTTAAAAACCAAAATTACAACAAAATTACAAATCACCAAAATCTGGTTATTTGCAGGGGTTATTGGTACCTGCGGCCGGACTTGAACCGGCAAGGGCTAATGCCCCACGGATTTTAAGTCCGTTATGTCTACCATTCCATCACGCAGGCAAGAATTTGAGAGATTAGGCTTAACTTTGATAATTTCTACAAATTTCTAAAAATAATACCAAAAAACTTATTATAATTTGTAACGAGAAATAAATAAAACGATTTAGCTGCTAAATTTTTTAGAATCTTTAGAAATTGTTTTAAAAGTAATGGTGGGTCTGGGTGGACTTGAACCACCGACCTCGCACTTATCAGGCGCGCACTCTAACCAGCTGAGCTACAAACCCCAATAATTTAAAATTTAAGAAACGAAAACATTAGAATAACAACTTCTATTGTCAACTTGCAGTTTGGCTAAAATCCCATTTAGTCTTGAAAAGCCAATTTTTGTTTAAAAAATAATTAATTGATACTTTCACAAATTAAATTCCCAACCGCCTTATATTTGTTATTTTTATTTTTTAATTTAAACTCAAATCCGTCATTAGAAAGTGAATCAATGGTGCTACAGCGTTTTAAATTAAATCTAAAAATATGAAGTCAGATCATAAAAAGATTTGTAGTCATATTTATAGATGAATTTTGGTATTATAGCTATAGAAAAGGAAAAAATTATTGACCTTGGTATTTTCAAATTAAAGGCAAGAATTTTCAACCGCCACCAATGAAATGAACTATTTCAATTTGGCAATTTTCATTAAGATTTGTTGAGCTATATTTATCTGGCGTTATAACTTGCAAATCTTTTTCGATGGCAACTTTCTTGATATCGAGCTCATAAAAACTTATTAAATCAGCAATTGTTTTTAAATTCTGTAAATTTTTTGCCTCACCATTTATAAATATCTTCATTTAAGATTTACCTTAAAATTGTCTGCTCTCTTTTTGGTCCAGTTGAAATTATGCTAGCTTTGACATTACACAATTCTTCAATTTTTTTAACATAATCTTGCGCTTGAATTGGCAAATCATTTAAAGATTGAGCGCCAAAAGTACTTTCTTGCCAACCAGTCATCTCTTCATAAATTGGTTCAATTCTTTGCCATAGATGTTGAGACAAGGGTAAATAATCATAAATCTTGCCGTCAATTTTATAGCCAACGCAAATTTTAACTTTATCTAAACCATCAAGAACATCTAGCTTGGTTAAGGCCACTTCTTTGACATTGCATAATTTAACGGTGTAGCGAATTAAACAAGCATCGAACCAACCACAGCGACGATTTCTGCCAGTTACCGTACCAATTTCTTGTCCTTTTACTGCTAAATGTTGGCCAATTTCATTATTAAGCTCTGTTGGAAAAGGACCAGAGCCAACTCTAGTGGTGTAGGCTTTCAAAATACCCAAAGTTTGCTTTAAATCAGCAACTCCTAAACAAGATCCAAGAGCAACTTGTCCAGCCATAGTGTTTGAAGAGGTAACAAAGGGAAAAGTTCCAAAACTAACATCGAGTAAAGCCCCTTGGGCGCCTTCAAACATTACTGGCGATCTTTTTTTAAGCTCAAGTGAAATTTCATAAGGCGATTTGGCAAAAGGAAGAATCTTATCTTTAAATTGATTAATTTCTTGTAAAATTTCAGATTTTCTTACTTCATTCGCTCCAAGACTTTTTCTAAGTAAATTGTGAAAGAAAAGAAGGTTATCTAATCTTTGATTTAAAACTTTATCATCAAATAAATCTGATAAATGAAGCGCTCTTCTACCAACTTGGTCTTCATAGGCAGGACCGATTCCTCGGCAGGTGGTACCAATTTTATTTTCTCCTTTTTGCTGCTCAAGTAATTGATCAAGTTCGCGATGAATTGAAAGTATTAAACAAGCATTATCAGCAATTACTAAATTTGTATGATTAACTTCAAGACCTTGTTTTTTTATATTTTCAATTTCACTGAAAAGTGCTTTTGGATCAACCACTACGCCACTGCCAATCACCGAATATTTTCCTTGCACAACTCCCGACGGCAATAAACTTAGTTTAAAAGTTTTATCATCAACTTTGATAGTGTGGCCAGCATTGTTTCCACCCTGAAACCTGACTACAGAGTTAAATTTATCAGCTAGATAATCGACAATTTTTCCTTTCCCTTCATCACCCCATTGCAGGCCAATGATTGCAGTATTTTTTTTATCCATGAAATATTACTTTTTACTTTCCGTAACCATTTTGCGCAGCAGGTTATCATCAACTGTTTGTTTTACAGTGAAAAGCTTGCTACAATATGGACAGGCTACAAAATCTTTTAGCCCCATATCTAAATAAATTAGAGGATGAGAAGATGTTTTGCTTGGCCCTAGGCAGGAGACTTTCTTCGATTTAACCCTTAAAATTTCATAGTTTGAGCTAAGAATTTCACTCATCGCCTTACTTTTGTCACTCATTTATTTTGCATTTATAATATTGCTAAGATTATTTTATAAATTAAAATAGCTTATTAGACACTGTTAACTAATTATTTTGTTTTAGTTTTTGAGATAGTTTTTAGCGATTTTTTTGCAAAATTTTTAAAAATATCAGGTCATATTTTGAAAAATTTTACAAAAAAAAGAGCAAAAACTAGTCAGAATAATAA
>JAURQX010000052.1 GCA_030835905.1 Alphaproteobacteria bacterium
AAGAAAAACGAATGTAATATATTCATATTTCATGAGGCTTTTCTTCAATTTTATCCAAAAAGATGAAGAATATGGGTTAATTTACTATAGTGTATCTAAAGATTGGATTTGGTATAATATATTACCAATTATAGTTTCAGAGATAAATTAGTTTTTCAAATAATAATAACAGGTTGCGTTTATAAATAATAATTTCTAAGATCAACTTTCTTTTTAAAATCTTTTCTATGTCGCGGGGTAGAGCAGCCCGGTAGCTTGTCAGGCTCATAACCTGAAGGTCGTTGGTTCAAATCCAGCCCCCGCAACCAGTTTACATTTGGCTATATTAAAAGCATAAATATATAAGCTTTTAATGACATAATTTTGGCAATCAAAATTTAGCAAAATAGTGAAGATAATTCTAGAATTTCTTTTTTACCACTTGCTCTATATTTAACCTCATACTTGCTATCAACTAATAATTTTGGACCGACAATAATTTGCTTTGGGACTCCAATTAAGTCAGCATTAGCAAATTTTTGACCTAAAGTTTGATTGGAATCATCAATTAGTACTTCTTTGCCTTGGTCAGTTAATTTTTGATATATTTTCTGACAAATATCGACACAATCTTGGTTTTTAGGAGCAATATTTATAATTATAACATCAAATGGTGCAATTTCTTGTGGCCAAATTATACCATTTTCATCATGATTAGCCTCAATCGCAGCTGCTACAACTCTTGAAACACCAATGCCATAGGATCCCATATTTGGATAAAACTCTTTACCATCTTTTCCTAGTAAAGAAGCTTTCATAGACTTAGAATATTTATCACCAAAATTAAAAATATGCCCTACCTCAATACCCCTTTTAACCGCTAAATTTTCTTGGTTTATAGGACAGTTTTTTGGATCATGCAAATCATCTGCCATTGCATAAATGTCCTTGGTATCATCAAGCGATATATCTTTTTTGGCTAAAATTTCATCAAGCTTTTTATCATAATAAATTGCACTTTCTCCAGTATCTGCTAAAATATGAAATTCATGCGATAAATCTCCGCCAATTGCACCAGTATCAGCTTTTAAAGCAATTGCGCTTAATCCTAGTTTACGAAAGATTTTAAAATAAGTTTCATAGATCAAATAATAGGTTTTTTTGGCTTCTTCTTCATTAACATCAAATGAATAAGAATCTTTCATCAAAAATTCACGGCCACGCATCAAACCAAAACGAGGACGAATTTCATCGCGAAACTTCCAATGAATCTGGTAAAGATTTTTAGGTAAATCTTTATATGAACTGATATTTTTTCTAAAAAGATCAGTAACAACTTCTTCATGAGTTGGTCCGTATAGCAAGTCACGATCATGGCGATCTTTGATTCGCAACATTTCCTTGCCATAAGCATTATAGCGGCCTGATTCTTGCCAGAGTTCTGCAGGTTGAATTGTGGGCATCAAAATTTCTAAAGCGCCTGAGTTATCCATCTCTTGACGAATAACATTCTCAACTTTTCTTAAAACTTTTAAACCTAAAGGAAGCCAACTGTATATTCCGGAAGCAGTTTGACGAATCATTCCAGCACGTATCATCAATTGATGCGAAATAATCTTGGCATCTAGAGGATTGTCCTTAAGAGTTGGTAAAAAATATTTAGAAAGAAGCATTATTAACTAACAAAAAGTTGGCGTATCAAAAAATATATGTAAATTTTAAAAATACAAATTTAGTAGTTAAAAATTATAATACCACTTGTCTTATCTTATCTAAAAAAACAGAAATCATCTTATTTATAATAATTGATACCCTTTTAACTTAAAAATGGATAATTTATCAAAATTTTTTTAGATAAATTATCCACTATCCTCCAATGACTATTGCTGAGTTAACTGTTAAGTGATTTCCTGATTGCGGTTTGAATGAAGTACTTGGTGATTCTTCAGCAGCTTTTTGTTCTGCTTTTTCTTAGGCAATCTTGATAATCTCTGGTGAAAATTCACTACCATCTAAAAGAAAGGATTTCACTGTGGTTATAGCCTGTTTTGCTTCTTCTCTTCTATCTAAATCTTTTATTTGCTGAATTTGTTTAAGAGATTTTTTATAGTTAACTTTTATAAAATCTAATTTATCTTCCCGCTTATCATATTCTGACTTTTCGACACCTAAAGCATAAAGTGCAACTTCAAAAATATCTTGATCTCTAATACCATCAAATCTTTCCTCGACCTTCTTGTCTTTGGCTACTTCAATAAGATCTCCCCTTAGATAATCTTTTTCTTCTTCAACATCTCTTGGCTTAACTCTTTCTCCTTCTCGTATTACAACTTTATCGGCATATGAATTTATTTTTTCTTTTAAATTATCACTGATATCTAAATACTGATTAACCTTAATAAAGTTTATTAATGAATTCATTGCTTGCGCAATTAATGCCAGATTCTCAGGAGATTGAATGCCAGCATACTCTGCTTCAACTCTGATTTTATCAAACTCATTATTATAGGCATCTTGGACTAAAGCAATTTTTTGCTTTTCTTTTTCACTCTTGCTTAATTTACCATTACATATATCGTAATATAGCTTTACATCAGCGCCCAATGCTTGTAAGTATAATAACTCTCTTTAATCTTTTTGATGAATATCATATTTTCTTAACCCGTCAAATTCTGACCTAATTTCTACATCAGCAAAATCTAGACCTTTTTTATCATATGCACTTATTGCGCCATCAACAAATTCTTCCTGTATAAATAAATCGTAAACTTCATCAGTCGCCTTTACTTTAAGCTCATCTTTACTTAGTTGCGAATTTTCTCTTTTTACTTTTGCTTGATTTGCTGCAAAAATATTATCAACTTTTAAAGCCTCTTCTTTTGAGCCAAAATCATTTGCAATTATATCAATCAAATTTGCGACTTTTTTTGCAACCTCTTCTACTTTTTCTTGGCGTTGATTTGAATTTGTTAAGCCAGATTTAAGACCCTGCTCTTCATCTAATATATCAACTTTTGCTTCTTTATTGACATGATTAATATTAGGCTGCAAACCTTCATTAATTAAAATTTGAGAAGAAGATGATATTGACTTAGCCAATCTTTCCTACTCTTCGATTCTTTTTAATTCATTTTGGACTTGCTCAAGCTCAGCTACCAAAGATTGTTTTTCGTTAACCTGATTATCAGATAAGAAATTGAGTTTTTGATTAATTTCCTCAATTCTTTTTATCAATGTAACTTTTGAACTCTCACTCATTTTATAGCCTCCTCAAAAAATTCATAGCATGCCTAATGCCAGCAATATCAATTGAATGATCCAAACCTTTTATGGAAAATGCTTCGTGATTTATGCCATTTTTTTCTAAAATTTTTTGACCCTCAATAAAATGATCAAATGGCACTACAGAGTCATCCTCTCCATGTATTAAACAAATTTTAGGTTTCGACAAAATTTTATCTCCAGTTAACTCAGGTAAAATGACTCTTCCAGAATATGCAATTACAGATTTTACTTCTTCTTTTCTTGAAAGAGAGTTGTAAATTGCCATCATTGCCCCTTGCGAAAAACCAACTAATATCAAGTCTTTAATCGTTAAATTAAATCTAGCTAGTTGCTGATCTATAAAATTTGATAGAATTTTATTAGAATCTTGAATATTTTGCGCCATTTGCTCAAATGGCTTTCTTTCAATATTTTTACTATATAGCGAAAACCACTGATAACAGTTTGGAAAGCCCCCTTCCCAATCTTCAACAGCATTTGGAGAAACAAAATGGGCATTAGTTAAGGCAAGCTTAAATTCTTGCGCTAAACTAATTAAATTTTCACCATTAGCGCCATAGCCATGTAAAAAAATCACTAGATTTTGTGGATTTTCGCTAGTCTTATATTCAAAAAAATTTAACTTTGTCATCAAATAAAAAATGTTTTCAAAAATATTTCTTAATTTTTAAGAATATATTATGACTTTTAAATTTATCTTAATTTATAAACTTAGAAATTCGAAAAAAACAAAAACAACCTTTTACTACTTTTAAAAAAGGTTATAAGGAGATTGTAGTAAAATTTTCAAATAAACACAATCTTTTTTTTAAATTTATAAATTTTTAATGCTTACCGCAGAAAATTTGACACTAGTCAAAAATAAAAAAACCGTTTTTTGCAATATTAGCTTTTCGGTAAGTATTTCTTCTGCCTTAATAATAAAGGGCAAAAATGGTTCTGGTAAAACAAGCTTTCTTAAAATTCTAGCTGGCATAATGTCAAAAACTAGTGGTAATATTTTATGGGGCGGCAATAATATAGATAATTTTCGCGATGATTTTAACGGAGATCTGCAATTTATTGGTCATAAAAATTTTCTTAACCAGCAATTAAGTGTTGAACAAAATCTTAAATTTTTTGCAAAGCTTCATGATAGCGAACTTGCTTTACCATCAGCACTAAATTTTTTTGAACTTGAAAAAATAAAACACCAAAAAGTCAAAACTCTTTCTGCTGGCTGGCAAAAAAGAGTTATGCTAGCTAAGTTACTAGCTTGTCCAACTACAATCTGGCTATTAGACGAGCCTACTGTAAATTTAGATCAAGAAGGTAAAAATAAATTATACCACTTAATTCAAACTAGGATTAAAGAAAATGGTTTAGTAATAATTAGTTGCCACAATAATTTTTTTGATAAGATTGGAATAGAAATTAATTTGGAGGATTTTCATGACTACAACAAATAAATTAGGCAAAAAGTCTAAAATTACCGCAATTATTACAGCCTGCGGACGAGGTTTAAGACTTGAAAGTAATGAAGGAGTACCAAAACAATATCTTAAGATCAACAATATACCAATTTTACGTTACACAATTCTGGCTTTTTTAAATAATCCACAAATCGATGATATTTTATGCATTATTCACCAAGATGATAAAGAGCTATACTATAAAGCAGTTGAAGGTATAGATATCTTAAATCCAGTTTTAGGAGGAGAAACTAGACAAAAATCCATTTTAAATGGACTTGTAGCTCTGAGTGAAGAAAATAAACCTGATTTAGTTTTAATTCATGATGCGGTTAGGCCTTTTGTTTCTAAAAAAATAATTGATGGTATTATTGAAAAACTTCAAACTCACCCCGCTGTTATTCCAGCAGTTGCTGTCGAGGATACTATTAAGAAAATTGATGATGGCAAAATTGAGTGGACTCTTGAAAGGCAAGATCTATGGCGCTCCCAAACCCCACAAGGGTTTGTTTTTGATGATATTTTTGACTCGCATAAGGCTTTTAAAAATCTAACTTTTACAGATGATGCTGCCATTAATGAATATGCAGGAATCCCAGTTGCCATAATCCCTGGATCACAAAATAATTTTAAAATTACTACTTTAGAGGATTACGAAAGGGCTCAAGATTTAGCTAAATCACTTTCTCAAAATATCAAAGATTTTGAATATCGCTGTGGTACTGGCTTTGATGTTCATCAAATAAAAAAAATTGATAAAAAGGACAATAAAATTCGCTTAGGAGGAATTGATATAGAGTTTGATCATGAAATAATTGCTCACTCAGACGGCGATGTTGTATTACATGCCATAATTGATGCGTTGTTTGGATCAATTGGTCAAGGAGATATTGGTCAACATTTTAATGATAGCGATTCTCGTTGGAAAAATGTTAATTCTTGCGATTTACTACAAATTGCAAATGAATTAATTCAAGAAAAATCGGCACAGATTGTTAATATAGACGTTACAATAATCTGCCAAGCACCTAAGATTTCGCCATATAAGACAAAAATGCAGCAAGCAATTGCTAAAATATTAAAAATATCACCAAGTAGAATAAACATTAAGGCAACTACCACTGAAATGCTTGGCTTTTTAGGTCGTGGCGAAGGAATAGCTTGTCAAGCATCAGCTAGCGTTAGGATGTAATACCATTTCCATAAATTAAGTATCTAATTGCTTCATATTTATTGTTTTTATTTTTTAGTTCTAAAGCTTGAAATATCACGGATATTAATTCACTTTATAACTAAATCTAAAAAAAAATACTTCCTAAATAAGAATTTAATTTATAGAATTGTTATAATTTTTCAACAAAAACTCACCAGCAAAATATAATGAACCACAAACTAAAACCAAATAATCTTCATTAATTTCTTGTTCAGTAATAATTTTAAAAACCTGCTCGAGATTTTGTGAAATTTTAACATTCAAAACACCCCGCTCTTTAGCAATTTTTGCAATTTCTTGTGATTTTAAGGATTTTTCTTCATCAAAAATTTCGCAAGAGATAAAAAAATCAATTTTTGAAGCAATTACTTTGATAAATTGACTGCAATCCTTATCATTTAACATTGCCATAATTACTATAATTTTTTTACCTTTTTGCTTTGACAAGAAGTCATCAATTGTTTCAGCGCCAGCAATATTATGACTTCCATCCAGATAAATTTCACAATTTTTTGGTAATTTTTGATAAAATTTACCTGAATAAATTTTTTGCAAACGAGCTGGCCATTGAGCTTTGGATAGCGCTTTAGAAATTAAACTTTGATTGATTTTAAAGTATTTTTGACTCAGTAAGGCAACAATTGCCAAAGATGCATTTTGTAATTGATGATCGCCAATTAAATTTGGTTTTAGAAAAACGTATCTTTCTTGACTATTTTTATCAATTAAGTGCCAAAATTGGCTATTTTCTTCATTTTTTATTAAGAAATCACAATTTTGAAAATTATCTTTATTATTTTTAATGATTTTTAAAGGTGAATTTAAATTTTTAGCAGTTTTAGTGATCACCTCTAAAGCTTTTTCATCATTTTGAATAGAAACTACTGAACAGTTCTTTTTGATAATTCCGGCCTTAGCACTGGCAATTTGTTCAATTGAATTTCCTAAAAAACCTTGATGATCAAACGAAATTGGTGTGATAATTGAGCATAAAACTTGCGACAAAACATTGGTCGCATCTAATTCACCACCCATGCCAGTTTCAAGCAATAAAATGTCTGCTTTTTTTAAAGAAAAAGCTAAAAAGGCCGCAACCGTAATTCCTTCAAAATAAGTAACAGCAATTTTTGGACTCTTTTCACTCGCTTTTTTACAAATTAGTAGACACTCGTTTAAAAAATCATCTTCGATTTCTTTGCCAGCGATGACAATTCTTTCATTAAAATTAACTAGATGAGGCGATATATATTTGTGAACTAAATAGTTATTTTCTTCTAAAATTGCTTGTAAAAATGCTAAGGTTGAACCCTTGCCATTAGTGCCTGCAGCATGAATCACTGGCGGCAAATTTAAGTGAGGATTGCCTATTCTTTCAAGCAAATCATAGACTCTTTTTAAACCAAATTCAATATTACGATAGCCAGACATTTCTGGCCAAAATGGAAACTTCATAAAAAAAATTTTAAATTGATCGAAAGTTAATCAAAACCAATTGCATTTTTAGTAAAACTTTATATTTTTTATATCAAACTTTAAAAAACCTCTGTAAATTATCAAATTTTGAAGAATTATTAGGCATTTTTATTTTTTAAATTTCAGATTAGGTCAAGATATGAGCGAATTTAAAAAATTAAAATAACTCGACACAAATGAATTAAGAAAGCTTTAGCTTTCGAGTAATTTGTAACTTACTATAAAAATTAAAAAATTTTTGTAAGTAAAATTACCAAAATTTAATAAACTACAGAGGTTTTTTTAATTAATTAATAATCTAGTTAGATGAGATATTTAGCACTTACTAAAAGCGATCGTGACGCTATGCTTAAAGAAATTGGCGTTTTAGATGTTAACCAATTTTATCAAGATGTCGATCAAGATTCACTTCTTAAAAAGCCAATTGCCAATTTAGACTTCCATAAAGGTGAAATTGAGGTTGAAAGGCATATGCAAAACCTTGCTAGTAAAAATATTTCTGCAAGCTCAAGGCCATTTTTTCTAGGAGCAGGATGCTATAAACATCATATTCCTGCTACAGTTGATCATTTAATCCAGCGTTCTGAGTTTTTAACTTCATACACTCCTTATCAACCAGAGATTTCGCAAGGGACTTTGGCAACAATTTTTCAATTTCAGAGTATAATTACTCTTTTGACAGGCATGGAAGTTTCAAACGCTTCAATGTATGATGGCGCAACTTCTTTAGCAGAAGCTTGCTTAATGGCAATGAGGATCAAAAAAAATAAGAAAAAAATTGCCATTCATAGTAATTTACACCCTGATTATAGAGAAGTTACTAATACTTTTTTGAATCTAGCTGATGCTAATTTTGCTGATGAAGCAAATCAAGATTGTGCAGCTATTATAGTGCAGTATCCAAATTTCTATGGAGAAATTCCAAATCTTGACGATGTTAGAAAAAAATGTGATGAATTAGGCTGTCTAATGATAGTAGTTGTTAATGAGATTGTTGCCCTTGGCTTATTACAAGCACCAAAGATGGCTGATATAGTTGTTGGTGAAGCTTCTTCTTTAGGAGTTGGTCTTAATTTTGGTGGACCTTTACTTGGTTTTTTTGCTTGTAAAAAAGAATTTATTCGTCAAATGCCTGGCAGAATTTGTGGCGCTACAGTCGATAATGATAATAAAATGGGATATGTTTTAACTCTTAATGCTCGTGAGCAACATATTAGAAGAGACAAAGCCACTTCTAATATTTGTTCAAATCAAGGCTTGTGCGCAACTGCCTTTACAATTCACGCTTCTCTTCTTGGTGAAAATGGTTTAAAGAAACTTGCTCTTATAAACCATAAGAAAGCTTGTGATCTTAATGATAAATTGAAGAAAGTTTCTGGAATCAAAATTGTAAATCAAAATTTCTTTAATGAGTTTACAGTTGAATTAGATCGGGATGCTAAATTAGTTAGTCAAGAATTACAAAAAGACAATATTACAGGCGGTCTTGCACAAGGTAACAAAATGATATTCGCTGTTAGTGAGTTGACTAGTAAGGATGATATGAATCAGCTATGCAAATCATTAAATAGAATTCTAAATTAAAATAAGTATGAAATCTCAATTAAAAGAAGAATTTGAAAATAATATGGATTTTACCCCTAAACAAATTGGCTTGAATCAAGAAACTGATTTATTAATTAAACAATCACATAAAGGTGCTTGTGGAGTTGATTTACCCGAAGTTGAAAGCTTTCAACTTAAAATTGGTCAAAATCCAAGATCGGAAATCGGCTTAGCGGAAGTCAACGAGCCGCAAGTAATTCGTCATTTTGTTCGACTTTCTAACCAAAATTACTCGATTGATGCCGGATTTTACCCCCTTGGATCTTGCACTATGAAGCATAACCCAAGACTTAATGAGAAAATGGCTAGGATTGCTGGTTTTGCTGATATTCATCCACTTCAAGATCAATCCACAACACAAGGCGCCTTAGAATTAATGTACCAGCTACAAATTTGGCTTGGTACATTGACTGGCTTGACTTCAGTTTCTTTATCTCCAGCAGCTGGCGCTCAAGGCGAATTAGCTGGCATGATGGTTATAAAAAAAGCTCACGAAGTTAAAGGTGAAGCTGATTCTCGTAAAATTGTACTAATTCCCGATTCAGCACACGGTACAAATCCAGCTACAGCAGCAATTTGTGGTTTTGAAATCAAAGTTATACCAACCAATCAAGAAGGTTTAATTGATTTTGATGCTTTCAAAAATCTAATCACAGAATATGGCACAAAAATTGCCGGAACAATGATCACAAATCCAAATACCTGTGGTCGCTTTGAAAAAGATATAAAAAAAATTGCTGATTTAATTCATCAAGTTGGTGCCTATTTTTATTGTGATGGGGCTAATTATAATGCAATTGTTGGCAAGGTTCGTCCCGCTGACTTAGGTGTTGATGTCATGCATTTCAACTTGCACAAAACCTTTTCTACCCCACATGGCGGTGGTGGCCCAGGATCTGGACCAATTGCAGTTAGACCAGAATTAGAAGAATTTTTGCCCTCACCTCATGTTAGAAAAAATGGCGATATTTATGAGTTTTACACTCCAAAAAACAGCTGTGGAAAAGTAAAAGGCTTTAATGGCCAATTTGGCATGCATGTTCGCGCCCTTTCTTACATATTGTCGCATGGAGCAGATGGCCTACAACAAGTTGCTCAAGATGCAGTGTTAAGCGCTAACTATATTTTGTATAAATTAAAAGATTATTATCATGTGCCATTTAAAGGTTTTTGTATGCATGAATGTCTTTTAAACGATAAAAATCAAAAAGAAAAAGGTGTTACCACCCTTGATATTGCCAAAAGCTTGATTGAGTATGGTATTCATCCAATGACAGTTTTCTTCCCACTAGTTGTTCAAAATGCCATGTTAATTGAACCAACCGAAACTGAAACCAAGAAGGATATTGATAAGTTTATTAATATCATGATTTACATAGCTAAAGAAATTAAATCCGGCAATGGTGATAGATTTCATAATTTTCCATTATCTACCCCAAGAAAAAGACTTGATGAGGTTAAAGCGGCGAAAAATCCGGTTATTACTTGGTCCGAACTAAATAACTGATATTGTAATACTAATTTAAGAATAATTTGAAGGCCATAAATAAGAAAAATACAGCTTTTAGCCTACTTGAATTAGCGGTTGTTGTTACAATTTTAGGAATATTGCTAGCTATTATATTATCAGGCCGTCATGTAGTCTCTACATCCAGATTAGTTAACGCTAAATCTCAAACCATTAACTCTCCTGTAAAAAATATTAGTGGCCTTGTCTCTTGGTATGAAACCTCATTACCAGAATCTTTTAATAAAAATGAAAAATATGATGGAGCTCAAATAACAAAATGGTACGACATAAATCCGTACTCGTTTAATGAGAAAAAAAACACTCTTAGCAAAAATGCAAATGAAGCCGTTAAATATAAGGCAAAAGGCATAAATGACTTACCAACATTAGAATTTACTGATAACGGCGTTGTATCAGACATAACACTTGATTTACCTTCTTTTTTTCAGGGATCTTTATATGGCAATACTATCTTTCTTGTGTTACAGCCAAGTATTATTGAGACTAGTAACGTTCCCATAAACTCTTACAATGATTCTCCTCGGCATCTAATTAACATTAGAAGTATTAACCTACTTAGAATGAATGCAGGAGTAGCTTCTGACAGCAATACAGTAAACATATCAACAAATACACCATATATTTTAGCAGCCTATTTTAATTCAACATCATCGAAATTTTATCTAAATGACGCATCTAATATTGCAGGTGGAGGTGGCTATATAAATTGCGGAACAAACTCTTTAAACGGCTTATCAATAGGAGCCGTTAGTCAGTTAGACACAACCAGCAATTTTAATGGCTACATCTCAGAAATAATAATTTTTAATAGGCCACTTAAAAAAACAGAAAGAATAGATATTATGAGTTATCTTTCCAAAAAATATGGCATTTGGGTAGAAAATCTTAAGGATTATTAGATAAAACAAATATATGAATAATAATCAAAGAAGAGCTAAAGCTTTTACCTTAATAGAGCTGGCAGCTGTTATCACAATAATTGCAATATTGTTGTCAATTGTTGGTAAAGCTGTAGTAACCATCAAAACATCAAGACTTGCTAATGCACGCTTCTTAACCAATGCTTCTAAAATTACCGAGATTAATAGTTTAGTTGCATGGTATGAAACCAGCTATATTCAATCTTTTAAAGCTGATGAAACCCAAGATCAAGATTGGCTTTCAATATGGAATGACATCACTCCATCTTCATTAGCAAGCAGTCCTAATAAAAATGCTCTATCAAGAACAGCAAGCGCAAATGTTGTTTTTGAAGAAAGCGGCATTAATAAACTTCCTTCAGTAAAATTTGACGGTTCAGTTGGAGCAAATTTCACTCTTGGCCAAATAGATCCAGCAGGCAGTTTTGATCAGGCCACAATTTTTATTGTATTTCGTAAACTAAGCAATTCAACATCAATTCAAAATTTGCTTGATTCAAATTCAGCAGGCAATGATTTTTCTTTAGGAGTTGGTAATGATGAAGTAAATTTTAATGCAGGAACTTCAGTAACAACCTCAACTGCAACTAACCCAGCAAGTTTTGCATTTAATGAAAATGTTATTCTGGTTGCATATTTTAACGGTTCTTTCTCACGAGCTTTTAGTAATGACGCCACCGAAATAGTTGGCGGTTCTGATCTTAATATTGGTTTAAATAATATTACAGGATTGACAATTGGTACTGACAAAAATGGTGCCAGTGGTTTTAGTGGATTGGTTTCGGAAATAATTATATTTAAAGAACCATTACCAAAATATCTTAGAAAAGATATTTTAAATTATCTATCAAACAAATATGACATTAGAGTTGGAAATTTGTAGACTTGAATTTTAAGTTAATTACCATTATATTAATCCTAATGATTTTTTTAATAAATTTTTAATAAAAGGAGGTTTACATGTCTAATAAATCTGTTATACCTTTATCACAAAATTTTGCCGCCGGTCTTTTAGTCCCATCATCTGGCTTTTCAAATTATATCAGAGAAATTCAAAAATTTCCTATTTTAAGCGCTGAAGAAGAATATGAATATGGTATTAGATTATTTCATCATAATGATAAAGAAGCTGCAAAAAAACTAATTCAAAGCCATCTAAGACTTGTTGTAAAAATGGCTCAAAAATTTAAAAATTATGGTATTCCGTTAGTTGACTTAGTCTCAGAAGGTAATCTTGGCTTAATTCAAGCAGTAAAAAAATTTGATCCAACAAAAGGCTTTAGATTATCAACTTATGCTATGTGGTGGATAAAGGCTTTTATCCAAGAATATATTTTACGCTCATGGTCGCTTGTTAAGATTGGAACTACAATAGCCCAAAAGAAATTATTTTTTAATCTTCACAAAATTAAGAAAAAAATTTTAGAAGTTGGTGATTCGCAACTAGATAATAATCAAATTAGTGAAATTTCAAAAATTTTGAATATTCCAGCCCAAGAAGTTTTGCAAATGGATTCTAGACTTGGGCAATCAGATACTTCACTTAATAATTTGGTCTCTATTAATCAAGATAGCGAAAAAGAAGTCGGCGATACTCTAGCATCACAAGAACCTTCACAAGAAGAAATTGCTATCGTTAACCAAGAAAAATCAAGACAAGAAAAGCTTTTTTATAACGCCTTTAATAAACTCAATGAACGTGAGAGAGATATAATTTATAAAAGACAAATGATTGATGATTCCATGACACTTGAAGAATTGAGTCAAATTTATAAAGTATCTCGTGAAAGAATTCGTCAGATTGAGGAAAACGCTATCAGTAAAATCAAGAAGGATATTAAGAAATCATGTATTCAAAATCATTTTAAATAGATGTTTACTGGTATTGTAACCGATATTGGCTATATAAAATCAATTAATTATATTGATAATAAGGATCTTTTACTAGAAATTGCTCTAGCTAATTCACCCAAAGACAGAAAATTTGAAATTGGCTGCTCCGTAGCCTGCAATGGAATATGTCTAACGCTAATTGAAAAAAAAACAGCTGCTTTAGAACATGCCCTGCTCTTTCAAGCATCTCAAGAGACTCAACAAAAAACTACAATAAAAAATTGGAAGAAAGGCGATCTAATTAATTTAGAATTTTCTTTAAGAATTGGTGATGAATTAGGTGGCCACCTAGTTCAAGGACATGTTGACTGCATATCAAATATTATTGATATAAAGCCAAGTAATGAATCTTGGATTTTTTTTATAAAAACTCCAAGCCAAATAAAAAAATTTATTAGCCAAAAAGGATCTATCACTATTAATGGCACTTCCTTAACAATTAACCATGTTAATCACGATATCTTTGATGTTAATATAATTCCACACACCTTTAGTAAAACAAATTTTCATAAATTAAAAATAAGCGATCCAGTTAATATTGAAATTGATATGATTGCTCGTTATCTTGAAAAATTAATTACAAAATAATGCCAAAAAAATCTGATTTTAAGCTATCATCAATTCCAGAAATTATTGAAGAAGCGAGGCAAGGCAGAATATTTATTTTAGTCGATGATGAAGATCGTGAAAATGAAGGTGATTTAGTTATACCTGCCCAGATGTGTGATGATCAAAAGATTAATTTTATGGCCAAATATGGACGCGGCCTTATTTGTTTAGCACTTGATGAAAAAAGAGTTAAAGAGCTTGATCTACCTTTAATGTCTCTCAAAAATGAATCGAGAAATAAAACTGCATTTACAATATCAATCGAAGCTAGAGAAGGAATATCGACTGGGATTTCTGCATTTGATCGCGCTAAAACAATTTCTGATGCTATCAATCCAAGTAAAAGTAAAAGTGACTTGGTTAGTCCAGGGCATATTTTTCCATTGCAATCAGCAGCGGGAGGCGTGTTAGTTAGAGCTGGTCACACTGAAGCAGCAGTTGATATTGCAAAACTTGCAGACCTTAATCCATCTGGTGTAATTTGTGAAATTATGAATGACGATGGAACTATGGCTAGAATGCAAAATTTAGTTGAATTTGCCAATACCCATAATCTAAAAATTGCCACAATTGCCGATTTAATTGAATATCGTCGCCAGCATGAAAAACTAATTAGCCTTGTAAAACAAGATAAATTTTATAGTGAATTTGGTGAATTTGACTTAAAAATATATCGTAGTACAATCGATGACATAGAACATATTGCACTTTGTAAAGGAGATCAAAAAAACTACAAAAATGAAGAGGTTTTAGTTAGAATGCATCACTTCAATCTTTTTAGCGACTGTTTGCTCAATAAAAACGATCCAAGGTCTAACAATTTACAAAAAAGCCTTTCAGAAATATCTAAATCTAAACATGGGGTAATTGTTATCATCAGACAGCCAAATAATTTAGTTGAAAACCTACTATTTAAAGATACAGCACTTAATCTAAAAAGTAACAAACCTTTAAGAAATTATGGAATCGGTGCACAAATTCTTAATGATTTAGGAATTAAAAAGATGAGATTGTTAACTAATTCTCCAAAATCAGTTGTCGGACTTGATGGTTATGATATTGAGATTATAGGATATAAATCCATATAATAGAGACTTTCAACTTAACTGTGTAAATCAATTTTAAAAAACTAAAATTTTATGTAAAATTTTTAGATTTTTTTTATTTTTAAGAGCCGTTTTTTTAGTTTCAATTTTTAAGAAATTCTAGTACTAAATTTTTTTACCAAAAACTTAAGAAATTCTATAACTTAAAAAGTTCTATAATTTAAGCAATTCTATCGCTAAAAAGTATAGCTGTAAAAACCACTACTTGATCTGACAGACAGTGTAATTTCAAGAAGTAATTTTTCTAATTAATTTCACCTAAAACTTCATTATCCAAATTACTGTCTTTATTGTCAAAAAGATTTGATAAATTTTTCTCTTTGGCAATTTTTTTACTATCCAGAAAAGTTTGATATGGCGTTTTACCATAGCAATATTTTCCAGAATGTGGTCGTGTTTCATTGTAGGTTTTAAGCCAATCATCTACATCATTTTGTAGCTCTGTTATTGTGCTGTAGATTTTCTTTCTAAAAAGAATATTGTAACATTCATCTTTCATAGTTCTGTGAAATCTTTCACAAATACCATTTGTTTGAGGAGAGTTAGCTTTAGTTTTAGTATGATCAACATTTTCAGTTCCAAGATAAAGCTCGTATGGATGATGTTCTACTTTGCCACAATATTCAGTTCCTCTATCTGTTAATACTCGAAGAAGTGGAATATCATGACTTTCGAAAAAAGGCAATATTCTATCATTCATGGCATCAGCGGCAGTTAATGCAGTTTTTTGATCGTAAAGTTTAACAATTGCAACTCTAGAATAAGTGTCAACAAAGGTTTGTTGATAGATTTTGCCAACTCCTTTAATATATCCAACATAGTAAGTATCTTGAGATCCAAGATAGCCAGGATGCTCGGTTTCTATTTCCCCATTAGCTTCTTTTAGGTTTTTAGCTTTTTCAAGAGCCGTTACTTGTTCTTCGGTTAAAATAATACCATCTTGCGCTATTTTAGCAGAAAGAGCTTTCAGGCGTTTCTTTATGGTTTCTAAATCGTTTCTAAGCCATACAGATCTTACTCCACCAGAAGATAGTAAAATTCCTTCTTTTCTAAGCTCATTGGAAGCCCTAAGTTGACCATAGGCAGGAAATTTAATAGCTATTTCAATTGCTGCTTTCTCAACATTTTCAGGAACTCTATTTTTAGTTTGAGATCGACCTTTTCTACTGATTTCTTTTAAAGCTTCCTCTCCGCCTTTCTCATAAAGGTCTTGGTAACGATAAAAGGTATCTCTGGAATATCCAAAGGTTTTACAGGCTTCTGATACATTACCAAGCTGTTTGGCTAATTCTAATAAACCAAGTTTTGGTTTGATTATTTTTCTTTCTATGTTATTCATAATTAAGTGCTAAATTAAATTAATAAAATATTATTTTATAAAGCACTGTCTGTCAGATCAAGTAGTGGTTTTTACAGTATAGCAAATTGATTAAGAGCATTTTTCCAATCTCTAGTTGGCATGGTCCAATTTTTGAAGCATTTCTAAATGGAATGTCCACAATTTTTCGGACACTAAATTTGAGCAAATTTTATAGATTTTGCTAGATCTTGGTTTTTTCTTTCAAATTCTACTGGTAGCAAGCAATTATTCGCAGAGTAATACCAAATCCAATCTTTACATATACTATTTATAATTGTAATTTATGATTTATCTTTTAAATCTAAATTACTTTTCTATGCCAAAGACCATCATATCAAAAAACACTCATTTATTAGCCCA
>JAURQX010000053.1 GCA_030835905.1 Alphaproteobacteria bacterium
ATCAGATTAATTGATTAATAATCAATTAATCCATCAAATCGGCAATTATTTTTTAAATTTTAGCGTATCAAGATATACGTGAATTTAAAAAATTAAAATAACAACAAAATTACTAAAATTCGTTGATTTGCAGGGGTCTTGTTTATGCAAAGGTCTTCTTTAGTATTATATTTTCATCGGCAAGACGATCATATCTAAGCCTTTGATGTGCATTTTGCGCTGCATAATGTAGGGAACGTGATTGAAGAGCATTTGAGTAAAGAAATTTTCGTCGTTGAAGATAAATTTTGTGTCAAAAAACACTACTTTTTCATATTCTTTTATTACGCGCTCTGATAGTTCGGTGAGTTGTTCTACAACGTCAGTGCTATAGCCAACATAGGCTTTGTTAAAAATGTTATTTTTAGTACAGTAATTTTTATATTTACGCAGCATATTTTTGGTTTTAAGGCGCATATCTTGCCACTTTTTTTCTTCGTGAAAAGTATTAGAGTCAAGTTCGCCAACTGTAAGAAAGATGATATTTTTAAAGATTTTAGGAAATAATTTTTCAATATTAAGCAAGCAATTCATGCCACCACCAAAAGCCTGATCAACAATAATTGCTGCTGTTGGCGCTGATTTATCTGGTTTAATTTTAGTTAAGATTGGCTCACCAGTCAAATCATAATCTTTAAAGTATTTTTGCTCTTGCTCTTGAATTCTGCTTTTAAAAGTTTTGTATATATCACGAATTTTAAGTCCCAACACTATAAATAAAGAAGTGATAAGTAAAGTGACCCAGCCACCTTCGTAAAATTTTTCGAAGATGGTAACGGTTAAAATGCCAAAGCAAACTACAAAACCAATTGCTGAAGTTATAAGTTTGCGTAGCCATTTTGATTGGCGACGGCGATGCCTTATCCAATATACCATCAAGCCTAAAAGTGACATTGAGAAGGTGATAAATACATTAATGGAGTAAAGTACTACTAGCATGTGAACTTCACCGCCGGTAATGATTATGGTAATAATAGCGGCAATTGCCATAAATAAAATGCCATTTTTAACAACCAAGCGACTTGAAAGCGAGGTAAAAGATCTTGGTAGCCATTGATCATGGGCCATATTGGCGATAACATTGGGACCTGCTAAAAATCCAGCATTGGCAGCCACAAAAAGTAAACCAGTTGAAAAAATTAGTACAATTGGTACAAAATATTGGTTAATTTGATAGCCAAATAAATTCCAATCTTGAGTTATAGTGTAGAAAGCGGTGGCGTTAAGGGTTTGGCCATCGACTTTTTGTATGTCCCATAATAAATAAACTAAAATTATGCCAGCGGCCATAAAAGCAAGAGAAATGGCCACTAAAAACATGGTAATTTTAGCAGTTCTGACTCTAGGTTTGCTTAAAGTATTAACATTGTTTGAAACAGCTTCAAGACCAGTGTAGGTTCCACCACCCATCGAAAAAGCTTTTAAAAAGATTGAGAGAACGAAAAACCAACCCATAGAGCTTTGCATTTCGTTAACCTCTTTGGCAGCTTGTGGAATAAGGGAAGAAAGACCATAATGATGAGCAATAACTCCATAAATAATTAGTGAAACATGAGTTATCATGAAACCTAAAAAAATCGGCAAAAGAAATTTAATTGATTCCTTCATGCCCCGTAAATTAAGGAATGCTAGCAAACAAATAAAAAATATTGCAAAAATTATTTTATATTGTTGCCAATGACTTGGCATAAAACTAAAGAAAGCATCAATACCGCTGGCGATTGAGATGGAAATAGTTAAAACATAATCGATAATTAAGGCAGACCCAGAAACTAGTCCAGCATGTTTGCCAAGAAGTTTGGTAGCAACGCGATATCCACCACCACCATTAGGGAATAATTCAATAACTTGAGTATAAGCATAAGAAATTACAAAAACAGTAAAAGCGGTGGCAATTGCCAGATAAATTGCTAATTCCTGATGTTGTCCAAGAGCTAAAAATGCTTCTTCTGGACCGTAGGCTGAAGATGAAATTCCATCGGCTCCAAGACCTACCCAAGCCAAGAAAGCTGCTAAAGAAATGTGATGTCGTGTGTTTTTGTCGAAAGGATTTTTGGGAGCGCCAAAAAAGAAATTTCTTAATCTAGTTAACATTTTGATCTTTGATTACTGCCATAAATTCTTTGATAAGTTTTGACGATTTCTTACCCTTAATTTCTTCAATTCCTGAAGAGACATCAATCATTTTTGCTCCGGTTTGAAGAATGGCTTGCTTAATATTTTGTGCATTAAGGCCGCCGGATAAAAACCAATCCTTGGTGAAAATTTTATCATTAAATAACTTCCAGTCAAGAGTCAATCCACTGCCACCAAAATTATTTTCAACTTTACTATCGAATAAAAAATAATTACAGAGATTTTGATATTTACTTAAAATCTCGAAATCTTCATTTTTGGAAATTGGTAATGCTTTAATTATTTTAATATGAGGAAATTCTAGGTGAGTTTTTTTAAGGTATTCTTCATCTTCTTGTCCATGAAGCTGGAAAAATTGTGGTTTTAAATGGTTATCAATTTGTTTAAGTAGATCAAAATCTGCATCAACCGTTACTGCAACTTTGGCAATTGAACTGGGAATTATTTTTCCTAAAGACTTTGCTTGTGATAAACTGACGTTACGTGGTGAATTTTGGTGAAAAATAAAGCCAATAAAATCACAACTACAACTAATTGCGGTTTTGAGTGATTCTATTTCACTAAAACCACATAACTTAACAAGCATTTATATCTTAAAACCAGCTGGTAAATTGAGACCGCCAGTAGCTTTTTTCATGGCTTCAGATGAGCCATCATCAGCCTTTTTTCTGGCATCATTTATAGCGGCAACGATTAAATCTTCTAAAACTTCTTTTTCTGAAACGTCGATTAAAGAGTCGTCAATTGCAATATTTTTAACATTTCCAGATCCAAGAATTTTTACCTTGACCAAACCAGCTCCTGAAGAGCCTTCATATTCAGTTTGAGCTACCTCTTCTTGAATTTTTTGAATTTTATTTTGCATTTCCTGCGCTTGGCGCATAAGAAGTTTCATGTCCATAGTAATAATTATTTAGTTAAAAAGGCTAACAAAATCTAATCTCTTTTGATTTAAAATCAATTTAACTTTGGGTAAAAGACCAACCTTTTTTACATCTTGATTGGCATAAATATTGTAGTGAAAACTATCATAATCTTTAATTTTAATATATAAATCGGCAATTTTTTGGTCTGTTGCTATAGGGGCAATTAGTGGTTTTAGATATTTTACTTCAACTTCGATGTCTTGTGAGTTGATTTTGTAGGGAATGTTAATTATAATATCTCGATCTATAATTGCTGATATTTTTTGCTTCTCACCAAGCCAAATATCTAAATCGGTTAAAATATCACCTTTTTTAAAAAAATATATTTTTTTGAAATTATTAAAGCCAAAATCTAATAGTTTTGATATAGCCTCTTCTCTTTCTTGTGGGTTAGCCATATTGTTGACAACGGCAATAAGTTTGCGATAGTTGCGTTTAACAATTGTAGCTACGCCATAACCGCCTTGTGAGGTATAGCCTGTTTTGCCGCCTATAATTCCATCATAATGATGCTTGATTAAGGGGTTACGATTTTTTTGATAAATACCAGAATATTCAAATTCTTCAATCTGTAAAAATTCCATATATTGCGGAAAATCTTGGTAGAGTCTTTTGGTAAGAATTGCTAAATCCATTAAGGTTGAATAATGCCCTTCTTCATTAAGTCCGTGTGGATTTCGAAAATTAGTATTATACATTCCAAGTTCTACAGCTTTGGCATTCATTGAATTTATGAAGCTATCATAACCACCAGCAACAGTTGTTTGTGCTAGAGCAATTGAGGCATCATTACCCGACATCACAAGTAAACCTTTTAGTAAATCAGAAATTTGTACAACATCGCCATAATCCAAAAACATAGTAGAACCATTTTTGTTCCAAGCATCTTTGCCAATTAAGCAGTAATCATCTAGTTGAATAAATTTGCTGGCTAGCTGACTAAATACGACATAAGCTGTCATCAATTTTGTCATTGAAGAGGGAGCGATTCTTTGATGATGGTTATTACCGATTAAAACTTCGTCTAAATCAGGATCGTAAAGTAGATAATAGTTATCTTCTTCAAATAGCTTTTCTTGTTCAAAAAATTTTGAGTAGCTAGGTTTTTGAGGATTGTTGGCGTAAGAAATGTTCTTAAAAAAACATAAAAGCAACAATATTGCAAAAAAACTTAAAGTTTTCATTTATTAAGCTTCTTTTATCTTGGTATGATCTTTATAATGTAACAATCTTAGCTTGAAATGCTATAGCTACTTCGTCTTTTTAGTTAAAAATCATCATAAAATTTAGTCATGTATATCAAGATACAAGGCTAAATTTTCTAATAATTTTTTCCTTAAAAATACTTTGTATCTATATGGAATTATAGATGGGATTTGGTATAACTTAAGGAAGTGCTATATATAGTGGATTAATAAAATACTATTTTCAAGTTATTAATAATATTTTTATACTTTTATTGGTACTTTAAGAGTAAAATCACTGAGGATTAACCGCAATTCCCCATTTTTGACCAAGATATCTTTCAATGGTCTTAATCTCTGAGTTCCTTAGACCTTTTCTAAAGATTATAACTTCACCGATATATGTGTCGGAGACCCATTCACCAAGTCTTATACGATCAGTTCCAC
The DNA here is from genome assembly GCA_030835905.1 of Alphaproteobacteria bacterium. Lineage (GTDB taxonomy): Bacteria > Pseudomonadota > Alphaproteobacteria > Rickettsiales > UBA1997 > UBA1997. The sequence continues at coordinate 4,733 of JAURQX010000053.1, forward strand.
TAAATGTTGTGTCGAATGAAACTGAGGTTGTATTTTGCAAATATATACCGCCATTAACTCTGTAGGATGTTTTATCTTTATTTAAAGAGAAAGCTAGTATCGCACCTTTCTCACCATATGGATTAACAATGTAGCTATTGCCATCTAATGAAAGATTTGTATTTGGGTAGATATCTGCAGGGACTGCTAACCCCTGTGAATCGCCATTTAATGGACTGTTGTGATATGCAGCAAAAATTGGCTCTCGTAAGCCTGAAATCATAAATTTTCTGTTGGTATCTCCACCATCTGTAAATTTAAAAATTTGACCACTAGATTGATCCTGCCTTACGACAAGAAAAATTGTCAAACCTTGCGGTTGAGATATTTTGTTAAAATTGATGACATCAGACATCAAGTATAATTTATCTGCAGTAACGCCAGCTGGTGTGTAAAATTCAATTGCAGGAAGGCCATTTAAAGCTGATTGATGATATATTGGGGTTCTAGCATATTAGTAAAGGCTCTCGTAAGATCAATTGCATCACCAATTATAGGCGGCTTAATATCATACCAATTAATAACTAAATCACCATCAGCTATTGTACCACCATCAAAACCATTTGGGTTTATTGCATCATAATGCGCTGCAAGAAAGCCTGTAGCTTCAGCAGTAGTATAGATTAAGTCACTAGCGCTCTTGGCGGTAGCAATTTTTGTTTTCTGGTAAAGCTGTTGACCTTTTACAATACCAGCAACTAATAATCCAATAATTAAAAGATTACAATTGATAGTTCTATTAATGAAAAAGCCTTATTGATATTTTTTATCATTTTTTTATCTTCATATTAAATAATACTATTTCCATAAATTAAGTATCTAATTACTTCATATTTATTATTTTTATTTTTTAGTTCTAAAGCTTGAAATATCGCGGAAATTACTTCGCTTTATAACTAAATCTAAAAACAAAAATATTTTGTAATATATATATACTTAATTTATGAAAATAGTATAAGTTTGTAAAATTCTTTTACACAAAATCAGTTAATTTATTAATTAAATTAAGTAAACCTTTTTCTCAAAAGCTTTTATAAATTTTTGAGACCATATCATAGTATAGCATTTTTTGAGTTGTGTGGCAAGAAGAGTTTTAATTCGCAAAGTTAATCCTAAATTTTGAGAACGGTATTAATTAATATCTTTGCCAAGGAGTTTTTCCATTCTTTGTTTTTTTCTTAGACTGGTTCTTTCTTTAATTAATAGCTTACTTTGTTTTAAATGTTTTAAATTATGGTTTTGGTAAGAAATATAATCAACTCCATCTTTGAGCGATTTGTCACTAACTAAAAGATAAGGTTTTGAACTAAATTGAGTCGGTATACCGTAGGCATCATATTCTGGAATTTTGATATTGGCAAAATGATCAGCTTCGGTTATAAATGGTCCATGATTTTTGGTGAAATATACAATATCAAAAATTCTTGGCGATAATGCTCCGAGTCTAAGTTGTTCATCTAAATAATCTTCCTCAACATCATTAAATTGATTAACATCTACATAGCGATATTTGTTATATCTTGATCTTTTAAATGATTTTTCAACATCTTCTTTGGTGGGTGACTTAAAGTAAAAAACTCTATCTTTTAATTCTTTCGGTTGAGTTCGATATTTGGTGATTTCGGCAACTTTATCGCCATATTGCTCAATAAAAAAGGTATTAATGTCTTTAGATTTTGAATTGCATGAATTTGCGATTAGTAAAGAAGATATTACTATTAGATTTTTTAAGTTATTTTGAATAAAGCTGATTATTTTTTTATAAAAAATAAACTCTATATTATCTATCATGATATGGTGGTCTATTTTCTGATTAGAATTGCATCATGACCCGAATTTTTGATGTCTTTTATGGTGTTGTTGGCTTTATCAACATTTTCCATTGGTCCCAATAATACTCTATGGATAAAGCCATTACTGGTTTTGTTTTTTTCGATTTGACCACTACTAAATTTTTTCATGAATTTTAAGAAGTTTTTAGCATTATTTTCATTAGAAAAGGCACCAACTTGAACATAAATCTCTTTTTTGTCTGGGTTTTTGGATAAGGTTGAGCTAGGATTGCTTTTTGTAAGGTTTGGATTTTTGGTAGCTGTTGGGGTAACTTCATTAATTTCTTTGTTATTTTCATCTTTGGATAGATCGTAGCTGACTTGCGATGGTATTTCTTCAAATTTTTCTTCTTGTCCAAAGCTATACTGTACTGTTTTAGAAGAAAACTGACCAAAATCTTGTTGATTTTGTTGCTGATTTTGCTGAGAATCTATGTTATTGTAAGAGTTGTCTCTAACAAGATTTGGCTGTGGTAAAGATTCATTTTTAGGTTCATTAGCCTGCTGGTTATTAGCAACCAAAAAATTATTACTGTTATTTTTAAGATTGGCTTGATCAGCTAGAGCTTTAAGATTTAGATCTGGAACTCTGGTTTGCATTTTTCTAGATTTTCCTTCAAGATTCACTAGCCTGATTTCAACATCATCACTTTTTTTAAAGAGGTCGCAGGAAACAACTAAGGTAAGACAGAAAAATAACAATATGTTATAAAAAAACTTAGTCATTAATTTTAATTACTATATCTTATCTGAAAATAGAAGTTTTATACTATTTATCATTTAAAGGTTATAAATATATAATCTAGCGAATAATAGCATAATTTAACATTTATAGCAAGCTTTTATATCATTTGGACAAATATTAAATAAAACTTACTATAAAAAACGCCGATATACTTGATATACTTCAAGTTTTTTTATAAGCTTTAGGCCAAAAGATGAAGCCAAATGGTCAATTATAAAGTTTAAATGATATGTTCATAAGATCTAAATGATTCTATTATTTTTAAATCATTTTAAGAAAATTTTTAATAAATTTCCCTAAAGTTCAGCAATAAAAACTATGCATTATTTTTGATATTTTCTTTTGTAACAACTGAAATTGTACTATTATTATCACTTGAGTCAGATTCTTTTTGGGTAAAATATTTAAGTTTTGAAGGTTTATTATTTAAAACAGAATCTTTAGTAACTCTAGCTGATTTGACATTGCTTAAAGATGGAATTTCAAACATGGTGTCGAGCAAAATTTGTTCAACTATTGCTCTTAAGCCTCTTGCACCTGTTTTACGAGCAATAGCTTTTCTAGAAATTTCAACTAAAGCCTCATCATCAAACTGAAGATCTACCTTGTCTAGGGCAAAAAGTTTTTGATATTGTTTAACAACTGAATTTTTAGGTTCAGATAATATTCTAGTTAAATCTGCTTCAGTTAAGTCGTCAAGTGGAGCAATTACAGGTAATCTGCCAACAACCTCTGGGATGATGCCATATTTTATAAAATCTTCAGGCTCAGCTTGTCTAAAAATATCCATGCGGCTATCATCATTTTTTTCTCTAACATCCGCACCAAAGCCGATAGCAGTTCCTTTGCCACGGGATGCGATGATTTTTTCTAGGCCACAAAATGCACCAGCGCAAATAAACAATATATTGCGAGTGTCAATTTGAACATATTCTTGTTGTGAGCTTTTTCTACCTGGCTGAGTTGGAACTGAGGCAATGGTTCCTTCGATTATTCTAAGCAAGCCTTGTTGTACGCCTTCTCCAGAAATATCTCGTCTTGCTTGATCGTCTGATTTACGAGCAATTTTATCAATTTCGTCAATATAAACAATACCTCTTTGCGCTTTTTCTATGTCATAATTGGCAATTTGCAATAGACGACCTATGATATTTTCAACATCATCGCCCACATAGCCAGCTTCAGTTAGTGAAGTAGCATCTGCCATAGTGAAAGGAACATCAATAATGCGAGCCAATGTTTGGGCTAAAAGAGTTTTGCCACAACCAGTTGGACCAACCATTAAAATATTTGACTTGTTGATCTCAATATTTTCTTTATCTGCATTGCCAAAAGAATCTATTCTTTTGTAATGATTATAAACGGCAACTGATAAGGCTTTTTTGGCATGAGATTGGCCAACTATATACTCGTCTAGAATTTTTAAAATACCTTTGGGAGTTAAATCTTCTTTTTTCTTGCTCAAAGGAGATTTTTTTTGCTCATCTTTCAAAATATCCATACCAAGCGAAATACACTCGTTGCATATTAGAGCAGTTGGGCCGGCAATTAATTTTTTAACTTCATTTTGTGTTTTACCACAAAATGAACAAGATAACTCTTTGTCTTTATTGTTTGTCATAAATTAAAATTAATTTTTTGAAGAAATATCTAATCTACTTTTAATTACCTCGTCAATAATGCCGAATTCCTTCGCTTTTTCAGCTGACATGAAATTGTCGCGCTCCATGGCTTTTTCAATTGCTGGGATTTTTTGGCCAGTATGTTTAGCGTAAATTCCATTCAATCTTTTTCTAAGTTGCAATATTTCTTGAGCATGAATTTCGATATCGGTTGCTTGCCCTTGAAAACCACCTGAAGGCTGATGGATCATTACCCGTGAATTTGGTAAGGAGAATCTTTTGCCAGGAGTACCAGCGCAAAGTAATAAAGATCCCATTGATGCTGCTTGACCAATGCATAAAGTAGCGACATCTGGCTTGATATATTGCATAGTATCATACATTGCTAAACCCGAGGTTACAACGCCACCAGGTGAATTTATGTAGAAGTAAATATCTTTTTTAGGATCTTCTGATTCTAGAAAAAGTAATTGAGCAACTATCAATGAAGAAACTTGATCATGTACTTGTCCAGAAAGAAAGATAATTCTTTCTTTTAAAAGTCTTGAATAAATATCGTAGGACCTTTCGCCTTTAGCTGTTTGCTCAACAACCATTGGCACTAAATAGCTGGCTTTTTCAATAATTGATTCTGACATTTTTAATATGAATAAATTGTGATATAGATGCTAAATCTATTTTATTGTTTCAAAATTTAAAGGCAATATCTTGTGACACTAAGATTTTTACTATTTAAAAAGCCAGCTTTTTTTAAAATTTAAATCAAAATTTGAAATTTTAAACTTGAATACTTATGTTTGGATACATATCTAGATTTAGACACTGTTAACTAATTATTTCATTTTATTATTTTGGCTAGTTTTTGCTCTTTTTTTGTAAAATTTTTCAAAATATGACCTGATATTTTTAAAAATTTTGCAAAAAAATCGCTAAAAACTATCTCAAAAACTAAAACAAAATAATTAGTTAACAGTGTCTAATAAGTAAAAAATCATAATAGTACTTAATATAAAATAATAATTAAATTAATGTCCAAAGAGAATACTGATAATAAAAATAATTCACAAAATACTCAAAAACATCAAAATCAAGACAATAAGAACAATAGTAAATGGCAGCAGAAACACCCTTCTAAACAGCCAGAAGAATCTGTAATTCAAGATAATAATTCGAATAATTCAGATCAACAAAGTAAAGATTCTTCTAAAATTGATATTGAGGCTAATCTTAAAACTGAAATTGCCACTCTTAATGAAAAAAATCTTAGATTATTAGCAGAGCTAGATAATTTAAGGCGTCGAAATAAGGAAGATTTAGAAAAAGCTTCCAAATATGCTATTTCTAATTTTGTTGGTGACTTGGTGGCTACTGTTGAGAATTTCTTTTTAGCTAATGATCATGCGCCTCGAGAAGAAATTGCTAAAAATGACGCCCTTAAAAATTATGCGCAAGCTATTGATATGACGCAAAAAGAAATTGTTAAAACCCTTGAAAAATATGGGGTTAAAAGGATTTATCCACTCAACTCACAATTTGATCATAATTTTCACGAAGCTCTATCACAAATTGAGTCAGACAAGGAAGAGGGAACTGTGGTGCAAGTTATTCAAGCGGGATATCAAATTGGTGATCGCTTATTAAGACCAGCGTTGGTTGGTGTTGCTAAGAATAAATCTAATTAATTAAAAATTATGAAACTACCAGTTATTGCTGATAAATCTCCAGCTAAAGTTGAGGTAAAAGCCGGTCAAAAATATTTTTGGTGTTCTTGTGGTCTTTCTCAAAAACAACCATTTTGCGATGGAAGTCACAAAGAATATAAAGATGGCGAAGGAAAACCTCTAATGAAGTCAGTTGCCTTTGAAGTCAAGGAAGATGGTTTTGTTTATTTTTGTAATTGCAAAAAAAGCAAAAATGGCGTTCTTTGTGATGGATCTCATAATTCCTTATAGCTAATCTTATATAGTTTTAAGCTATGGAAAGTTTGATTATAAATTCTCAAGCTCAAATGGCTGAATTTGCCCAAAAACTAGCTAAAAATTGTCGAAAAAATGATATTTTTGCTTTAAAGGGAAGTTTGGGGGTGGGTAAAAGTTTTTTAGCGCGCAATTTTATCAATGCTTTACTTGATGAAGAGCAAAATGTGCCAAGCCCAACTTTTAATCTAGTTTATTCTTACCATAGCAAAAAAGGGCAAATATTTCATTTTGATCTTTATCGTTTAAAATCAAAAGCAGAATTAGAGAATATTGGTTTTTTTGAAGCTTTACAAAATGGTATTTGTATGATAGAATGGCCAGAAATTGCTCAAGAGTTTTTGTCAAAAAATCATATCGAAATTTTTATTAAAAATAATTTAGAAGGTTGTGAAGAATCTAGAGTGATTATTATTAATAAAAATTCTTAAAAACATGGAAACAATCAGTGATTTACTAAATAAAAAACAGCTTGAAGCTGGTTTTAATTTTGAAAAAGAGGGTGTAAAAGTCGCTTTCATAAAATATCTAGGTTTATTTGGCGCCTTTAGAGAAGATAGTAAATCTGAAATTATCGACGACGCAAAAGTCAATCAAATATTATCAGAAGAATCAACTCTAGAACAATTTAATCAAAAATATTTACAAAAAATCTATCAACATATCAGGCCGGCTAAAGAAGGTGGTGATTTGGTTGAAAGAAGGGATATGAGAACCCCTGAAGGCTTGGCAGAAAATATATCGCAAATAAATCTTGCCAATCTCATGGCTGAATTTGGTGCTTTTGAAGAATCAAAATTGCCTCCAGATCTATCAGAAAAACAGCTTAGAATTGTGATTAACGGCGCTACACAAAAAGGTTGTCAAAATAGAATAAATTATGTTAAAGGTTTAATTGAAAAACTTGTTTCGCAAGATGTAAATGTTAGTGAAATAATAATTGATTTAGCAACTGGCGTTAGAGACTTGTGGCCCGATAATATTGGCGAAGAAAATTGGCAACAAAATGCCCCTGATGCAATGTTGGTTGATTTGTTGGTGCAAAAAACTGATAAAGATAGTCAAACAATAATTCAAGATATTGTTAACAAAAGAAAAGAAGTGGCTTAAGAAACATCAGGCATAGAAAGTCCAAATATTTTCGAATTTAATTCCAATCACAAAGTGCAATTAAGAACACAAACTATTCAAAAATTAAAAGATTTATATCAAGAGCAAAATCCAGATTTACTTGGCCACAAGAGTCGGAAATGCTACAAAAATTGGCGCAAGAACAGCTTGCTGAAGTTGGAATTATCGCTGGCAATGTTTATTCGCATGGTGGAATCGCTGACAAAAATCAAGGCCGAGCCACTGGCAAAACTGGCCTTGCTAAAGTAGCTTTTGATTTAAAAGATAAGTAAGATCAAGCAAATTTAATAGTGGTAGCCGAAGGTGGTCATGGCTTAAGATTTGCTAGCATTTTGAGTTAGGAATTGCAAAAAAATGGTGCTGAAGGTTTTAGTCTTTATCCAGCAGGTTCGGTTAGAAAAGTTGAAGATGTGGCAATTAGTGACGACAATCCAGCCAAAAATGTGGCTACATATTTACTACAACTTTCTGAAGCAAGTTTAGACGTAATTAATCACGAAATTACCAAATCTAAAACTTTGCAAAGTTCTGCTACCAAAGCCAATTCAGCTTCTGCTTTGGTTACTGCTTCCAGAGGAGTTGGAGCTGCAACAAGTTAAAATATATAAATTGTGAATCACTCAAATAATTGGCTAGAAATTTTATATTTAGTTATACTTGTAACTTTTATTGCTAGCCAAATTATGATGCGTAAAGATATGTCAGTTAATAAAGCTCTAAAATATATTGGAGCTTGGGCTGGAATCGCTTTATTTTGCATAATTTTATATAGCTATCGCTTTGAATTTGAATCTTTAAGGCAAAGGATTGCTGGCGAAATTTATCCTTCAAAAGTTAGAAATAATGATTTGGGGCAAGTTATTATTAATTTGTCACAAGATAATCATTTTTATGTTGATGTCAAAATTAATGGCCAAAAGGTTAGATTTATGATTGATACTGGGGCTAGTGATATGGTTTTAAATATAGCTGACGCTAAAAGAGTTGGAATAAATTTAGAAAATTTGGTTTTTAACAAAATTTATCAAACTGCCAATGGCAAGTCTTATGGCGCTAGTGTTAATCTTGATAGTTTAGAATTTGGTGAAATTTTAATGCGCAATGTTCGTGTTTCAGTTAATAGTGCTGATATGGGCGTTTCACTTTTGGGGATGAGTTTTTTAAGAAAATTCAAAAAATATGAATTTTATCAAGATAGGTTAATTTTGACTCCCTAGGTATAGTTAGCAAAGGTTTCTAAATTATCTTTTACCTTATACATACCATAATCACCAATAAAGCCACTCCTTTATTTTAATACGAGGTAATGACTTAACATTCCTCAAAAATAATTTAAGTTTTTTCTTGGTTAACTTTTTTAAGGAGTGACCAATAAAAATTTTATTAACCTTAAAAGACCCCTGCAAATCAACGAATTTTAGTAATTTTACTTACAAATATTTTTTTAATTTTTGTAGCAAGTTGCAAATTATACCATTTCCCATCTTTAAAATTGGCAGAGATTAGTTGGATTTTAACTTTATCTTTTTGGCTTAAAATCAAAGAAAGCCTCAAGTTGTATGGATATACAGCTTTCATTTTCTTTGATTTTAATCTCAAAAATATTTAGTTAAAAATCCAATTAAAGATGGGAAATGGTATTACTCGAAATTACTTTGTAATTTCTGTGTCATTTGTGTTAGGTTATTTTAATTTTTTAAATTCACGTATATCTTGATACACTAAAATTTAAAAAATAATTGCCGATTTGATGGATTAATTGATTATTAATCAATTAATCTGATCAAATCTCCCTCAAAAATTCCTCAAAATTAGTTGATTTGCAGGGGTCTTAATAAAGAGTTATTTTTAAAGTGTGTTTGTTATAAAATTTAAATGTTATTATTTTTCACCCCAAAGTTATTAGGATATATTTACAAAAATTTTAGTAAAAAATAAGTAAATTAAGGTAAGATATTTTAAAAACCATTAAACAGCGTAGTTTAACTTAAATCCTTTAACTCAGGTTCTAAACCAAGTGGAATTGCAAGATTATTCTGATCGTGACCAATATTTTTAATTTCAAAAGTTGGAATATTTATATCGCTTATAAATTCTGTAATGATGCGTTTTAAGTGATATTGATTATTGCTGTCAGCTTTTTCAATCATATCGCCAAAGAAAATTGCTCGGCAATTGTTAAAAATTCCAGCATTTTTTAAATGGTTAAGTGAGCGATCAATTTTATAAGCTTCCTCGTCAATTTCTTCAATTAACATGCAATATTGGCTACTATTATTGATTTGCCATTTGGTTCCAATTGAAGTTTGAATTAAAGTTAAATTGCCACCAAGTAATTTTGGTAGTTTTTCAATCTTAAGTTCTGGATTTAATTGATTAATATCATAGCTCAATTCACTAACCTCACCAAATATGATTTGTCTAAAAAACTCGATAGATTTTTTGTTAATACGATTTGTAGCAATATCTGTTAAAACTGGTGAGTGCAAACTAGAAAAGCCAAGGCAATTATTAAAAGCTAAATGCAAAGAAGTGATATCGCTAAAACCAGTCAAAAGCTTAAATTTTGGTTTGGTTTTATTTGCTAGAAATTGATCTAAAATTCTTGCAGAGCCATAGCCACCGCGAGTTGATAAAATAAAATCGCAATCACTAGCATTAAAAGCATTTTCTAGCTCGGCAAGTCTTTGATCATCTGCATGCGCCAGAAATGCTTCTTTGTTTAGCGAAGAATATGAAAAAATTTGCGGTTTCAAGCCCCAATCAGTCAAAAAATCTTTAATTTTTGGCAATTGACCAAGTTTTAAGGCGAAAGATGGCGAAATTAAATTAACATTATCTCCAATCTTTAATTTTGGCCAATAATCTGGGATTTTAAAAGTTATTTGCATGATTTAATAAATTCTTTGAGTAATTCAAAATCTGGATTAAAATCTTTGATTTGTTCTTTTTGATAACAACTAAAATCTGGGTGCCATTGCACACCAATTGCAAATTTCTTATCTTTAACCTCAATTGCTTCAATACAACCATCTGTGGCTTTGGCAGAAATTATGACCTTGTCACTAATTTTAACAATAGCTTCATTGTGATTAGAATTGACGCTGATCTTATTACTGTTAGTTATTTTGTGTAACAAGCTATTTTTCTCAATTATAATCTCATGATTTTCTTGGTAACCAAAATGTGGCAAGGCCTTTGGCAAATATTTATGAATATTGCCGGTTAACTTACAGCCCAAAACGCCGCCCAAAACTTGCATGCCGGCACAAATTCCAAGAAGTGAAATATCTTTTTCTAAAGCTTTTTTAATAAAATTTTCTTCAAAAATAAATCTAGGAGAGGGTTGATAAGGGCTGGTTTGCGTGTTTTCAACATACCAATCATCTGGCGTTTTGTAAAAACCACCTGGAACTAACAAGCCATCAATTCTTGAGATATATTGATCAATTTCATCAATGGCGCAATATGGAATTATCCAAGCCACGCCACCTGTTAATTGAACCGCTCTAACATAATGAGTTCTTAAAGCGAAATGCTCAAATTTAGAATAGCCACCACTTTCATGCCAATCTGTAATAATGCCGATATTTGGTTTAGTCATTTCTATTTAGAAAATTTAATTGGAGTTAGTGTCTTTCTTTAATTGTCAAGCGCAACAAAAAAATATTGCAGTAATATTATTTTTGGTGTATAGTTCGCTATAAGTAAAATATTTTCAATTAATTTTTTAATTATCCATGTTTAATAATAGCTTAAGTTTGTCGAAGGTTGCATTATTTGGAGCATTTGTTGCAGGTGAGTTTTTGTACTAAAAAAAATCTTGAATGTACTAATTTTAATCTTGTGAGCAATGGTTCTAAATTCAATTTCAGTTATATGTGGTATAATGGTCAACTTGTTGATGAAACCAATAATGAAATCAATGAAGCTTTGGATGAACTTCATCCTAAAATTAAAGCAACATATGAATCATTCATTTTAGCCAGAAGAGGAGGTGATGCTATTGATAAATTTGTAGATGTTATTAAAAAAGGTGGCGTAGATCCTAATGCTCAATTTTGTATTGTAGAAAATGATAGTTTTAAAGATAATAATTGCCAAACTTTAGCTGCAGTCGCATCAAGACATGGTAATACTCAAATTGCAGACTATTTAAACGCCAAGTCTAAAAATGATCAAGGACAAAACTAAGGACGTGATAATTCAATTGATCAAAAGCCTAAATCAAAAATTAAAGATGACAAGAAAGAGGTAGATTTGGTTTCTACAAAGCCAAGAACAAGAATTTCAACTCATAATAAAGATCGTGATTTAAGAAGAAAACAACGCGGTCGTGAATTATAGTTATTTTCGAATCGCACAATAGGCACTCACGTGATATTTGTAAATTGTTAATTGCTCAAGGCCAACCGGACCTCTAGCATGTAGTTTGCCAGTCGAGATGCCAACTTCAGCGCCAAGGCCAAACTCGCCACCATCAGCAAATTGAGTGGATGCATTATGCATCACAATTGCTGAGTCAATTTCTTGTAAAAACTTTTGAGACACTAATTTATCTTCACAAATTATGCTTTCGGTATGATTTGAAGAATATTTGTTGATGTGACTTATCGCTTCATCAATATTTCTAACAATTTTTACCGATACAATTTTATCTAAAAACTCAGTGGCAAAGTCTTTATCATTAGCTTTTTTGATTCTTTTATCAATTTTTTGCGCCAACTTGTCGCCACGAATTTCGCAATTTTCTTTAATTAAATCATCACAAATTAATGGTAAAATTTTATCAGCAATTTTTTGATCAATTACAATTGATTCAGTGGCGCCACAAATTCCAGTGCGACGCATTTTAGCGTTAAAAACAATTTTTTGTGCCTTTTCAAGGTTACAAGATTCATGAATATAACTATGACAATTGCCATCAAGATGTTTAAAAAGCGGGATTTTGCTTTTACTTGAAATTGCTTTGATTAGTGATTTCCCACCGCGCGGAATTACGACATCAATATATTCTGACATTTTTAGTAGTTGCGAAACATATTCACGATCAGTATTGCTAATCAAAGTTATGCAATTTTCATCAATATTAAATTCTTTCAAAGCTTGACGATAAATATTGGCAATAATTGTTGAAGAATTTATTGAATCAGATCCGCAGCGCAGAATTACTGCATTACCAGATTTAAGAGCTAGAGCAGCAACGTCAGAAGTGACATTTGGCCTTGATTCATAAATAGTGAGCAAAACACCAATCGGCGTTGAAATTCTTTGAATATGCAAACCATTATCTTTTTTAACATCATAAAGAATTTTGCCGATCGGATCATCAAGTTTGATAATATCTTGAATGGCGCTAATAATTGATTTAATCCTAGGTTCATCAAGTTTAAGGCGATCAATCTTGGCTAAAGATAAGTTATTTTTTTGTGCTTGGATTAAGTCTTTTTGGTTGGCTGAGATAATTTTTTGAATATTTTGCTCTAAAAGATCGGCAACTTTAGAAAGAAGTTGGTTTTTAATTGTAGTTTTAAGATTAGCAATTTTATGACTGGCAATTTTGCTATTTTGACAAATTTCTTTGACTTGCTGTTTAATTGATTTCATTTTTAAATGATCTAATTACTTTTATACCAAACTTCATCTTTAATGGTACATTTGGATAAAGAATTTTTGAGGATTAAATTTAAGAGAAAAATTGAGTGTATCACAGATATTTACAAGGTTTTTCTCTTAAATTTTAGACCAAAAAGACAAAGTCCAAATGTAACATTAAAGATGAAGTCTAGTATTATACATCAATAAGTTAATTATAGTGAATTTATGATATCAAATATAACTTTGAATATTTTTAATTTTTTAGCACAAATTGGCCGATTTACCCTAATTAATCTAGCAAAATTGGGCAGAATTAGCTTGTTTGTAATTAGATCAATTAAGCATTGCTTTTTGCCACCATTTTATCCTAAGTTAATCTTGCGTCAGTTTTTGAGAATAGGTTATTTATCTTTGCCGGTTGTTGGTTTGACGGCGATTTTTTCTGGTGCGGTTTTGGCTTTGCAAAGCTATTCGGGATTTTCAAGATTTAATGCTGAAAGTACGATCGCGACTGTGGTTGTGCTCTCTATAACCCGCGAATTGGGACCAGTTTTGGCTGGTTTAATGGTGGCCGGTCGAGTTGGTGCTTCAATGGCGGCTGAAATTGGCACAATGCGCGTTACTGAGCAGATTGATGCCCTAAAAACTTTATCAACCAATCCTTATAAGTATCTGGTAGCGCCAAGAGTTATTGCAGCTATTTTTTCGCTGCCTTTGTTGGTGCTAATTGCTGATATTATCGGCGTAATGGGTGGCTATTTGGTAAGTGTCCATTCTTTAGGATTTTCTGCAGGGCCATATATTAACAACACTATCAAGTTCTTAGAGGCGATTGATGTTGTTTCGGGCTTAGTAAAAGCGGCGTTTTTTGGATTTGTAATTGCAATAATGGGTTGTTATTTTGGTTATAATTCTGATCGAGGCGCTGAAGGCGTAGGTATAGCCACCACTAATGCGGTGGTTGCTTCTTCAATTTGTATCTTGCTGCTAAATTATATTATAACTGGTTGGTTCTTTGGTTAAGTGTTTTTTAGCAACAATATGCATTTAATAACAAATCTCACCTTTAAAACAAGAAATAATACCATTTAAACTTTATCCACGTATACCGAGATACAAGGCTATATAGAATTATAGATGAGATTTAGTATAAAAGCTTTGCAAAAGAAGGGGAGGTGCTAATGCCAAAAAGCTGAGTAGTTAATAAAAGCAAATTGCTAAGGAAAGTTGAGCTATTTAATTAGCTCAACTTCTTTGAAATATCTTAATGCTCCTGGGTGAATTGGGGCTGAATTACCGGCTCTAACCATTTTTGGTTTATCAAGAGAAGCAAAAACAGGGTGCAATGTTTTAAAATTATCGAAATTATCAAAAGTTGCTTTAATGAGGTTATATACAATTTCATCATCAGTTTTAACAGAAGTTACTAGGCTAGCCATAACTCCAAAAGTATTAATATCTTGACTGTTGCCAGCGTACATTCCTCCTGGTATAACTGATTTTACATAGAAAGGATTGACTTTGATTAACTTGTCAATTGTTTCTTGGTCGATGTCGATTATTTTTACTTTACAAGCTTGAGTTGCTTCTTGTAAAACGCCATTAGGATTACCTGCCGCATAAACCATAACATCGATTTCACCTTCGCACAAAGCTTTAGGTTGCTCTGATGGCTGCAAGTAAGAAACCGACTCAAAGCTATCTTGATCCCATCCTTTAACATCCATTAAAACCTTCATGGTAGCATACATTCCAGAGCCAAGAGGTCCAAAATTTACTTTTTTGTTTAATATGTCGTCTAGATTGTTGATTTGTGAATCTTCTTTTACTGCGATTGTAAAAGTCTCGGTATATAATGAAAAAACTGATCTTAGTTCTTCAAAAGGTTTTTGATCTGCAAAAAAATTAGCCCCATTATATGCTTGATATTGCCAATCTGATTGAACTATGCCAAAATCAATTGCTCCACTTCGAATTGCATTTAAATTTGAAACCGATCCACCAGTTGATTCAACTGAGCACCTAATACCATGTTCTTTGCGACCTCTGTTTAGTAGGCGACAAATTGCACCACCAGAAGGATAGTAAACTCCAGTAATAGCTCCTGTGCCTATTGATATATATTTAGTGGCAGCTAATGCTGAAAAAGGCATTAATAAAATTGCTATTAATGTAACAACTGAGCTCTTATTCATAAATTAAATGATTTTTATTAATTTTTAACTAAAATCCAAATTTTCAGAGAAATAATAACTGATATTTTTTTTAAAAGTCAAAATTTATTAAGAAATGTAGAATAAAGCTAGTTTAACTGCATATTCTGACTGTATTATTTGGCCTTTTAGTTAAAAAAAACAACAAAATTTGTTCAAGCGTGATATGTTTAATTGCAAAGATAAGTTGCTAAGCAAAGTAATTATAAAGTGTAAAGCAATTTTTAGCGGATATTTTTACCAAACTTGATTGTAAAATAACAAAAAATTGCATCCTTGTCAAACAAGGATGCATGGGTTAGATGCAAAAAATTTTTGACATTAACAATTTAATCTTTACATTGAGTCTGACTTAAAACTTATTAGTAGATTTAGATTTTGATTTAGAAATCAGTTTAAAAGCCTCTAGAAAGAGCTTTGAGATATAAATTATTATTTCTTCATAATTTTTACTTTTGAGTGTTAATGTTATAATTTTTTAAGAAATTACGCAATTTGAGTTGTAAGCTAAAAAATTATTTTATGACTGGTTTTCTGACCTCATAAACCCTAAATAGAAGGCGCAGGCCTTTTTGTGACTTTGATACTGCTTTTTTGCATTGAACTATAATTTGTAGAAAAGTTAAGACTTTGGTTAAATATCCATCTGATATTACACTTTTTACAACAAAAAAGCATTCTGCAGTAAATTTTACCAAGCTAATTTGCAAATAAAGTCACAACATATATCAACTAAACCAAATAATTTAAATTATGAAAATTTTAGGAGATTTTGCCAATTCAATAAAAAATTTAATAAGATATTTTATCAATTTAAGATTGTGGAAACAAGTTTTAATAGGTCTTTTTTTAGGCGTTGCCGCAGGTTTGTATTTGGGGGAAGAATCTGAAAGTTTAAAAATATTTGGAACAATTTTCATAAATCTGATTAAAATGATTATTGTGCCACTTATTTTCTTTGCAATTCTTTCTGGTATTACTTCAATGGAAGATGAAGGGAATTTTACTAGAGTTGGTATTAAGGGTTTTAGTACTTATCTTTTAACAGCTATGTTTGCTGTTTTTATTGGTTTAGCTGCTGGCTTAATTTTTGAACCAGGTGCTGGAGTTGATTTAAATATTATACCAAATGAGAATGCGGACAAAGTGGCTGCTGTTGCTCAGGTTGCTCCACCTTCGATGATTGATTTTTTGGTGGCATTGATACCTACTAATCCTATTAAATCAATGGCCGAAGGTAAGTTTCTTCAAATAATTATTTTCTCAATTTTTACTGGTATTACTATCAATATTGTTGGTGAAAAAGCTCGTCCAGTTAAAGAAGTTATTCATTCTGCGGCTCAAGTTTCTTTCAAAATGATTGAGATGATAATAAGGTTAGCTCCATTAGGTGTCTTTGGTTTTATCGCATGGGTTGTTGGTACACAGGGTACAGATATTTTAATGGCTTTGGGCAAGTTAATAATTACTGTATTAGTTGCTTGCGTGTTCCAATATGTGGTTTTTGGTTTTATGTTGGCAATATTTGCTCGTGTCTCACCTATGCCTTTTTACAAAAAAATTCTATTTACGCAGTCAATTGCTTTTGCAACTAGTAGTAGTAAGGCTACCTTGTCAACTGCAATGGAGCAATTACAAAATAGAATGGGCGTTTCAAAAACTAATTCAAATTTCTTAATGCCTTTAGGAGTTTGTATAAATATGGATGGAACGGCAATTTATCTTGGTATTTGTGCATTATTCTTTGCGCAGGCTTATGGCATTGATTTGACATTCCATAACTATATGATGTTAATTTTAACCTGTACTTTGGGTTCGATTGGTGCTGCTGGAATTCCGAGTGGTTCAATTATTTTTATGGGTATGGTTTTATCTTCAGTTGGTTTGCCAGTTGAAGGTATTGGTATAATTTTAGGGGTTGATAGGCTTCTTGATATGGTTAGAACTACTATCAATATTACTGGCGACAGTGCTATTACTCTAATGGTTGATGCATCAGAAAATGGCCTTGATAAAAAGGTTTATTACGATAAAGATAAATAGTGACTAGATTTATTGTTAAAATTTTGAGTAAAATTTGCTACATGGCTCTGATGAGTCATGTAGCTTTTTTTTTAGCATTTAGTGCTGAAGCAAGTGATACAAAAGATGATTTGTTAGCTAAATATTCAAATGAGTTAGCGACGGTTGAGAGCTATCTCAACAATATCAAAAATTTAACAGCGGATTTTAGGCAAATTACTTCACAAGGTGCAGTTAATACCGGAAAATTTTATCTATCAAGACCCGGAAAAATGAGGGTACGATACGATACCGATCCGGCCATTGTAATTGTTGTAAATGGTCCAGTTTTATCTTATTACGATGTTGAGTTAGAAGAAATATCTAATCTTAGAACTAATACAACTCCTGCATCTTTTTTAACTAGAAAAAACATTTCGTTTTCAGCCAGAGATATTGATTTGCTTGAAGTTGAAAAGGAGCGGAATTTGATAAAAGTAACTTTAGCAAAGAAAAATAATAGAGAATCGGGAAAGTTTAGTATAGTTTTTAATCTAAATCCGGTGAGTTTCTTACAAATGGAGGTTAGAAATGATTTGGATGATGTAGTGAATGTTAGTTTAAAAAATCTTGATCTAGTAACTGATATAGATGACGATTTATTTATTTTAAAAACCAAATAATTGCTGGAATAATGATTATTAATTATGGTAATAACAGAACTAGGTATCGAAATAATGCGATTAGTGATATAAATATAACACCGTTTGTTGATGTGTTATTGGTGCTACTTATAATTTTCATGGTAACAGCACCAATTGTAACTGGCGGTTTAAATGTTGACTTGCCAGAGGGTGTTGCAAAAGATTCTGATGATAACAAAGATAACTCTATAACAATATCAATAAGAAGTGGTGGTGAATTATATATTGGCGAAGAAAGAATTAAAAAAGGTTCTTTGATTTATAGTTTACAGCAAAAAACTTCTAAAAATTACAAGGCCAAAATATATATTAAAGCTGACAAAAAAAATGGCTACGGCAATGTCATGCAAATTATCAAAGATGTTAACTTGGCAGGCTTTAATCAAATTGTCCTGGTTACAGAAATTAAGTGATACCAAATCCCATCTATAATTCCATATAGATACAAAATATTTTTAACTAAAAAGACGAAGTAGTTATATGGAATTATAGATGGGATTTGGTATGATATGGTTTATAATTTGAATAAATAGTAAAATTATTATATATCGGCAGTGTCAAAAAGCATAATATATTCAGTTTTATTGCATTTGATTTTGGCTTTATATTTGATTTTTGTCTTTAACTTAAGCAAAAGACAATATGATCAAAACGAAAAACTGCATGTCAAAATTGAAGTTAAGGATTTGGGGTTACTAAGCTTTGCTCAAGAAGATCAATCCCACGATTCTTTAATAAAAAAACCTGAAGAAAATCAAATAAATAAAGAAGAAAAACCTAAAGAGCAAAAGCCTGAAGAGGTTAAGTCCAAACCAAAAGATAATAACAAAAAAACTAAAGTCGAAGAAATCAAAAAGTCCTTGTTAAAAGCTCCTCTGCCTGCGGCTGTAAGACAGTCAAAAAAGAAGATTGCAAAAAAAGAAAAGTCTGATTTACAAAATAAGGTCGATAATTCAAAAAAGGATAAAAATATCCAAAAAACTTTGTCAAAAATTGATAGTATCGTAGCAGATAATAATCAAAGCCAGCCAGTGCAAGAAACTCCAAAACAGCAAGAGCAAAAGGCTGAGCTTATAAAAAAAGAGAATCTTAAAAAAAAGATAGAAGAAAAGGAATTTCAATTGGCGCAAAAATCTATTTCTGGACTTAATCTTTCAAACCGAGAAAAATTTAATTTATACTCACAGATTAAGAGCTGTTTTCAAAGAGCTATTGCCAAAAGTGAAGTTAAAAGCAAAGAAAAGATTTTAGTTAAAATTAATATAGATCAAAATGGCTATATTAAGTCTGATATCAATGAATTAGAAGAGATGATTAAATATAAGGAGCAAAACCAAGAAGATTTTGCTGCTTCTGTGGAAAATGCAAAGATGGCACTTGAAATGTGTAATCCGTTAAGAGGTTTGCCATTGGAGAAGTATGAAATATGGCAAGAAATAATTTTAGAATTTTCACAAGCCGCGATCGATGGTCAGACATAATGATAAATATTACCAGCAACTACTTGCAATTTTAGTAAACAAACAATTTAATTTTGTACAATTGGCAAACTAATTTATTGACCTAATTTACTTTAATGGTTTGCTAATAAATATTATTCTATACTGTACCCTTTGACTTTAAAAAATAAAGAATAGAGTAATGCCAAGATAAATTTTAATGGTACATTTGGATAAAGGATTTTTAAGGATCAAGCTTAAGAGAAAAATTACGTGTATCAGGATATATACAAGGTTTTTCTCTTAAATTTTAGACTAAATAGACAAAATCCAAATGTGTGATTAAAGATGAATTTTGGTATAATATTAATAATGCTTTATTTATTTATTATTTGTGACTATTATGTTAACAATAATCTAAAGTCTTGGTATTTGATGAAGCATATCTAAGGCTAAACTTAAACTTAAATTTAAATTTAATTTGTGAAAACAAACAAACCATTTTCTAGTAAAGATAATCAAAATCCATACAGAGTAAATCATGAAATAGATGCCAAAGAGGCTAGAATTGTTGACCAAGATGGCAACGTTTTGGGTGTTCTTACAGTTTCTGAGGCAATATTAAAAGCTGAAGAAGTTGGTCTTGACTTGGTTGAGGTTTCGCCAAATTCAAATCCTCCAGTTTGTAAAATTGCTAATTTTGGTAAGATGAAATATGAATTACAAAAAAAATCATCTGAAGCCAAAAAGAAGCAAAAAGTAGTTGAGACTAAGGAATTAAAGATGACGATTAATATAGGCAAAGGTGATTACGATGTAAAAATTAAGCATGCTAAAGAATTTATTGAAAAAGGATGTAAAGTTAAAATCTCGATTCGTATGAAGGGTAGGGAAATTACTCATCGTGAAATTGCTGAAGAAATGATGAATAATATTCTTGCCGAAACCGCAGAATTTGCTAAAACAGAATATGGACCAAAGCTAGAAGGAATGCAACTTGTAGCAATTTTAATCTCACATTAGTTAATTTATGTTAACAATAATCGATAGAATTAAAAATATTAGCAATAGCTATAAATTCAAAGCTGGCTTTGACAAAGCTAATTTTGAAGTCTTTGCAAGTAATTTTTTTCGAGAAGTTAACCCTCTAGACTTTACTAGCTATAGTGATGAAGATTGCTTTAATTCAGTATTATCCTGTTTTGAGTTTATATCGCAAAAAGGTTATAATGGTTCCAAACATCGCATCTACAATCCTTCAATAAAGGAAAATGGTTTTGAGTCTCATTTTACATATATTGATTTTGTTAACAAAGATATTCCGTTCTTGGTTGATTCTATTGTTGCTTATCTTGATAAGCATTCTATCGAAATTAAAAATGTTTTGCATCCTACTTACAATGCGGTGCGCAAAAATGATGGATCTCTGCAAGAAATTTCATATGAAGGTAAAGATAGAAATGAGTCGGTAATTCAACTTCATCTAAATAAAATTTCTAGTCAACAAGAGATTGATTTTTTAACCAATGGCCTGAAGCAGTTGATTGAAACTATTAATTTGGTTGTCGCTGATTGGGTAAAAATGTCGAAAGCAGTTGTTGAGTCAATCAATACTTTACAAGGCGCACAATCAATTGTAAAAAAGGAAAAGCTAGCAGAGATAAAAGATTTTATTGATTGGTTAGTTAAGGGAAATTTTGTACTGCTTGGTGTCAAAGAATTTGATATAAATAAGGAAAAAGATGGATCATATTCCTTGAAGGGTATTAAAAATGCTGAGTCGGGAGTTTTTTGTTCTCAATATGATGAGATGAGACCTGGGGTGATTAACTCTACACCTAGAGAAATTGAAGATTCAGTAAAAAGTCCTTATGTTTTAGAGATATTAAAATCTCGCTATCGTTCAAAAGTTCATCGCATTGCTAACGCTGAAAGAGTAAGAGTTCAGAAATTTGATGGCAATGGCAATGTTATTGGAGAGTATCGAATTATAGGTTTGTTTACCTCCTCGGCATACAATCAGTCAGTAACAAATATTCCTCTGGTTAGGCGCAAGGTAGAAAAAGTGATCCAAGAGTCCGGATATATTAAAGGAAGTCACAATTACAAAGATTTGGTTACAGTTTTAGAATTTTATCCAAGAGATGAATTATTTCAAATAAGTCATAAAGATCTTTTAAAAAATGCAATTGGAATTGTCTCAATTTGTGGTCGATCAAAAGTTAAATTTTTTGCGCGAGAAGATAAATTTGCTCGCTTTGTAAGTTGTCTTATTTTTACACCAAAAGATCGAAGTAATTCTGATTTAAGAGCCAAAATCAGAGCATATCTTGCCAAAACTTATAATGGAGAAGTTGCAGATTTCTTTGTACAAATTAATGATACAAATTTAGTAAGAATTCATATTATAATTAGAACGAATAACGATATACCAAATGTTAATGAATTGAAAGTTGAGGAAGAAATCGATCGAATGACAAGAGTATGGTCGGATGATCTGCTTGATACTGTAAAATCAGCTTTTAGTGATGGTGGCTATCTTGATATTTTTGCTAGATATAAAAATGCTTTCTCAGTTAGCTACAAAAATAGATTTAGTCCACGTCGAGCTGCTGTTGATATTCAGTTAATCGAACAATGTTTAGAAAAAGATACTTTGTTATTTAAGTTCTTTAAAGATATTCCAGCTTTGCCAGAAGAGGTAGTGGAGTTTAAAATCTATAATCCAAAAGAAGAAATTTCACTATCAAAAATTATGCCAGTTCTGGATAGTTTTGGTTTTGAAATCATCAAAGAGCATACTTATCCTATCGAAATTAATCAAGATGGAAGGGTTCGGGAAAGGAAAATGGTATGGATTAACTATTTCCACTTAAGATTAAGTAGCAAAGGGCAAAAGTTTTCTCCTAAATTTAGACTCAATTTTGAAAAGACAATGAGCCTAATTTGCAAAAATGTTACTGAACATGGCGAGTTAAATAGATTGCTTACAGTTGCCAACTTGCATTGGAAGCAAATTTATATGCTTAGAGCATATACTAGATATATTTCGCAAACCAATATCAAGCATAAAACAACTTACATTGCTGATGTCTTGGTAAAATATCATGAAATTACTAGTAATATCGTTAGGCTTTTTGAAATTAAATTTAATCCTTATTTAAACTTAAAGCATGATGATAGGGTTTTAAAAATAGCAGAGCTTTTAGAAAAAATTAAGATACAGCTAACTAAAGTTTCTGATGCAAATGAAGATACTATAATTTCAAGCTTCTTTGGCTGTATTCAAGCAACCCTTCGTACCAATTATTATCAGCCTTCAAAGGAAAGTGGTTTTAAGGGTTATGTATCATTTAAATTTGATTCTAACAAGGTTCCAAACTTACCATTGCCAAGACCTTATGCTGAAATATTTGTTTATTCTAGTGAATTTGAGGCAATACACTTAAGGGGTGGAATGGTAGCTCGAGGAGGGTTGAGGTGGTCTGATAGAGCTCAAGATTACCGTACAGAAGTTTTAGGTTTGATGAAGGCGCAGATGACTAAAAATGCAGTGATAGTTCCGGTTGGATCTAAAGGTGGTTTTGTTGTGAAGAAGAACATTGTAGGTCTCGATCGCAAAGAAATTCAGGAAAATGGTATAAAATGTTATAAAACATTCTTGAGAGGTGCCTTGGATATAACTGATAATGTTGTGAATGGTAAGGTTATTCACCCGCAAAATACTATCATTTATGACGGTAAGGATCCATATTTTGTAGTTGCTGCTGATAAAGGAACGGCAACTTTTTCAGATATAGCAAATTCAATTTCAGCTGAATATAATTTTTGGCTTGGCGATGCATTTGCTTCTGGAGGTTCAAACGGTTATGATCATAAAAAAATGGGAATAACTGCCAAAGGTGCGTGGGTTTCGGTGATGAGACATTTTCAAGAAATGGGTCGAGATTCTCAAAGTGAAGATTTTACTTGCGTTGGAATTGGTGATTTAATGGGTGATGTTTTTGGCAATGGTATGTTGCTTTCAAAGCATATTAAGCTAGTAGCGGCATTTAACCACATGCATATATTTTTGGATCCGAATCCAGATTCTACAACTTCATTTAAAGAGCGTAAAAGAATTTTTAATCTTGAAAGATCTACTTGGATGGATTATGACAAATCTTTAATATCGCAAGGTGGTGGAATTTTTGAAAGATCAGCAAAATCAATTAAAGTGTCATCGCAAATGGCTAAAATTCTTGATATTAATGAGGGCGAAATGGCTCCTAATGATTTAATAAAAGCAATCCTCAAAGCTCCGGTTGATTTATTATGGAATGGTGGCATAGGAACTTATGTCAAAGCAAGCTCTGAATCCCATTTAGATGCTGGTGATAGAGCTAATGATCAACTCAGAATTAATGGTAATGAACTTCGTTGTAAAACTGTAGGAGAGGGTGGAAATCTTGGCTTCACTCAACTTGGTAGAATTGAGTATGCTCTTAATGGTGGTCGAATCAATACCGATGCCATGGATAACTCTGCTGGAGTTGATTGTTCGGATCACGAAGTAAATATTAAAATTGCCTTTAGTCAAGCTATGGCTAATGGTTCAATAAATCTAGATGCAAGAAATAAAATTCTTGGAGAAATGACTGACGAGGTCTCGCATTTGGTGTTAAATGACAATAAAATGCAAACTCAGGCTATTTCTATTTCAAGCTCCCTTGGCTATATTTCATTAGGAGATCAAGCAAAATTCTTAGATAGGTTAGAAAAAAACGGTTTATTAAATCGTGAAATTGAATTTTTGCCATCGATTAAGGAGATAAATCGTCGTCAAATAGAAAGGATTGGTATGACAAGGCCAGAATTGTGCGTTATGTTGTCATATGCAAAAATGGATATTTATAACAAGTTATTGTCATCTAATTTAATTAAAGATGATTATTTTACAAAATACCTATTTGACTACTTCCCAAAAGCCATGCATCAGAAATTTGTTAAAGAAATTTCTAATCATCAACTAAAAAATGAAATAATTTCGACTCAAATAACAAATATGGTTATTGATAGATCTGGTATTATTTTTATTGATCAAATTAGTCAAGAGACTGGTTTTGGAATTGATGAAATTGTCAGAAGTTTTATAATTGCTTTGGAAGCTTTCGAATTGCATGATATTTGGAATAATATTGAGAAGTTAAGTGGTAAGGTTAATTTTGAAGTGCTAACTGAAATGTTCTTAGCTTCAACTAAGCTTTTGGAAAGATCAATTAAGTGGCTTTTGAAGCGTCAAAATAAAAATAAAATTAATCAGGAAGTTGCTAAATATAAAAAGACAGCTGATGAATTATTCGGATTTTTAACTGAGGTTCTAGCTCATGATTCTAAACAAGATTTTGATGATAAGGTTAAGAATCTAACGCAGAATAAAGTTCCGCATGAATTGGCTAAAAAGATAGCTGCCATGGATCCTATAGCTTCGGCTTTTGATATAGGTGAAATTTCATCCAAATCTAATTTTAGCCTCAAATCAATTTCAAAAATTTATTTTGAAATAGGCACAAGATTTTATCTTAAAAGATTGCGTAGTAAGGTTGCTAAATTGGTACCAGAAAATTACTGGCAAAAACTATCTTCAAAATCAGTGCTTGATGAATTATATTTTTATCAAATGATGATTGCTAAGAATGTTGTAGAATGTGGCTGTGAAAATAAAGACTCATGTAAGATCGATTCAGTTGATAGTTGGATTAGTAGCGCTAAATTTGCAGTTGATCGTTATGATAACTTTATTAGCGATCTAGAATTACAACCAAATCCTGATTTATCAGTTTTTGTAGTAGCCTTAAATAGGTTAAAACCTTTAATATAAAAACTTAAATTTTTAAATATTAAAACATTTAAAGTCTATTAATCATGAAACTACTTGCCTTAAAAGAGGTTGATAAAAATGAAAAAAGAGTTGCTATCACTCCAGACATAGTAAAAAAATACCAAAAGATAGGTATTGAAGTTATGGTTGAAAAGTCTGCAGGACTGAATATTGGTATCAGCGATAAAGAATTTGAAGAAAGTGGGGCAAAAATAGTCGGTGACACTACAAAAGTTATTGGCGAAATTGATATTTTAGTAGCTGTGCAAAATATTGAAATTGATTTATCTAAAGCTAAAGATGGTCTAGTCTTTCCAGCGTTATTTAATCCATTTATTAGAAAAGATTTAGCTAAAAAAATTGGTGCAAGTAAAGTTGATGCTTTTGCGATGGAGCTTTTGCCAAGAATAACTCGCGCTCAGTCAATGGATGTGTTATCTTCACAAAGCAACTTGGCTGGCTATCGAGCAGTGATCGATGGTGTTTATGAAATGCAAAAAGCTGTACCCATGTTAATGACTGCTGCCGGAACAATTTCTGCTGCAAAATTTATGATTTTAGGTGCTGGAGTTGCAGGTTTGCAAGCAATTGCAACTGCCAAAAGATTAGGAGGGGTAGTTTGTGCATTTGACGTAAGAACTTCTGCAAAAGAGCAAGTTGAAAGTCTTGGGGCAAAATTTATCGAAGTTAAATCTGAAGAGAAAGTTGATGGCGTTTATGCTCAAGAAATGAGTGATGATTACAAAAAGAAGCAGCAGGCATTGCTTGAAGAGACTATTAAAAAGCAAGATATTGTTATTACAACCGCTCTTATTCCAGGTAAAAAGGCGCCAACATTGATTACTAAAAAAATGGTTAATTCAATGTCTTCAGGTTCAATAATAATTGATTTAGCAGCTGTTAATGGTGGAAACTGTGAGCTTACTAAATTAGGCAAAATAGTTGAGGTAAATGGAGTAAAAATTGTTGGTTATGAAAATTATCCATCAAGAGTTGCTAGCGATTGTAGTAAGCTGTATGCGAGAAATATTTTTAACTTTATAGAGTTTTTGGTTGATCAAAAAGCTGGTAAGATTAAAGTTGAATATGATGATGAAATTATAAAATCTTGCTTGATTAGAAATTTAAACAAGTCTTAATAAAATTATCTAAAACTAAAAAAGTAACTTTTTATGAGTGAAAATTCTTCACAAGACAATAAAAACTTTCTAACAAAACCAAAAATTGTTATTTTTGGTGTTGGCGGGGCTGGAGGTAATGCTATAAATAATATGATTAGCTCTGATTTGCAAGGTGTTGAATTTGTTGCCGCTAATACTGACTCACAATCATTAGAAAATTCTTTAGCAACTAACAAAATTCAGTTAGGTGTATCAACAACCAAAGGTCTTGGGGCGGGATCGTTTCCTGAAAAGGGGCGAGATGCTGCTGAAGAAAATATTGAAGATATAAAAAAATATCTTAGTGGAGCTAATATGGTTTTTATTTCAGCTGGAATGGGTGGTGGTACTGGAACCGGAGCTGCTCCAGTAATTGCAAAATTAGCCCGTGAACAAAATATTTTAACAGTTGGCGTTGTTACCAAACCTTTTTATTTTGAAGGAAGCCATCGAATGGAAGTTGCTGAGGAGGGTGTTGAAGAGTTAAAAAAGCATGTTGATACTTTAATTGTCATTCCAAATCAAAATCTTTTTAGAGTTTCTAATGAACAAACAACTTTTGAAGCTGCTTTTAAAATGGCAGACGCTGTTCTTCATGCTGGAGTTAGGGGTGTTACAGATTTAATAACAATTCCTGGTATTGTTAATCTAGATTTTGCTGATATTAGAACTGTTATGACCAAAATGGGCAAGGCTATGATGGGAACAGGGGAAGCTTCTGGCGAAAATAGAGCGATTATAGCTTGTGAGGAGGCGATTTCAAATCCACTATTAGACGATGTTTCAATAAAGGGTGCTAAAGGAGTGTTAGTAAATATGACAGGAGGTCCTGATATGACTTTATTTGAAGCTGATTCGGCAGTAACTGCAATTAAAAAAGAAGTTGATCCAAAAGCAAATATAATTTTTGGAACAGCTTTTGATGAAAATATGAAGGGATCTATTAGGGTTTCAGTTGTGGCAACTGGCATTGAAAGTGATAGCTTTTTTAAGGATTACAAGGTGCCAAATTCTCAAAAAAGTGCACAATATCAAGGTCATCTAACTAAAAATAATATTGATGAAAAAGAAATCCATCAAGAGAACATCTCATCTAAAATTGATATGGACCTTGACTTGGCAAACGGTATTTCAGATCTAGATATAGAAGATAGCTTGCAAGATGAAGAATTTAAATTTGCCAATAATATGCAAAATAAAGAGTATAGTGAAAATACTCAAATAGATCTAGAAGATTTTATTGCTAAAGATTCAAGATTAATTGTAGAAGATAATATTTTTAGTAAATCGATTTTTGAAGAAAAGGATAGGAATTTAGATGACTTTACTAATGAAAATAAAAGAGTTAAAGAAGTCAATATTAAAAAGGATGTAAAATCAGAAGTTGGTGACTCAGGAGGAGGGTTTAAATTATTTCGTTTTATGAATAATTTAAAATCAAAAAATAATGATTCACAAAAGAATGATCGGGTGAGTCAAGATAGAGAATTTAATCAGGATAAACCAAAGGGCTCTGGGGGCCAAGAAATCATTGCAAGCGATTCGGTTTTTAACAGTAGTCAGGATTCTAGATCAAACCCATCTGAAGAAAATGAAGAAAAGATATTCTTTGATTCAAGAATTATGAGTAATGATAATAATTTTATCGATAAGGAATCTATTGATGATGATATTATTAATGTACCTGCATTTTTTAGAAGAAAAAAATAGCTAATTATGAAAAGCTTTTTAGTTATAGGTAACGGCGCAAGAGAAGCTATATTTGCTGATAAGTTAGCGTATGATTCTGTGGTTTATGCTGTTATGGCTCATCCAAATCCTACCATAGTTGAGGCCATTAAAAAAAATAATGGTCAATTTATAATTGGCGATATTAATGATGGTGATTTTATAGCTGACTTTGCCATAAAAAATAATATTGATTATGTTTTTGTAAATTCAGATAATCCTTTAGCTAGTGGCGTTGTGGATAAATTATTAGCTAAAAATGTTAAAGCTATTGGCCCAACTAAAGAAGGTGCAAGAATTGAGTGGGATAAGATTTACTCAATTGATGTTGTTAAAAAAATTACTCCGCAATTTTGTCCAAAATATCAAGTGATTGAAAAAAGTTCACAAATTGATGATGCAATTGGATTTTTTAAGGGTTGTGATTTGGTGGTTAAGCCACAAGGTTTAACTGGTGGCAAGGGTGTTAAGGTTATGGGAGAGCATCTTAAAAATATACAAGAGGTAAAAGAGTATATTCAGTCTCTTTTAAAAGATGATGCTAAAATATTATTAACCGAAAAGTTACTAGGTTTTGAATTTACCATAATGGCAATTACTGATGGTGATGAGATTATTTTTGCGCCAGCAACATATGACTATCCTTATCGCTACAATGATGATAAAGGTCCTGGAACTGGTGGAATGGGTTGCTTCACGGCAAAATCAAAAACCTTGCCATTTATGACTAACAAAGATTTTGATGATTGTTGTCAAATTTTAAGGTCAGTTATTGATTATTTTAAAGCGCAAAAAATTCATTTTAATGGCGTACTAAATGGTGGCTTTTTCTTAACAGAATATGGTATTAAATTCATGGAATTTAATGCTAGATTTGGCGATCCTGAGGGGGTTAATGTTTTATCGCTCATTGATGACTCCTTTGCAAATTTGCTTGAAGCTATTTATCAAAAGCGCTTATTTGCGAAAGACTTTAAATTTCTCAGCAAGGCAAGTGTTGTAAAATATTTAGTCACCAAAGAGTATCCTAATAAAGGTGCGCAGGTAAAATTCAACTTAGATGTTAAAAAGATTAAAGATTTAGGAATTGATGTTTACTTTTCGGCGGCAAAAAAATCAGATAGTGAGTTTGATTATGAAACCGTTTCTTCTTCAAGAGTAGTGGCATTATCTTTAGTTGGAGAAGATATAGTAAGCTCTTCTGACAAGTTAAATCAAATTATCGATTCTTTTATAGCAAAAACTGGTCTTGAATATAGGCAAGATATTGCTGGCCAAAAAGAAATTACAAAATTTGAAACTACAAAATTTGATGCTAATGTTAAATATTGTTAGTGGTGTCAAAAATATATCTTATATCGCCTCCTAAGATTGAAATTGTTAGCTTTAAAAAAGAACTAACTAATCTTTTAAAAACAGGGCTAGTAAGAGTATTTCAGTTACGTCTTAAAGATTATCATTTTTTAGAACTTAAAAAAATTGCTTTAGAAATTAATACTATTTGCCAAGAGCACAATTGCTTGTTTATCTTGAATGATAATTTGCAATTGGCCCTTGAAAGTGGTTTTGATGGAGTTCACATTGGTCAGCAAGATTTATTTGAATTGGATCTTAATTTAGCAACAACCAAAATTAACTTGCGAAAATTTTTTAAATTGCCCAAAGATTTTATATTGGGAGTTAGTTGTTATGATTCTTTATCGCTAGCCTTAGATGCTGAAAGATTTGGAGCTAGCTATGTTTCATTTGGAGCTTTTTTTCCGACTCAGACAAAACGGGCTATAGCTTTTCCTAAGCTATCTATAATCAAAGAATTTAACTTACAATCATCATTGCCAGTTGTTGCCATTGGTGGAATAAATAATGATAATTACCATCATTTAGTAAATAATGGTGCTGATTTTTTAGCAGTTGTATCTTATATATGGCAAAATCAAAATCCAATTTGTGCTCTAAATAATTTATGTATTAACCCGATCATTAAATAGTTGAAACAAGTCTTAAACATCTTTTTAAAATTATTCTAAAAATATGTTTCCTATTTAACGCTTGGGTTAATAATATTAAAAAGCGAAATTAGGGTCGAATAAATATTTAAAATAATGAAAGAAGAGTCTTTGTTTGGAAGGTTATTGATCTATTTGATGACAATTTTTTTTGTCATAACCAACTTACTTTATTTTAGGTTTGCAGATTTCTTGCAGATTGTGCCAATGATTGATCTGATGGCGGTATTCTACTTTTCAATATACCGTCAGATATTTCCAATTTGGTTTTTATTTCTTATAGGTTTATGGAATGATTCTATTACCAATAATATTTTGGGTGTAACATCATTTTTGAATATTTTTCTAGTGAAATTTTTTCTCATTTTAAATGAGCGCTTAATTATTAGGGATAATTTTGTTCATATTTGGTATCAGTTTGCAATTTTTTCTATCCTATTTTTGTTGATAAAGTGGTTTATTCTATCATCTTTTTATGGTGATTTTTTTAGTATTTTATGGCCAATAACAAACTGGTTTATTTCAGTTATTTTCTACTTTATTATGCATAGATTTTTTGATTATGTTTCGTTTAAGGTTTTAAGAAATTTTAATTAAAAGCTAACTGCAATGTTGCGTGATATCAGAAAAAATAAAATATTTAATCGTCGCGCTCTTATTCTGGCTTCAGCTCATGCCAGTCTTTCTGGAATATTACTATCTCGTTTATCATATTTACAACTTTTTAAACATAAGGATTACGCTATTCAATCTGACAGCAATAGGATTAAAACTGTTATGATTCCAGCTCCGCGAGGCAATATTTTTGACAAAAATGGCGTGGCACTTACCGAAAACAAAGATAGCTACCGTCTACTTTTATATTTAGATGAAAAAAGAGAATTCAAATCAATTGTTGAAAAACTATCAGTTATTTTGGATCTTAAAGATGAGAATAAAAAAATATTTCTCAATAGGTTGCAAAGATCTAGCCATAAAAGCGTTGTATCATTAATTGATAATTTGCGTTGGGATGATTTGGCAAGAGTTGAAAGTAATCATCATAATTTACCAGGAATATCGATTGAAAGTGGTGTTATCAGAACCTATAAATATCCTGAGGCAACGGCACATTTTTTGGGATATGTTTCACTGCCAGCTGAAAGTGAAATTAATGATAAAGAAGAGGCTTTGTACATGCATCCAGATTTTAGAGTGGGTAAGTCTGGTCTAGAAAAATCCTACGATGATTATTTGCGTGGTCAGTATGGCATTAAATATGTTGAAGTTAATTCTAAGGATATACCAATTAGAACTTTATCCCAAAAGAATCCAAAGGCTGGAGAAAATATAAATACTACAATCGATTTTGGTTTACAAAATTTTGTACATGATCGACTTTCTGGGTTAGTTGCTTCTGCAGTGGTGATGGATGTCAGAGATGGCCAAATATTATCTTATAATTCTAGCCCTTCTTTTGATATTAATAATTTTGTTGAAGGAGCTTCTATAGATTATTGGCAGCAGCTTAATTCAGATGTTGAGAGGCCATTAAATAATCGACCAATTGCTGCGATATATCCTCCTGGATCAACTTTTAAATTAATGGTTGCTTTGGCTGCGCTTGAGTCTGGATTTGATCCTAAAACTAAACATAAATGCCGAGGATATTATAAGTTGGGAGGCAGAAAGTTTTATTGTTGGAAAAAAACTGGTCATGGTACATTAGATCTAGTAGGTGCTATCAAGCATTCATGCAATATATATTTTTTTGAAATTGCTAATAAACTGGGATATAAAAAATTTGCTACTACGGCAAGGAAATTTGGTTATGGGCAAAATTTAGGATTAATATTGCAGGGGGAGAATTCAGGAAATATTCCAGATTTTGCATGGAAGCAAAGAGTGGTTGGAAGTAGTTGGGTTGGAGGCGATACTTTAAATGCTGCGATTGGCCAAGGTTTCTTACTGGCAACGCCAATGCAGATGGTTACTGCTACTAGCTCTATAGCAAACGGCGGCTATTTTGTGAAGCCACATTTTGTTAAAAAAAATATTCTGTCTTCAAAAAATAAAATTGTAGAAAATGATCATCATATTGAGTTGGTTAAAGAGGGTATGTTTAAAGTTGTTAATGAAAAGGGTGGTACGGCATTTTATCAAAGATTAAATGATGACAATTTTAAGGTTGCCGGAAAAACTGGAACTTCGCAAGTAATTTCAAGAAAAAAGGGTGATCAAGAAAATGAAGATAGCAAATATGCAAATCATGCAATTTTTGTTGGTTTCGCTCCATATCACGATCCAAAATATGCAGTTTCAGTAGTGGTTGAGCATGGTGGCAGTGGTTCTGGAGTTGCTGCGCCAATTGCTATGGATATTATGCGCTACATAAAAAATAATATTTGATTAAAATTCATAAAATTTAATCAAATCTTAAAATCTTTGAATTTTGATCTTATTTTTTAAGCGCAAATTGGTGTTTATAGGAAAAATTTCTTCAAAATTTGACAATTTGCAGAAGTTTTTAATGGTAAGATTTGAAAATTTCTTAGTTTTTTGCTAATTTTTTGAATCTTTTATTGATTTATTAGTAGTTACTTCTAGATAATTAAGCCATATTAAGACCTTTGCATAACCTAAAATTTTGGTAATTTACTTACAAATTTTTAATTTTTGTAATAAGTTATAAATTACTCGAAAGCTTTGCTTTCTTAAGTCATTTGTAGCGCAAATTACTCGAAATTATTTTGTAATTTCTGCGTCATTTGTGTAGGTTATTTTGATTTTTTAAATTCACATATATCAAAATAGAGCCAAAATTCCTTAAATTGGAGGTTATCCAAATGGTCAATTATAAAGTTTAAATGGTATTACCAAATCCGATTTTTAGATAACCTAGTTTATATAAAGATTGGATTTGGTATTACGTTGACTGATAAATATGTTTTACTGTAAATTAGTATAAGTTTAAGATTTTTTAATAATGCAAAATAAAGGAAAAATTACACAGGTTATTTCAGCAGTTGTTGATGTTGAATTTGAAGATGGCAACTTGCCAGCTATTTATAATGCGCTTGAATGTAAAAATAATGGCAAAAAATTAGTACTCGAAGTGTCATTGCATATCGGTGAAAAAACCGTTAGAGCTATTGCCATGGATTCAACAGATGGTCTTACTAGGGGCGCAGAAGTAATTGATTTAGGTAGGCCTATTTCAGTGCCAGTTGGTGATAAGACATTGGGTCGCATTATGAATGTAATTGGCGAGCCAATAGATGAAAAAGGTGAAATTAATGCTAAAGATATATTGCCAATTCATAATAATCCCCCAGCTCTTTCTGAACAAGCTACTGAAACTGAAATCTTGGTTACAGGAATTAAAGTGATTGATCTTTTGGCTCCCTATTCCAAGGGTGGAAAAATCGGTTTATTTGGTGGTGCTGGTGTTGGTAAAACAGTTTTAATCATGGAGCTTATCAATAACGTGGCTAAAGCGCATAGCGGTTATTCGGTTTTTGCAGGTGTAGGTGAAAGAACAAGAGAAGGTAACGATCTTTATCATGAAATGATTGATTCTGGGGTTATTGATATAAAAAAGATTGAAAATTCTAAAGTTTCTTTAGTTTATGGTCAGATGAATGAGCCACCAGGAGCTCGTGCAAGAGTAGCGCTAACAGGATTGACTCAAGCTGAATATTTTCGTGATAAAGAAGGTCGTGATGTTTTATTCTTTGTTGATAATATCTTTCGTTTTACCCAAGCAGGTTCTGAAGTTTCTGCGCTTTTGGGTCGAATTCCTTCAGCGGTTGGTTACCAGCCAACTCTTGCTACAGAAATGGGATCTATGCAAGAAAGAATCACTTCTACAAAAAGTGGCTCAATTACCTCGGTGCAGGCGATTTATGTTCCTGCTGATGACTTAACAGATCCGGCTCCAGCTACTTCATTCTCGCATTTAGATGCAACAACAGTTTTGTCGCGCCAAATTGCTGAAATTGGTATTTATCCGGCTGTTGATCCTTTGGACTCAACTTCTAGAATCTTAGATCCAAGAATTGTAGGGCAAGAGCATTATGATGTTGCAAGAGAAGTACAAAAAATCTTACAAGCTTATAAGTCATTGCAAGATATCATCGCAATTTTGGGTATGGATGAACTTTCTGAGGAAGACAAGCTTACTGTAGCAAGAGCTAGAAAAATTCAAAGATTTTTATCGCAACCTTTCCATGTTGCTGAAGTTTTTACTGGTTCTCCGGGGGTGCTTGTAGATTTACAGGATACAATTAAAGGTTTTAAAGAAATTTGCCAAGGTAAATACGATCATTTACCAGAGTCTGCATTTTACATGGTGGGTAATATAGCAGAAGCTATTGCCAAAGGTGAAAAAATGCTTAAAGAACAAAAATAATGGCGACTAATTTAGAAGTTGAAATTATATCTCCAACCGGTA
Source organism: Alphaproteobacteria bacterium (assembly GCA_030835905.1). Classification (GTDB taxonomy): domain Bacteria; phylum Pseudomonadota; class Alphaproteobacteria; order Rickettsiales; family UBA1997; genus UBA1997. Next base: position 39,219 of record JAURQX010000053.1, read on the forward strand.
TCCTTTTTGAAGGCAAGTGCTATATGGCAGTTGTGCCATCAGTAAATGGTGAAATTGGTGTGATGCGTGACCATGAATCATTCATTGCAAAGCTTAAAGCTGGTGAAGTTAAAATTTTTAAAGATGGGCAAAATCAAACTAACTCTTTTCATTTGGAAGGTGGTTTTGCCGAGATTGAAAGTCATGGTAGATTAATAATATTAATAGATTAATTTTGGATTTAACTCTTATTTTTTGGAAATCAGCATTAATAAAATCTAATAAATTTTAAATGTCTGTTCTCATCTTTCTTATCCCTATCACTTTAGCCCTCAGTGTTTTAGGTCTTGCAATTTTTGTATGGACCGTTCGTAATAAGCAATATGAAGATCTTGATGGTGCTGCTAGTCGCATTTTATTTGAAGATCAGGATTAAGTTTTGCTTATTGCCACAAATCGTATTTTTATAAAATTGGTATTATATGAAAGAATATCAGTCTCAAGATAACCAGATCTTATTTTACATAAATAAAACTTATGATTTAGTAAAAAATGTAAAATTGATTGGCGTTTTTGCATTGGAAGAAGAGAGTAAAAATACGCATGCAACTATCCAAAATTTATCTAAAAATTTAGAGCTGTTTTTGATGGAAAATTTAATCTATTTTAAAAAAGCTAATCACAACTATAATGTTAATATAGTAAATATCAAAAAATTACAATCTGAACTTGAATCTGCTAGAATAAATTCAAAAGAAATAAAAAAATCTTTGTCAATAATTCGTAATAATTTATCTCAAATTATTGATTTTTTTTCAACAGAAAAAGTTAATTTTTATCTTAAAAATGCAAATGAAAAATATTTTGATGAAATAATTTTAAGACTAAGAAATATTAAATATTCAATCTATTCTTAGAATGAAAAATCTTCTTGCTACAAGATTGCCGACAGTAATTAAACTTGATAATAAAGCTGCTGCGGTAATAGGGGGTAAAAATGAAATTAATTTTAGTGGCTTAGCGAAATCTTTATGGCAAGTTTTAGAGGAAAAAAATAATAGCAATAATTTAGGTTGGCCTTTTCACTTTACGAAACATCAACATCTTGGATCTTTTAAATCATGGCAGTTTGTTGGTCCTATGAGGCTTGGTATTAGATCGGCTTATAATCTTCATCCAGCGCAAGCAATTCAATATAAAGATGAAGATAAAAAAGATAGAGAATTTAGACTGCTAAAAAAATTTGATAAGCCTGGAATATATAGATTAGATGTTGCAAATTCTGCTGTTAATTCAAGTCCACAAATTAGAGAATTTTTTAAAGATAAGCCTAGTCTTTTTGTTGAACTTTTGGACGTTTTTGGACAGAGTGCTAGTTGTTACAAGGGAAGCTATGCTGGCTATTCAAATAAATTTTTGAGTGCGATTCAAGAATTTTTTGCTAAAAATGAAATAAAATTACAAAAGCAAGAGATTGTTGTAGGTGATAGTATTTTTAGCATAACTCCTAAAATTTATGAATCCCTTCAGCTTAAAAAGAGAGAAGAAGGTATATTATTTATTGTTCCAAATTTTGGCTATCATATTATCCAAGCCCGCGATCTGGGGATTAAAACTCACTTACTTTACACTAGAAAAGAATCTAAGTTTCAGGTAGATGTAAACGAATTAGAACAAGCATTAGACGAAAATCCTGACATTAGCATTATTTCCATGACTTATCCATGCAATCCAACCGGAAGTAATTTGCAAGAAGATACTGCTAGAAAAATGGCCAAAGTTATTAATAAGAATAAGTATAAAGATCAAATTAAATTAGTGATACAAGATATCATAATGGCTGATATTGACTTAACTTCAGAAAGAAAGAAATCATTTTTAATGTCACGAATTGAAGAAATATCAGATAAGGTTATTTTATTGTCAGGTTTTGGAAAATCATATGGCATAGCTTATTTGGGTATTAGCTATGGGTTAGGAAAATTAGTGCCGAAATTATTTGGTTCTGCTGAAAAAAATATCGACAATGTGCCTAATACTATAATACAGGATCTAGCAGCTTTTATTTTAAAAAATGAGGATCAATTTAAGAGTTTGGAGAATGGTAGAAAAGTTTGTCTTGAAAAGATTGAGATGTTTAAAAATGAGGTTGAAAATCTCAATAATATATTATCTAAAAAATATGGTAATAATCAAGTTTATGTTCAGGTTTATGATAATGAGATTGAGTCCGGCAATGTTTTGTTGATTGATTTTTCGGGTTTAAGGGGTGCAAAATTAAAAGATTACTCTTCTTTGGAAAGTGGTTATGATATAGCTAAGTTTATATTGGATGAGTTGGCGGTAGCAACGGTTCCGGGTGAATGTTTTTTTATGAAGCCAGATGAAATGCTGATTAGGGTATCGCTAGCCGTTGAAAAAGATAATATTAAGGTAATATTTAAAGATCTTGGAAATGCTTTAATAAAAAATATAGAGAACATTCCTGATAATTCACCAAAATTTCCACGTAGGCAAGATAATTTTGTGAGCAAAGATAAGAATCTTGGCTAATACCAAAGTTCATCTTTAAAGCAGTTAAAAATAAACGATTAAATTCTTTATCTTTTTGGCTTAAAATTAATGTAGGATTTGATGATTTTAATAACTATTACAAATTATTAAAATTGATCAATGCCGATTTGATGGATTAATTGATTTTTAATCAATTAATCTGATCAAATCTTCCTCAAACTGTATGGGTATACAGCTTTCATTTTTCTTAATTTTAATCTCAAAAATCTTTCGAATTTAAAAGACCCCTGCAAATCAACCAATTTTGAGGAATTTTTAGGCATTTTATATTTTTTAAATTTTAGCGTATCAAGATATACGTGAATTTAAAAAATTAAAATAACAACAAAATTACTAAAATTCGTTGATTTGCAGTGGTC
>JAURQX010000054.1 GCA_030835905.1 Alphaproteobacteria bacterium
GACCTCTGCAAATCAACCAATTTTGAGGAATTTTTAGGCATTTTATATTTTTTAAATTTTAGCGTATCAAGATATACGTGAATTTAAAAAATTAAAATAACAACAAAATTACTAAAATTCGTTGATTTGCAGGGGTCTTTAGAAGCGCCTAATCAGCCATATGGCAAAATATTTTTGAGATAAAAATGGTAAAAAAAGAAATCTGTAATCTATGCAGCTTGAGTTTTTTAGCATTTTTAGCCAAAAAGATAAAGCCAGATAGCTGATTAACCACTTTTAACTAAATTTAAACATGCATCATAGCCAAAAAGCTTGATTAGATAGCGATATTTAGCATTTTTTGAAGATTCTAAATTGCTATCATCTTTAAGGATATTTTCAGCATTTTGATGGGCTGTGGCAACTAAATCATAATTTTCTTCTAAATCGGCAATTTTAAAATTGGGTAAACCACTTTGGCGCGTGCCAATTAAATCACCACTACCGCGCATTTTTAGATCTTGTTCAGCGATATAAAAGCCATCGTTAGAATTTTTTAGAGTATAAAGCCTTCTAACACCATTCTGCCCTAATTTTTTGCCATAAAGTAAAATACAAAATGATTTTTTATCTGATCTACCAACGCGACCACGGATTTGATGCAGCTGTGCTAAGCCAAACATTTCAGCATTTTCGATAATTATTATTGTCGCATCTGGCACATCAATACCAACTTCAATTACGGTGGTGGCAATTAAAAGCTTAGAATTGCCATTGGGATTGGCAAAATCTTGCATAATTTGCTCTTTTTCTTTGTCTTTTAACTTGCCATGAATTGTCGCTAGATATTTTGGATTAATTATTTTGGATAGCTCATTATATTTATTGATAACATTTTCTAATTCATTTTCAGCTTCAGCTTCTTTACCAAAAATATCTTCATTTTCTTTAACTTCTTGCTGATCAATTGCTGGGCAAATCCAATAGATTTTTTGACCTTCCTCGATATTTCTTTTAATTGCCTGATAAATTTCAGCAGATTTTGCCTGTGACATTACCGAAGTTTGAATTGGTTGGCGGTTTTTGGGCTTTTCATTTAAAATTGTGATGTCCATATCCCCATAAAGTGACATCATCAAACTGCGAGGAATTGGCGTGGCGCTCATTAAGAGTGTATCAACATTTTGGCCTTTACTGACTAATTTTAATCTTTGAATCACGCCAAAACGATGCTGTTCGTCAATCACTACTAGTCCTAAATCGCCAAATAAAACATCATCTTCAAGCACGGCGTGAGTGGCAATTAAAATATCAGCTTGTTTGTTTTTTAATTTTTCAATTAAGTTAGCTTTTTGCTTTTTGGTGGTTGAGGAGGTTAAAATTTCGATTTTTACCTCAAAATTTGCTAAAAATTCTTTAAAATAGCTAAAATGCTGCTTAGCAAGAACTGTTGTTGGGCATAGTACACAACATTGTTTTTGAGTAGAAATTGCTTGTAAACAGCTGGCAATTGCTACCAAAGTTTTACCGCTACCAACATCGCCCTGCAAAAGGCGAAGCATTTTTTTATTTGATAAAATTTCAGATGAGATTTCTTTTATTGCTTGTTGTTGCGAGCTGGTAAGCTCAAATTTTAGATTTTTAAGAAACTCTATCTGTAAATCTTTGCTTAATTTTGGCTTTTCTTTAAAGTTGTTTTTGTGTTGTTTGGCTAAAATAAAAGCTAACTGCCAAGCCAAAAGCTCATCATAAGCTAGTCTTTGATTAGCTTTTTCTACCAAGTAACTATAATAATTAGATGATGAATCGCGATAAAATGACAAATTATCAAAATTATTATTCATTTTATCGCTAAAGCGCGACTGCGCGTCGCCAATTTTTTGGCGTAAATTAGCATCAAACGAAGTTGCTTGCGAAAAATATTTCTCAATCTCAAAAAAATGAATAGCTTTCAAGGCCTCTAAAAAATTTGGCCAATTTTGCTGTTTTTTAAGATTTTTATGGATCCATTCATATTTTTGATCGTCAATTTCCTTGGTTTTTTGGCTAATTTCGCTTAAAATTTGACGAATTTTGTTGCTTACTAATTTGTTAGTTAGGGGATATTTAAGAGGGTAGGTTAGCTTGATTTTAGGTAAATTATCAATTTCACTAAGCGGAATTATAGCTTCGGGGTGGGTGATTTGATTTTCACCAGATTTTTTTTGTAAATTTCCCATAATCACAATTTCCTCACCAATTGGCATTTGTTTTATTTGGTTTGGAAAAATCTTAAAGAAAACTAAATTAAAAAAACCAGTTGGCGTATAGCAGGTGACTTTGTAGGGATTTTTGGGTTTTGTCGGTTTATGATGGGCTTCAACTCGTGCTTTTATAATAATTAATTGATCATTTTCAACTTCAAAAAGTCGTGGCTGAAAGGCGATTTGCTCTATTTTACTTGGTTTGTGAAGTAGTAAGTTAAAAATTTTACTATCGCCAACAAGCGATGCAAGATGCTGTTCAATAGTTTGACCAATACCCTTTATTTTTGATAGCGGATCAAGTAGCATTAATCATTTTCTCTTTGTTGACGTCTTTGCTCATCCCTTTTTTTGATGGTTTCTCTTTTATCGTAGAGTTTTTTACCTTTGCCAAGCCCTATTAAAACTTTGGCGTAGTTTTTTTGGTTAAAATATATTTTTAAGGGAATTATTGAATAGCCTTTAATATCGATTTTGCCAACTAATTTTTCGATTTGTTTTTTATGAAGTAAAAGTTTGCGGGGGCGGGTTGGTTCATGATTAAAATTATTGGCGCCTTTATACTCTGAAATATTGGCGTTAACTAAAAATAACTCTCCTTTAATTTGTGCAACGTAAGATTCATTTAAGCTAACCTTTCCTTGGCGAATTGATTTGACTTCGCTACCAAGTAAAGCAATTCCAGCTTCTATCTCATCTTCAATTATGTAATTAAATTTTGCTTTGCGGTTAAAAATTTCCATTTTACTTGATTTATAGAAATAGTATTAATTTATAAAGTTACAAATTAACATAGTTTATGCATGGGTTAATAATGGCTTGCAATTAAAAATTAACTTAATATTTTTTTCAATCTTTTCCTTGAAAAACTTAAGGCTCTTAAAACGTTATTTTAGTTTAAGCTTTATTTTTCAATAACCAACTGAATTGTTTTATTTATGGCTCTTTACGAGACTATTTTTCTTGCTAGGCAAGATCTCACAGCTGAACTAGTTGATGGTTTATGTGATAAATTTTCTAAAATCATTACCGACGGTAACGGTAAAGTTGTTTCTACTGAATATTGGGGTTTAAGAAATTTCGCTTACAAAATTAAAAAACATTCTAAAGGTCATTATTTTTTAATGAATATTGATGCTGATGTCCCAACCATTAATGAATTAAAAAGAGTAATGGGTTTTGATGAATCTATTGTTAGAAGTTTTACCTTTAAAACTAATCAACATGATCAACAAACAGCCCTTTTTCAATCAAAAAAAGCAACTGATCAAAAAGTTTCAAAATCTAAAGATAAACAAGAGCCAACACCTCTTGACTTGAAAATAGCTAGTGTTCGAATTGAAGTTTAATTAATATGAAAGACAATAAAGAAAATAATAACACCACTAATAATACTAATAACAATGAAGAAGATCTTCTTAAGATTTCTCTTGTTAACCAAGGTGTTTTTTCTCGCAAAAAGAAAAAATGTCCTTTAGCTGGTTTTGAGATTTCAGAAGTTAATTACAAAAATCTAACCCTACTTGATAAATTCTTATCTGAAAGAGGCAAGATTTACCCTAGTAGGGTTACTCACGTATCGCCAAAAAAGCAAAAAGCTTTAGCAATTGCCATTAAAAGAGCTAGGCAACTTGCCTTATTATCTCCGATCAAAAAGATCGAAGTTTCTTAAATATTTTAAGTAATTTTAAAAAGTTGTCGTAAATGAAAGTTATTCTTATTTCTTCAGTCTCAGGTTTAGGAACTGTTGGTGATGTTGTTGAAGTTAAAAATGGTTATGGTAGAAATTTTCTAATTCCGAGCAAAAAGGCAATTAGTTTCAACAAAATTAATAACAAAATTTTTTCCGAGAAAAGAAAGCATTTTGAAGAAGAAAATCAAAAAAATATTGAATCTGCCAGTGGCATAAAGAGATCAATTGCTGGCCAAAATATAATCATTGTCGAAAATGCTTCTGATGATGGTAGATTATATGGTTCGGTTACTTCAACTATTATTGCAGCTAAAATTAATAGTTTAATTAAGGAAAATATTTTGCAAAGATCTCATATTTTCTTACAAAATCAAATCAAAGAAATTGGTATTTTTAAAGCAAAAGTAGCTTTGCATCCAGATGCTGAATTTGATGTTCAAATTGTTGTTTGTCGTGATGAATCTGAAGTTGAAGATATGATTAAAGCTAAAAAAGAGGCTGAAAAATCAGAAAAAAACAAAGCTTTAGAAGAAGAAAAGCTTCTAAAATCATTCGCTGACAAAAATTCAGAAGATGAAGTTGCTGAAGCTACTTCATCAGATCAAGCTTAATGTTCTTGAATTCAATTTGTAGAAATAGCATAAGAAGCTCTTTAATATTTTCTTTGGTGCTAAAAATTTAACAAATCTTTCTATCATCTTGTATTTCCTCTTTCCATATTTGTAGTGTGTGCTTTTGAAGGGTTATTAGTGGCGTGCTTCTACTTTTTTCGCCGACGCTTTGAGCTATTCCTATTGATTTATCTATAGATTTTTTAGCCAAATCAATATTCTTTTCTATAGTTTGACTTAAGGCAATAAAATCATTTTGTAGATTATATTCTATGGCAGACTTGCTTGCTACCGAAAACAGAGCGTAAGTTGCGTCTTTAGAAGCTGGAAATTGTTTGAATTTTTCTGACATAAGCTAAATTAAATTTTAAGATCATTAATTATATCATTTTTTTTAACATTAATCAATCATTTAATTTAGTCTTGCACTTCTTTTTATTAACTTAGGAAGGGGGAAGGGTAAGAGTTAATAAAATACTTTTTAATGAAAAATTTTCTGATAAATTGTTTTTTGCTTAAGTGTTTTGAAGTCGATATCAAAAAAATCTTTTTGGTTTAATGCTGTTTTCTTTTCGATATAGCCAAATGGGTTGATGTAGGCTGAAATACCACTATTTGCTACTCTGATCATTGGTGTTGCATATTCAATTGCTCTCATTTGTGCCATGGCTAAATGTTGATATGGACCAAGGCTTTTGCCAAACCAGCTATCATTAGTTAAATTAATTAGTAGATCAGGCTTTTTTGATTCTTTATCAACTGCGTAGCTAGTGAAAATTGCTTCATAACAAACTAAAGGGCTGATGGTAATTTGATTGTTAATATTTAGATGTTTGGCACCAAGACCTTTAGAAAAACCTTCAGCACCTTGCGTAATTTTTTGGATAAATGGTAGATATTTTTGTAAAGGCACATATTCGCCAAATGGCACGAGGTGATGTTTGTCATAATAATCTTTTACACCATTTTTATCAAAAACAAAAATACTATTATAATATTTTTCGCCTTCAATTCTAAGAGCGCCACTTATTAAAACACCATTTTGCGGCGTTGCTTCGCTTAAAGCTGTCATTAATCTTGGATCATTATTTATAGCATAAGGAATCGAAGCTTCTGACCACACCACCATATCAACTTGATTGATATCTGCTTGATTGCTCAGTTTGATATGCTCAATAAAATTATTAAATTTTTCTTTGGGATCCCATTTGAGATCTTGCTTGATGTTGGCCTGAATTAGTCTAATTTTATAGTTTTTATCAATTAGTTTTGTATAATTTAGGCGATAATGACCTAAAATTAGCGATGAAATCAAAATTGATAAGATGATGATAAAAAATATTCGATCAACTTTTTTTAGCTGGGTAAAATGGTGAAAAGTTGTTTTTTTCTTAGTTTGGTTGATGAAAAGAGTAGGTAGTAAAAATATTAAAATTGCTAAAAATGATAGGCCGTAAACGCCGATTATGCTAGCTAGTTGCGATAATTTTAAGCTAAAAAGCCAACTATAGCCAATTAAATTCCAAGGAAACCCAGAAAATAAAGTGGCGCGCAAAAGTTCAAAAAAGAGCCAGAAAAAAGCAAAAATCAGGATTTTTTGGTAGTTTTGACTTATTTTTAGGCGATTTACTAGATATTTATAACTTAAGCAGGTGAGGGCAATATATGTGGCTAATGACAGAGGAATTAAGGTGAGGGCAAAAGGAATAAGCCAAGCATGTTGATTAGCGTCAACTAATAACGAGATTGCGATCCAATAATTACCAAATAAGAAGAAGCCAAAGCCAAAAATTAGTCCATTTAAAAAGGTTTTTTTATAGTTTTGTTGTTGATTTGTTGTTAAAAAAAGAGCGCTAATTGATAAGAATCCGATAAAAAAAAAGTTAAAAGGAGCAAAGCATAAAACTAAAGAAACTCCTGCAAAAAATGATGTTAGAAAACCCTTATTTTTTAATATAAACTTCATAATCTTTAATTAACCTGTTATAGCCATTCTTATCTAATTCTTGTTGTAAATTGCTTTTTTCTTCAATTGTTATTTCTGCTTTCTGATGTTCAAATGACTGAATTCTGTTGGCAAATTGAAAGTTATCAATAAAAGCTTCTCTAAATTCATTATTTCTTAAATAGAATTCTAAAAAGCCTATTTCGCAATTGCGTCGGTAATTGTCATCGTAATTTTTAATTATTAAAACTTGGCTTTGGTTTTTAATGTTGTCGATTAGCTTATCTAGTTCTTCTTGAGCTAAAATTTTAGTTAATTTTGGATTGTTGTTAAAATTAATTTGGTTATAAAGTAATCCATATCCTATATTTTTTATATTATTTTGATTAGTGAAATACTTGGTTACTGGATATTGGTCACAAATATTGTCACCAATAATGGTTGCTTTATCATTGTAGCTGTAGCTTTTAATATTCTTAATAATTTGTTCGTTAACAAAATTGGGAGATTTGTACTTGGTGGCTAGATTTTGACTGTCATTGAGAGTGAACCCTTGAGATATTAGGCCAATAATGTGAGTAAAGATGGCAATGATGGTAAAAATATATAGTTTAGAATTTTTAACTTTCTTGAGTTGGTAATGAATGTTAGAATCCCAAATTGTTAATATATAAAAAAAGTAAATATTGGCTAACCAAAGAAATATTTTGATAATCAAGATTTTGCTAGCAATGAATAAAGATAATAAAAGCAATGCAAAAGCTAATAGATACCTAAATTTTAGAGGTATTAAGATTTGAGCAATTTGAGAATCAATGTTAATTTTGCTAGATTTGGTACGATATTTAAGTACTATAAAAATACTAAAAATCCACCATAAATTTGGAATTTGAAGTATTATTTGTGAAAATTGCTGCTGGCTTAATATTGGTAAAAATATAAAAGGTATTATATAAAACCAATTTTTAACTAAGTTGATTTGTTTTAATCTGATAAAGTAAATAGCTAGCAATATTATTGCTGGCAAGGAGAGTGAGTAAAAAAGAGATATTTGATCAAGATTTTTAGGTGAAGAGCCTAAAATTATTAAAATTGATGACAGCGATAATATAACAAAAAATAGCAACATCTTATCCTCTCTAATTTTTTTGTTAAAAATGAGATAAAGTAGGATTATTAATGAGAAATGATCTTTAAGGTTAAATAAGTGAAAGGGTAGGTAAAGTATAGAACTAAAATTTATTGAAAATAGATTTTGGGTTGTTGTTAAAAATATCGTGTAGGTAATAACTAAAGTTATTAAATTTCTGGCAATGAAAAGATAGTTAATTGATTTTTCACGAATTATTTTTAGTAACTCAAAAATTATAATTAAGAAAATATATTCAAATTTTAAGCAAATTATTATAGAAGCTAAAATTCCGACTGTAAAATGATCTATAATTTTAAAATTTTTGTGAGAAGTTAGTTGGTAAGAAATGTAAGGAAAAAATAATACTAAAAAATTAGATGTTTGGGTGTCAAATTCATTAAAATTAAGATTAAAAATTCGCCAAAAATAACCAGCTGCAAAGCTTAAAATTATTAAATTCAAGTTTTCTTGACTGATTTTATTTTTTCTTAAAATTTTAGCTGAATAAAAAATAGAAAGCAGGCCAATAATATTGTTAAACAAAAAATGTGAAATGATGATATTGATATCGGCAACTTTACTAAAAAAGTAAGGAATTAGATTGAAGTAAAAGGTGATAACTGAAATGTCATTAAATGAAAGTTGAAAGCTGCGTTTATCAATTACAAATATACTGGTTAAGTCAATTGCTTGAGCGCTGTTGAAGCCAATATCGCGGGTTGAGCGCAGTATAATGCTAGTAATAACAATCAATAAAGTGCCGACTAGAGCTAAGTTTCGATTATTTAGAGCCAAATCAAACTTTTTGAGTATTAAATCTAGAGCGTTTTGTGTTTTTTTGGCGAATTTTTCTCGAGATAGAGCCTTTTTTTTCTTTAATGATTCCTTGATTTCATGAATGTGAATTATAGCTTTGAGAAAATTCATTTTTTGAAATTTGGATAGATATTTGGCCAATGGTTGGTGTTACCAGTTTGGTTGTTTTTAAATCTTTAAACGTTTAAGTAAATGAGAAATATTACAATTGCTTATGGTGATGGTATTGGTCCTGAGATTATGGAGTCTGTTTTAAAAATTTTGCAAGAATCTAAAGTTGATTTGAATTTTACAACCATTGAAGTTGGTGAAAATATCTATAAAAAAGGTTTTAATTCTGGCTTAATGCCATCAGCTTGGCAAGAAATTGAAAATAGCAAAGTTTTGCTAAAGGCGCCAATTACTACGCCTCAAGGTGGCGGCTATAAAAGTTTAAATGTTACTTTGCGTAAAAAACTTGGGCTCTATGCCAATGTGCGTCCAGTTATCTCTTTTTCGCCATATGTTAAAACAAATTTCCCAACGATGGATTTGGTGGTAGTGCGTGAAAATGAAGAGGATTTATATACCGGAATTGAACATCGTCATAGTTTTGATTCTTATCAGTGCCTAAAGATTGTTACAAGATCTGGCAGCGAAAAAATTATGCGTTTTGCTTTTGAATATGCAGTTAAAAATAAGCGTCAGAAAGTTAGTTGTTTTTCAAAAGATAATATCATGAAGCGAACTGATGGAATATTTCATAAAGTTTTTGATGAGGTAGCTAAAGAATATCATGCTATTAAAAATGATCACCATATTATTGATATTGCTACAGCTAGAGTTGCAGCAAGGCCACAAGATTTTGATGTGATTGTTACCACTAACCTTTATGGTGATATAATTTCTGACGTAGCTGCTGAAATTTCTGGCTCTGTTGGTTTGGCTGGTTCAGCAAATATTGGTGATAATCATGCAATGTTTGAAGCAATTCATGGTTCAGCTCCTGATATTGCTGGTCAAAATATCGCCAATCCAAGTGGCTTAATTCAGGCTAGTGTTATGATGTTAAATCATATTGGCTATAATAAAGATGCAGCTAAAATTAGAAATGCGCTTTACAAGACAATCGAAGATGGTATTCATACTGCTGATATTTATAAATCTGAGATTAGCAAAAAGAAGGTTGGAACCAAGGATTTTACTAAAGCAATTATTGATAATTTGGGAGCTAAGCCAAGTAAATTAGCGGTAGCTGATTTTGGCGAGAATATTAATATTGAAAGCCAAACTTATAATTCAAACAAATTAATTAAAATTAAGGATAAAGAAGATCAAAAAACACTAATCGGTTTTGATTTATTTATAGATTATCAAGATGATTTTAGTTCACTTTTAAAAATTCTCAAAAAATTAGAAAGTGAAATTTTTGAGATTAAAACTATCAGCGCCAAAGGTTTGTTGTTATGGCCTTTAATTGATGAACATATGATGCCAAATAATCTTACCGGTCTTATTGTTTTAAGAGTTATGGCAAAAGGGGTTTGTGGCAAGGCAAGTAATCAAATCATTGATACAAAAAAATCAGTTACTAGACAAGATATTTTAACAATGATTAAATATTTATCTGATAATAATCTTGATTTTGTTAAGTTTGAGGGTTTATATCATTTTAACGGTGAGTCTGGATATTCAGCAACTCAGGGAGAATAAAATATTAAAATGCTTAAATATTAGCATATGGATACCATTTTAAATTCGCTTAATAACACAATTTTTCAACAAAGCTTTTTTTGGCAGACGCTGAATGTAGTTGCTTGCTTGATAATTGCTGATGTCTTGCACCGCGTTAACAATAAATTCTTTTTCTCAAAAATTTTTTCTGAAAGAGTTAAAAAAAGAATAGTTATTAGCGATGTTTTAAGAAATATCTTTCATAGCTTTGCTTATCCGCTAATCTATCCGCTATTTATTGTCATTATTTTGACTATCGGTTTGTCAATCCATAGTCAATTTTGGTCTGATGGCGTTATAATATTATCAACCATTAAAATTGTCATCTTATTAGCTTTCTTAAAGCTTTTAAGAAGAATAACTCTTAATGATTTTGTGGTTAATATGGTCGGTGTCTTTTTGATATCGGCTCTGATTTTAAGTGCTTTTAATATTTTGGGGCCTACTGTTACCTATCTTGATAAATTATCTTTTTCATTTGGCGAAGTTAGAATTTCAATTTATTTAGTGATAAGAGCTTTTGTAATATTAGCTTTTGTATTTTGGGTTTCTGGTTTGGTCGGCAAAAATAGCAAAAGATTTTTTGAGAAAAAAACTAATATTTTACCGAGTACCAAAACAATTATCGCTAAAGTTATCGATATCACAATTTACTTCTTTATATTTATCATCACCTTAAAAACTTTTGGTGTTGATTTAACGGCTTTAGCAGTTCTTGGAGGTGCGGTTGGTGTTGGAATTGGTTTTGGTTTGCAAAAAATTGCCTCCAATTTTATTAGTGGTATCATCTTGCTTTTTGAAAAATCAATCGAAACTGGTGATATAATTGAAATTGATGGTGCAATTTATGGTACAGTTAAAAGATTTAGTGGCCGATATACTTTGATTCAATGTTTTGACGGCAAAGAAATTATGATGCCAAATGAAGAATTTATTGTTTCTAGAGTGACAAACTGGACATTTTCCGACAAAAGAGCACGAATAAGATTATCAATTGGGGTAGCTTATAGCTCAGATTTAGAAAAAGTGCGTGAAATTATGCTTAAATGCGCCTACGACCATCCAAGAACAATCAAAAATGATAAGGATGCTGAAATTGGTTGTTATTTAAAAGAATTTGGTGACTCAAGTGTTAATTTTGATCTATATTTCTGGGTAAATGACATTAATGAAGGGCTTTTTGGTCCAAAAAACGATGTTTATATGGCGATTTGGAAAGAATTTAAAAATAACAATATCTCAATTCCTTTCCCGCAAAGAGAAGTAAAAATTTTGAAAGAATAGTGCTTATGACAGAAGAGCAAAAAAAACATGTAATTGCCGTTTTGGTTGATAATGAATTTGGGGCGTTGGCACGTATTGTTGAGCTTTTTTCAGCTAGGGGCTATAATATTGAATCTTTAAACGTAGCGCCAATTGATCAAGAAAAAAAGATTTCAAGAATCACTATCACGACTTATGGTACTGATCGCACCATTGATTTAATATGTAAATTGCTCAATAAAATAGTGCCAGTGCATCGCGCAGTTGAGTTAACTCGTGAAAAGGGTTATATTGAGCGCGAATTGGCTTTGGTTAAAATTATTGGTGATGAAGAAAAGAGGCAAAAAGCTTTAGAAATTGCCGATAAATACCGCACTAGCGTAGTTGATATTACTGGTAATTCGGTAGTTTTTGAAATAATTGGCACTTCAAAAGCGGTTGATGAGGTTTTACATAATTTAGAACCTCTGGGTCTTGATGGCGTTTCTAGAACTGGAGCTGCCGCTGGCTTTAAGGGTGAAAAGAAGCTTTCTACCGATGATTAAATTTTATCTACCACGACCATGCTGACGTCCAGCTGCTCTTTCTTGAGCTTCAATCATGCTGACCCAGAAGCCTTTATTTTCTCTTTTGTTAATAATTTGTGCTGACTGAATTAGGTAGGTTAATTTCTGACCTAGAATCATCGAGGTAAAAAAACCGATCGGTTTGACGATATCAACTATTTTAGTATCATCAAGATTATTTTTTTGTTCATTTGATGGCATGATTTCATAAGGTTTCTCGTCCTTATTTAAATTTTTATTAGTTGAATTTGTTAGTGTTTTTTTAATAAAAAGTTCATCATCTTCTTTAGGTATTTTTTTTAATTTTTTGGCTAAAATCTTATTACTGATTTTTTTAAGATTTTGATATTTTTTTCTAGCTTGATATAGTAAAAAAATGATGATTGATCGAATTAATATTATTGAGCAAAATACAATGCAAAATATTATTAATAATGTTGGTAAAGCTGAATTTAAGTTTTCCACTAACAATTGGACTTAAGTTAAATTTTTAAATTTTGAACCTTTGATTTTTTTACAATCGTCTCTCATTTTCCTATAAGCCTGATTATAACCTACTAACGAGTAGATATCAATTACTAGTTCACCATTTTTACTAACTCCGGTTACGAACATGCGATCTTTATTTTTCATAGCTTTAACAATATCAATATCTTCATTTTTATTATTGGCCCAAGCTAAATTACGGTAGGGGAAAAGGTAGAATTTTTTTGAGCCAAAAGATAATTCAACATTACTATTTTCTTTAAAATAAAATCCTAGGGAAGTGCTTACTTCATCCATCAGGTCAGCATTAAGAGTAATTATAAAATATGATTCTTCACGAAAACGAGTTGTTCTTTGTGAAGATATTGGTGTTGATAATAAGTAGCAAATTTCTTGATCCCCTCGGCCATGTTTAAATAAAAACCAGTCGTGAAATTGGGCAATTAATTCTGAATTTTGGGTTATATCAAAAAAATCTTCATAATCTTTTGCTGAAACTGATAAACTTAGCGATGTCATCAGTAGAAAATTACAAAAAAAAGTAAAATAAAAATGAATTTTTTTTATAGCTCGTGTTGACATTTAAGGCTTTTGAAGTAAGTATCTGTATAATTATAAATTAGTTAGACTTTTTGAAATTTAGATTCATATTTTACTAAATTTTAACATAAACTAGTTATTTGCAATTTTTTTCTTCAAGTAGTTAATGGATCTTTTTAATATTTCTTGGTTTTTTAATGGTTTTTTTAGGGTTGAAGGTGGTAATCCATTATCTCAATTTTCAGTAAAAAAACTAGTAGATATTAGGGTTGGTGATCTTGATTTAAGTTTTACAAACTCTTCTCTTTATATGGTTTTGGCAACTTTTATAGTAATCACTTTTATGGTGGTTGCCACTCATAAAAAGGCTATCATACCATCAAGATCACAAGTTGTTGCTGAGTCTATCTATCAGTTTGTTTTAAATATTATTAAAAGCACTATTGGTGATGATGGTATAAAGTTTTTTCCATTAATTTTTAGTCTTTTTTCTTTTATTTTGCTTTGTAACTTGCTTGGCATGACGCCATATAGCTTTACAGCCACAAGTCAAATTGCGGTTACAATTTCTTTGGCGTTGCTTTCATTTTCTGTTGTAACAATTTTTGCAATTTATAAAAATGGATTTCTTGGTTTTTTCAAAATGTTCTTGCCAAGCGGTGTACCTTGGTGGATGGCTCCAGTAATTTTTATTATTGAGTTTTTCTCATTTTTAATTCGCCCAATTACACTTTCAGTGCGTTTATTTGCAAATATGGTTGCTGGTCATGTTTTGTTAAAAGTGGTTGCTGGTTTTGTGATTTCACTTGGTGTAGCTGGAGTTCTACCTTTTGCTTTTAGCGTAATTATGACTGGTTTTGAAATTTTTGTAGCAGTTTTACAAGCTTATATTTTTGCTATTTTAGTTTGCGCTTATCTTGGCGAAGTAACTAAAGCGCATTAAAATTTTTTAAAAACTGCTAAATTTTGGTAATTTCTTCGCTATTGAAAAATTTTAAAATTTTTTAGTGCTTATAAATTCCTTAAAATTTTTAAGTTTTTATAGTAAGATTTATTAATAAAGTTGCCAAATTATGGCCTAAGAAATTTAGCCTAAGTTCACTGGGTTAAAGTCCTAATTTAGGATCCCGATCAATGGGTTAGAAGTGAGCAAATTAACTTAATTTATAAACAAATGCAAGATGTAGTTCAAGAAGTAGTTAATAACTACGACTCTATTAAATATATTGGTGTTGGACTTTGTTCGCTTGGTATGGCTGGTGCAGCAATTGCTATTGGCAATATATTTGGTTCTTTTTTCAACTCAATTGCAAGAAATCCATCAGCAGCTCCTAAAATTGAAAAATATATCTATATTGCTGCTGGTTTAGCAGAAGCTATGGGTATTTTTGCAGTGCTAGTTGCTTTCTTGATTTTATTTGGTTAATAAGTTTAGCCATAATTTATTGAACCCTGTTAGTATAATTTTTACTAACAGGGTATTTTCAGTTTTGTTAAAAATTATGCCTCAACTAGATTATACAACATATAGCTCGCAAGTTTTTTGGTTTATTATATGCTTTATATTCTTATATTATTATATAAGTGAGTTAATTATTCCAAGAATTAAACATATTACTTCAAACAGAAGTCGTCTAATTTCTCTTGAAACTAATAATGCTTTTAAACTTGAGCAACAAATTTCTAAATTAAAAGATCAGAGCGAAGGTTTTAGAAGAGAATCTGCAATTACCTATAAGAAAAAAATTGAAGAAGCTGAGAAAAAGGTATTAGAAGATAAGCAAAAAGCTCTTGGAGACCTAAAGCAAAAAATTGAAGTTATGACTAATAACTCGCGTCAAGAAATTATTAAATTTATGACTCACAGCGAGCAACAAAAAGAGGAAATTGTTGCTGAATTTATTAAGTCAATTAAAACCAAAATTTTAAATTAATTTTAGTATGGATGAAAAATTGTGGCTTGCGATAGCCTTTGTTACTTTTTTTGCAATTATTCTAAAATATGTTTGGCCATTGATTATAAAAAAAATTGATGCTCATTCTAAGCAGATTGCAGATGATATAAATTCTGCAAAAAATGCTAGACAGAAAGCTGAAATTTTATTAAAAGAAGCTGAAGAATATTTGGAACAGTCGAAGTCTTATGCTGATGATTTAATGGCTAAAGCCAGAGAAGAGGTTCGTAAAATTGCAACAGATGCTCAAAAGCAAGTTGAGCAAGAAATTTCTATCAAAACTAAAGCAGCGCTTGAAAGAATTAAAGTTGAGGAAGAAAAGGCAATTAGAGATTTTAAAATTGATTTAATTGAAGGTTCAATAAATCGATTTGAAGATGTTATTGCCAATGAAATTTCTCAAAAAGAAAAACTAATTATTAATGACAAAGCAACTTTGGATATTGAGGCTAGTTTATTAAAAAATAGTTAAATGAAATTTACTCTTTCTTGGCTTAAAGACTATCTTGAAACCTCAGCTTCACTTGGTGAAATTTGTCAAACTTTGACTGCTATTGGTCTAGAAGTTGAAGAAGTTGATGATAAAGCTAAAAGATATCAAGATTTTACAGTGGCGCAAATTATTAGTGCAACTCCTCATGAAAATTCTAATAAATTAAAAATTTGCCAAGTGCAAACTGCTTTGCAAAAAGAACCATTGCAAGTAATTTGCGGTGCTAAAAACGCTCGAGATGGTCTAAAAGTTGCATTTGCTAAAATAGGCGCAATAATCCCAGCTAATGATATGGCAATTAAAAAAGCCAAAATTGCTGGAATTGAGAGTAACGGCATGTTGTGCTCGGCTCAAGAATTATCTTTAGGGCAGGATGATGAAGGAATTATTGAAATTGATCAAAAATGGTCAGTTGGAACTCAAATTTCTGAAATTTATGGTCTAAATGAGGCGGTTTTTGAAATAAATGTTACGCCAAATAGAGGAGATTGTTTAGGTGTCTTTGGTGTAGCTCGTGATCTTGCTGCTTTTGGTCTTGGAGAGTTAAAAAAACCAATTTTTGATGATATTAATAAAAAACAAATCTTTTCAAAAAAAGTTAATAATACAGCTATAGAAGATTGTTGCTCAATTAGTTTTTGTGAGATTTTAGATGTTAAAAATTGTCAAAGTCCAAATTGGTTAAAAGATAGACTTGAGGCAGTTGGTATAAATTCAATTTCAGCAATTGTTGATGTCACTAATTATGTGATGCTGTGTTTAAATCAACCGATGCATGTTTATGATGCAGATAAAGTAGAAGGTAATTTACAAGTTAGATTAGCGCAAAAAGATGAGAAATTTACAACCTTAAAAGATCAAGAAATTAAATTAGACGATAATTCGTTAGTTATAGCTGATGATAAAAAGAACCTAGCTTTGGCAGGGATAATTGGTGGTAAAAATTCAACTTGTGAGCTTGAAACCGCCAATATCATTCTTGAAGCTGCCTGTTTTAGTTCCTCATCTATTGCTAGAACTGGACGTAAATTCAATATTTTATCAGATTCACGCTATCGTTTTGAAAGGGGAGTTGATATTAATGGTCAAGAATTGGCGATTAAAATGGCTTCTAAGTTGATAACTGATATTTGTGGCGGTAAGGCTAGTCAAATTTCGCTAAATTTAGCGCAAAAACAAGAGTCAAAAATTATCAATTTTAATATTAGTGATTTTGGTAAAATTATTGGTTTTGATATTGATTTAAAAATTGCTACAAAAATTTTGCAAAATCTTGGCTTTAAGGTCAAACAAAATTCTACAAATCTTGAGGTAATAGTTCCTTCTTGGCGAGGTGATGTGAGTTATTGGCAAGATGTAGTTGAAGAAATTATAAGAATTTGTGGTTATAATAAGATTAAAAATCAGCCATTTATTGTTGATAAAAATATTGTTCAAAATCTTGACATAATTGATCAGGCCAAAGCAAGGCTAGCTAATCTAGGATT
This sequence comes from Alphaproteobacteria bacterium, assembly GCA_030835905.1. Classification (GTDB taxonomy): domain Bacteria; phylum Pseudomonadota; class Alphaproteobacteria; order Rickettsiales; family UBA1997; genus UBA1997. The sequence continues at coordinate 16,923 of JAURQX010000054.1, forward strand.
TGTTGAAATAATTAGCTGGAGTTTTATAGATGCAAATTTGGCAACAAATTTTGGTGAAATTTGTAAAAATCTACTAATTGCTAATCCAATTTCTAGTGAAATGGATTATTTGCGTCCTAATTTGATTTATGGTTTGCTAAAATCGTTTAAAAATAATGATTTGAGAGGAATTTCTGATTTATCATTGTTTGAAGTTGGTAATGTTTTTGATGAAAATCTTAAGCAACAACAGGTGATTGCTGGTATTAGGGTTGGCAAAAATAAACCAGAAAGTCGTTTTTTAGAAAGTAGAAATTTCGATGTTTTTGATGTCAAAAAAGATATTGCTGATTTGCTTAATTTATGGGGATTAAAGATCGAAAATTTGCAAATCGATGATTCAAATCCTAAATCATATTATCATCCATATCGTTTTGCAGAAATTAGATTAGGAAAAAATACCATCGGTTACTTTGGTGAATTACATTCTTTGTTACTCAAAAAATTTGATATTGTACAAAAAGTTAATGTTTTTGAGATAATGATTGAAAAATTGCCAATATCAAAAAATAAATCAATTAAGCCTTTTATAGTTTCAGATTTTCAAGCGGTAGAAAGAGATTTTGCTTTTATTATTGATCAAGATATGGCAGTGGGTAATTTGATTAATGACGTGTATAAAATTGACAAGAATTTGGTCAAGGAAGTAATTTTGTTTGATATTTATCAAGGAGATAAAATTGCTAAAGATAAGAAATCAATTGCCTTTAGAGTTAAAATACAATCCTTAGAAAAAACGCTCAATAGTCAAGAAATTGACTCAATTGCTAGTGAGATCAACAAGGTTTTAGAACAAAAATATCAAGCTAAACTTCGCTCATAATGTCGGGTTCGTTATCAATAATTTTAGCTAAACCTCGTGGTTTTTGTGCTGGGGTTACCAGAGCGATTGAAACAGTCGAAAAGGCTTTACAAAAATTTGGACCGCCAGTTTACGTTCGTCATGAAATTGTGCATAATAAATTTGTTGTTGAATCTTTAAGAAAGAAAGGAGCAATTTTTGTCGATCAAGTTGAACAAATTCCTGCTGGATCAATTACAATTTTTTCGGCGCATGGTGTTTCTGATCAAGTTGAAGAAGATGCTAAAGCTAAAAATCTTGATGTAATTGATGCCACTTGTCCTTTGGTTAGTAAAGTGCATCGTGAAGCCAAAAAATATGAAGAGCAAGATTTTGAAATTATCCTAATTGGTCACAAAGGACACCCAGAAGTGGAGGGCACTAGCGGTAAAGTTAAAAAAGAGGTGATTTTAGTAACTAGCGAGGAAGATGCCAAAAATGTTGAAATCAAAAATCCTAATAAAATTGCTTATGTAACTCAAACTACACTTAGCGTTGATGACACCAAGAAAATTGTTGATATTTTAGAAAAAAGATTTCCTGCTCTTCAGCGTGGACTTGCTACCAAAGATATTTGCTATGCTACACAAAATCGTCAAGATGCAGTGAGAGCTTTAACTAAGATGGTTGATATTTTGTTAGTAATTGGTGCACAAAATAGCTCTAATTCAAATCGTTTGCGAGATTTAGGTGAAGAATCCGGATTAAATTCTTACCTAATCAATAGCTCTGATGATATTGATCCAAATTGGCTTAAAAATGTTAAAAATATTGGTTTAACAGCAGGAGCTTCAGCTCCTGAAATATTAGTACAAGAAGTTATTTTTAAGATTAAGCAAATATCAGGTTCAAAAGTAATTGTAAGTGATATGGATGGCATCGAAGAATCAACGGTATTTGCCCTACCTAGAAAAGTCAGGAAGTAGAATTGCTGATGTTTGTATAAAATTTCATACTTATAATTTAAAGAGCCAAAATGACTTTGATAATCAGGATTTAAAATAAAATACCCCTCGCAAATCAAAGAATTTTAGTAATTTTACTTACAAATTGTAGTATATTTTTTTATTTAGTTACAAATTATACCAAATCCAATCTTTACATATACTATATATAACTAACCCCACAGACACTTTTAATGATTTCAGCTGTTAAAGTTCTAATGAATTTACAAACGGCATTTTCTAGTTCCTTTAAAGTTTTGTAAATTCTATTTTTAA
>JAURQX010000055.1 GCA_030835905.1 Alphaproteobacteria bacterium
AGACCCCTGCAAATCAACGAATTTTAGTAATTTTGTTGTTATTTTAATTTTTTAAATTCACGTATATCTTGATACGCTAAAATTTAAAAAATATAAAATGCCTAAAAATTCCTCAAAATTGGTTGATTTGCAGAGGTCTTTTCTATTAAAGGTTTTGAATTTTTGTTTTTTGTACGCGAAACAATTCGCGACGCACGGTCGTGCTTGCCAACAAATCTTTCGATTTGTCGGATGAAGTATAATGCTAAATCCTATTTTAAAGATTTTTAATGAAAGAAAATAACTGTAAACATTTTGGCGAGTGTGGTGGCTGTGTTTTTGATAAAATTGGTGATGAAGCCTATCAAAAAGCTAAGATCGATCTAGTTAAAAAGGATTTAGCAAAAACTTTTGACCAAAAAACTATTGAGCAATCAGATTTTATTTGGATTAATAAATATTCGCGTCGTAAAGCGATATTTCATATTAATCATCAAAATAAATTAGGTTTTTTTGCCAAAAAGTCCAAAAATATTGTTGAAATTTCACAGTGTCTAATTTGTGAAGTCGAAATTTTTGCCTTAAAAAACAAAATTGAAGAATTTTTATCCTCATTTCCACAAAAATTATTTATAAAAGCAACTATTACAAAATTTGACAATGGGTTGGATTTGGTTTTAAGCTTAGCTAAAGAGCTAAATTTTACTCAAAATCAAAAATTGATCAATTTTGCTAAAACACAAAATATCAATCTTTCTTATCAAATAAATGATGGTGATTTTTTGCCGATTTTTATAGCTCGTGCCAATCAAATTTATATCAACAACCACAAATTAGATCTAACTTCTGATATTTTTATTCAAGCAACTAAAAAAGGTTTGGAAGTGATCACCAACAAAATAAGGCAAGAACTTATTTTAAGACAAATAAAAGATCTTAAAATCGCTGATATCTATGCTGGTTTTGGCGCTTATAACTTTGCTATTACTGATTTAGCTCAAAAAATCACTGCTTTTGAAGGAAGTCAAGAAATGATAAAAATCTTAAAACAAAATTTAGCTAAAAATAACTTAAATAATAAGATCCAAGCCATAAATCGCGATTTATTCAATCAACCAATTCTTTCTAAAGAATTAAATAATTTTGATTTTATTATCATTAATCCCCCACGCAATGGCGCCACTCCACAAATTAAAGAAATTGTTAAGAGTAAGGTAAAAAATTTAATTTACATATCCTGCAATCCCAAAACTTTTACTTTTGACAGTAAAATTCTTCTTGAAAATGGTTTTAAGGCACAGGAATTAACTATTCTAGATCAATTTATCGGCTCCAATCATAGCGAAATTCTTGTCAAGTTTTTTAGATAAAAAAAATTTATATTGATAAAAAAGTATTTTTTTGATACAATATAAAAAAGTCAGAAATTTTGGCTTTTAATTATTGAGAGACTCAGAAAATAGAAATGATGAATCTTTATTTCTTTTGATTAACCTTGAAGATTTTATTCAAGGACTTGATAAAAGTCTAGGTAAAAAAACATTTGCAAAGTTTGAAACAGATAAAAATGTTGCAAGACTTGTAAAACAATGTCATGATCAAGTTATAAATCCAGAAAATATTGATAAAATGAAACTAGTCAAATTTTTCTTTCTGACATATATGTTGCCATTAAGTATCAGCAATATCTTGAACAAAACAAAGATCAGTCACGACCTGATTTAAAAAGCACTACGACAGATGAGTTTCTTGAAGCTCTAGTTTCACTAGAGGATCGTGCAGCAGAGCATGGGATTAGAATCAATGGTAATGCACAACCTACTTTGAACAACATTTGCAATGAGATTCTTAGCAATTCTAACCTTATCAAAAATAATAATTGCAGCAATACTCTGGAGACCGCTACTAATAGTAATACTGTAGAGGCTACTCCTATTGGTAATAGTGATACCGTAGAGTCTGTTGCTCCTAACAATTCTTCAGCTGTTAACGAATCCTTGGAACCATCGCCAATTAGCCCAAAAAAAACAGGGAGTTTATTCGACAAATTTTCATCATATAAGGCATCACTCTATATTACTTCAGCAATATTAAAATGCATTCCTGGAACATCTTGCCAGAAGCCAGTTACCACTAAACTATCTCAAGAATCAAATCGAGACACCCAAATCAATGGTGGCTAGGTTTATATTCGATATTTGTGCTTTTAAATATTAAACCGCGTATAAATCTATTTGACAAAGTAGCGTTATTTTGGTAATATAGAAGTTGTTAAAATTTTAGTGATATTATTTACACTAACAATTGTTAATAACACCCAAAGATTTGTTTTTTATTTTAACTTTTTTTAGTTTAAAACCCAATTATGTATAGATCAAAAGAGTTTTTTAATAAATTTATTTGGTATGGCTGGAAATTATGAAGACCTTGAAAATACAATTTCTGTGGTTGATAAGGAGACTTTTGAAAATCTTTCACCTGAAAAACAACAAAATTTCGCTCAAGATTCACACACTAATATTCTGGAAGGAAAGCAGGTTGATGACTACCAAAGATATGCGGCAATTCAATATCAAAAATGGCTAGAGAAAGAAAATGTTTTACAGCAGAATAATGGAGCGCCACCAACCTATGAAGAAGCGGTAAGTTCTAGTACGCAACAGCATTATCCCGTTTTCGATTTTACTGATAGCTCAAATAAGCGTCCTCTTGAACCAAATATAGTTACAGGTGAAATAATATATCCAGATCATACTATTCAAGAATCTCCGCTTTCTCGAGTTTATAGTGATCCTACACCACTCTATCCCCAAACTCAGCAAAATCAAGATTTTTATGGGATTGGAGCATTTTTTGGATGTGCTATAGATTTATTACAAAATCAACTAAGTCCATTATTTTTACAACCACAAACAACTATTAGTGCCCAGCCAGTTCATCAAGAAAAGCAATCACCTCTTTTTACATATTTTGATAATCAAGGGGAGTTACAAAATATTCATATTGCAGACGAAGTAAGTCTTAATCAAGCAATAGATGTTTTGCAGAATAATTTGTATTCGAATGATGTTGATACTAATAATTTAAATTTAGGTTCAAAACAACAAGTAATAACCAGCCCAACTATTGATTATCCTTATAAAAATGTTAATGGTCGTGGTCAACTTGTAATGGATGATAATTTGGAAGGTAGTAAAGATGGATTGATTAGTTATTTAAAAGGATATGGCCAAGAAATAGGATGGCAAATTAATGAAGTAAAAAATAATGCTACGCCAGCTACAGATATTTCTACTCAAGATACAGTTGCTGCTACTCCAGCTACAGTTGCTGCTACGCCTGTCGATCTAGAATTGAAAGATAATACTACTACTCAAAATGATAATTCAGTTCGATCGAATAATTTGGACAATAATGGTGACTTTTTAAATAAAATATCAACAGCCATTTCTGATGGGTTATCGAGTCTAGCATCACAAATCTCAAAAATGATTCCTTGCACTTCGTACTCAAAAGCCAGCGCGGTTAATTTAGTCGAGCAATCTCTTGGAAATAACGGGCCAGAAAGGGCAGCTTAATTATAAAAAAATGACAAGTTGGCTAAAATTAGATTTAGAAGATATTAACTATAATAAAAAATTAGAGATTGAGAAAGAAATTGAATTTTTAACTAATCTTTATGGTTTACATAAAAATATCTTTAAAATCGATGGTTGCTACTTAAATGATAATCAAAAAGATGTATTTGATATATCTTTTGTCATTTCAAACAAACAAAATCAAAGTTATTTATTTCCAAATAGTAATATTTACTCAGATTTTCTTTTGCCATCTGAGCTAAAAATTAAGAAATCTGATTTTAACATTCCCCAAAGTAGATTTAGTCAATTTAGAAGAGAGTCCAGTATTACTCCAAGAAGCTCGGTTAATGCTATTTACTTTTCAAGTATAGTTATCTCTCCAAGACTACACTTCGATACAAGGCTTTGTTAGGAAAGTTTAATTAAAAACGAACTTTGCAATTGATCATTTATTAAAATCGATTAATTTTTTTAATATTTGCTATCTTTTTTTTGTATGTTTGGGTTAAATTTTTAATCTTAATTAAACCAAATCTAATTTTTGAGATTAATAATATTAAAAAGATGAAGAATATAGGTTAAGTTCCTATAAATATATCTAAAGATTGAATTTATTAATATACTATTTCCATAAATCATTTATGACCAAAAACAGTCAGTCTGCTTTGCAAAAAATTAAAAATCTTGAGGTTGCTTTTGGCAAAACCCCTTTGGTTGAAGTGAGTTTTAAGTTTGCTGGACAGTTTCGAAAAATTTATGCCAAATATGAAGCTTTTAATTTTAGCGGTTCAATTAAAGATCGTATTGCTATTCATATCTTAAAAAAAGCTTACGAAAATAAAGAAATTAAAGAAGGAGATTTAATTGTTGAAGCCACTAGTGGCAATACTGGCATTGCTTTTGCCGCACTTGGTCGGGCTTTGGGACATAAGGTTAGAATTTACATGCCTGATTGGTTAAGTTCTGAAAGATACGCTAAAATTGAGCTTTTAGGTGCTGAAGTTATTCGCATCACCAAAGAACAAGGTGGCTTTATTAGATCAATTGAAGAAGCACGACAAATGGCCGCCAATAATGAAAATGTCTACTGCCCAGAGCAATTTACTAACATTGAAAATATCAACGCTCATGCCTTGACCACGGCGCCAGAAATTTTTGCGCAATTAAAATCAATTGATCTTGATTTACATCATTTTGTAGCTGGTGTTGGCACTGGTGGTACGGTGATGGGCATGCTAAAATATTGCACAGAAAATAATAAAAATGTTAGCTGCCATCCTTTGGAGCCATCAAACTCACCTACCCTAACCACTGGTGGCAAGAAAATTGGTAAACATCGCATTCAAGGCATTTCTGACGAATTTATTCCTGATATTGTTGATCTTAATAAATTAGATCCAATTATCAGCGTTGATGATGGTGATGCTATTATTATGGCGCAAAAATTAAATAAATGTGGGCTTTCAGTAGGTATTTCAAGTGGCGCCAATTTTATTGGTGCTTTAAAAGCCATTAAAGATCGCTCTGAAAATGAGGTTGCAACCACAATTTTTTGTGATTCGGCGCTTAAATATTTCTCAACCGATCTTTGCCGTAAAGAACCTGTTAAGCTAGATTTTTTAAGCACTGATGTTGAGATTTTGGGTTACAGATTTATAGAATAAATTATAGATTTTTTAAGTCCTTTCAAGCTTGAAATTGCTTGGTATTCCTTCAGGTAACGCTGATCTTAGTTTTGGAGTTTTAGGGCTTGCACTTGGTAAAAGACCATCTTTCTTTGATGATTGCACCATATCTGAATTATTTTTTGGAATAGCCTTACCTGATTTGTCAGCCACAAAGCTTTTATCCTGATTAAACTTTGCAACGGCTTGTTTGAATGCAGTTATTTTACAGTAATTATAATGTTCAGGAATAGTTGGTAAATTACTCTTATTCATAAATCTTAAACTTCTTTAGTTCAAAAAATTAAATTGAAAAACCAAGCTAATAAAAAATAAGCATTTTGTTAAGTTAATTTTGACTTTTTAAATGATTAGCTACTAGGTTTGTTTATTTTAGAGACAATTTATTAGAAATTTAACTATAGTTTTAACAATTTTTATGAAAAACATCGCTCAAAAGTCAAACAACCACTCTAAAAATATACCACAGTGGAATTTAACTGATTTTTATCGAAATATTGAAGATAAAAAAATTAGTGAAGATTTGGCTAAAATTAGCCAAGAAAGCAAGGATTTCTCAAAAAAATATAGTAAAAAAGTTATAACTCTTTCAGCTCAAGAATTATTTTTAGCGATTAAACAATATGAGGAAATTTCTGAACAAATTGGTAAAATTGCCAGCTATTCTTATTTAATTTACGCTTCAGATACTTCAAATGCTAAAAATTTAGCTTTTTTTCAAAATAATAGTGAGAAATTAAGTGAATTTGAGTCAAAATTGCTATTTTTTACTTTAGAAATTAATAAAATTGACGAAGAACAACTAAATTCTCTGCTAAAAGATAAAAATTTAGCGCATTTTCAGCCATTTATTCGTGATATTCGTGCCTTTAGAAAATATCAATTATCGGAAGAGTTAGAAAAGTTTAATCTTGAAAAATCAATCACTGGTAGAAATGCTTTTATTCGCTTATTTGACGAAACTTCAAATAATTTAAAATTCGATTATCGCAGGCAAACTCTTTCTTGCCAAGAAATATTTGATTTAATGTCAAATAATGATGAAACAGTTAGAAAAGATGCGAGCAAGGCTATTGGCAAAACATTGGGCGAAAACTCAAAATTATTTGCTTATATCACTAATATTTTAGCCAAAGATAAAGCAATTAATGATAGTTGGCGAGGCTTTAAATCACCAATTTCATCAAGAAATTTAGATAATTTTATTGAAGATGAAATTGTTGAACTTTTGGTTAAGAAAGTTAAAGAAAATTACCAAAAAATTTCGCATCGTTATTACCAAAAAAAGGCTCAAATTTTAGGCAAAACTTACCTTAATTATTGGGATCGCAACGCGCCACTTTCAACTGCTGAAAATGCCAAAATATCTTGGGAAGATGCTAAAAGTCTGGTTTTATCAGCTTACAGCGAGTTTTCAACCACAATGGCTGAAATTGGTGAAAAGTTTTTTGAAAATAATTGGATCGACGCCAAAGTAGTTAAAGGCAAAGATAGTGGTGCTTTTTCACATCCTTGCGTGCCGTCGGTTCATCCATATATTTTAATGAATTACCAAGGCAAGGTTAGAGATGTGATGACTTTAGCTCATGAATTGGGTCACGGCGTTCATCAGTATTTATCGGCTTCACAAGGTTACTTGATGGCTTCAACACCACTTACCTTATCAGAAACTGCTTCAGTTTTTGGCGAGCAATTAACCTTTCAAAAAATCCTTAAAAATGAAAAAGATCAAGACAAGAAAAAACTAATCATTGCTAATAAGGTTGAGGACATGATCAACACAGTGGTGCGTCAAATCGCCTTTTTAGAATTTGAAAGAAAAATTCATGATGAGCGCAAAAAAGGTGAAATCCCGCTAGAAAAAATCTGTGATTTTTGGATGGAAGTTCAACAAGAAAGCCTAGGAGATATTTTTAAATATGATGAAGAATATAAATATTTTTGGTCATATATTCCGCATTTTATCCACTCGCCTTTTTATGTTTATTCATATGCTTTTGGCGATTGCTTGGTAAATTCACTTTACGGCATTTATAAATCTGGTAAAATAACCAATTTTGAAGAAAAATATCTAGCAATGCTTAAATTAGGAGGTACCAAACATCACAAAGAAATGCTAGAACCTTTTGACTTATCAATTAAAGATGAAAATTTTTGGCAAAGCGGATTGGACGTGATAAGCAATTATATTGATCAAATTTAGTTGAACAAATTTTATTTAACAAAAGTAAAATTAGTTTTACCACCAGCAACATCTTCAAGCAAGATTCCCTTTTTTAGTAAATCTTGTCGGATTTGATCGGCTAGTTGGTAATCCTTGTTTTTTTTGGCTTCAAGACGAAGATTAATTTGTTGTTCAATATAATTTTGATCAATTTGATTTACTGGATTTGCTTGTTTTTTCAATAAATCTTTGTCAAACAAGCCTAAAAATGACAAGATCAGAGCTAATTGACGTTTAACATTCGCATCTTTTTTAGATATTTTACTAACTTCATGCAGCAAGGCAATTACTTTAGCAACGTTGCAATCATCAGCTAAAAATTTTATAGCCTGCTTTAAATAATAATCTTCATCATTGCTAAAATCTAGATTTTTAAAAACCTGCTCAACTTCATCATAATTTAAAAATAAATCATCACTTAAATTTTCATAAAATTTGGCAATTGATTTTTTGGCGTCTTCAAGCGCTTTATCATTAAAATCTAGTGGTTTTCGATAATGAGTTGTTAAAAATAATAAACGAATTACTGAGCCAGAAATTCCTTGATCTAGTAAATCACGAACTGTAATGAAATTTTTAAGCGACTTACTCATCTTTTCGCCATTTACTGTCAAAAAACCATTATGAATCCAGTAATTGGCAAATTTATGAGAGTTGTTAGCGCAGATGCTTTGAGCTATTTCATTTTCATGGTGCGGAAATTGTAAATCAGCACCGCCACCATGAATATCAAAGTTCTCGCCTAAATATTTTGAGCTCATTGCTGAACACTCAATATGCCATCCTGGACGACCCATACCCCAAGGACTAGCGAATTTTGAAGATTGATCATCTTGATCGTCAGCTGGTTTCCACAATACAAAATCAAGTGGATTTTTTTTGTAATTTGCCACTTCAATTCTAGCGCCAGCAATCATTTCTTCTAAATTGCGATTAGATAAACAGCCGTAATCTTTAAATGAACTAACATCAAATAAAACATGACCAGAATTTTCATAAGCATGACCTTTTTTGATTAAATTTTCGATCATTTTGATCATTTCATCAATATTTTCAGTGGCTTTTGGCTCGAAATCTGGCCTTAAAACATTAAGCGCATCAGTATCTTGATGAAAAAATTCGGTAATTTTAGCGGTTAGTTGCGTGATTGAAATACCCTGCTCTTTAGCTGAATTATTAATTTTATCATCAACATCAGTAATATTTCTAACGTAAGTTAATTTATCAAAAAAAACTCTAAAAATACGATAGAATAAGTCATAAACTACTACTGAGCGAGCATTTCCAAGGTGTGGACGATCATAAACTGTAAGCCCACAAACATAAAATTTGAGATGATTTGGATCAATCGCTACTAAATTTTGTTTTTTTTGTGATAAGCTATCAAAAAATTGAATTGATGGGCGCATTTATTTTAAATAGAGGTTTTCAATTATTTTTTTTCGCAAATATTTGCGACTTTTTATGCCACTAAAACTTACCACAAGTTGTCCATTACTGTCAATCAATGCCAAGTAAGGAATACGACCTCTATAATTAATGTTATTTCTATGCACAAATTCACCAAAACCGTCGCGCGATTTTAAATAAATTGGCTTAAAATACAAATTGTCATACTGTTGTAAATGTTTTTGTAAAGAATCTGGATCTAAATCCTTATCTATAGCCAATGCAAGAAAATTTAATTTTGTATTTTGAAACTCACGAGCAATTTCATTGATAATCTCAAAATTCTTGCGACAAGCATCGCACCAAGTTGCATAAAAATAAATTAAACTTAACTTATTTTTTTGCGGATAAAACTCTTTATATAAATCAACCGGCTCAAATCCTTGCGGAATCTGACTATTAAAAGTTATATTATTTGAAGGCTTAATTTCAATGTCGTATTTGGCAACTCTTTCAACAAAAAAATACCATATTATCATTGCCAAAACAATAGCAATGGCCAAAATTATAAAAAACATTTTGCTTTTATATTGATTTTCTTGGATTTTCTTAACAATAACTGACCAACTCACAATTTTATAAAACTTCGATGATAATAAAAATTAAAAACTTAAGAGTACAAACAATAATTGGCGTTTATGATTTTGAGCAAACTATTAATCGTGATTTGATTATCAATGCAATTATTGAAACTAACAATCACCAATCATTAGAAAGTGATGAATTAGCTGATACAATTGATTATGATCATATTGTACAAAATATCAAATCAATTATAAAAAATAATAAATTTAAACTTATCGAAAAGCTGGCCAACGAAATCATGAAATCACTTAGTAAAGACCAAAGAATTGTAAATTGCACTTTAGAAATTGATAAAGTTGGAGCGGTTGCAGATGTTGATTCATTATCAATTACTTTAAAATATCAAAAAAATGGATAACACAAAAATTACCTTAGAAAAAATTGCCAAAGAAAGTAAAATAAAAAAGTCGATTAAACTATTTTGCTATGTCGCCATAATTTCAATAGCCATTCTTTATATTTCATTTGGCTTAGAACGAAGCAAGGCAGTCAAATTGGTTAATGAGTATAAAGAAAATAAAAAAAACTTTATTGCTGAAAAAGTAATGACTAATCCTTCAATCAAAATTAAGTATAATGATAATGATATTTATCAAATAAAGGCTAAAAAAGCTTTTCACAAAGATGAAAGCGAAGTTACTCTAGAAGAAGTTGAAGCTGAAGGCAAAATTGGTAAAATTAAAGCCGGTAAACTTAAAATCAGTCAAGAAGGAGATCGTCTTATTTTTAAAGAAAATCCTGAATTAATTCTTAATAGGAACTAGAAATAAAAAAATCTAAATCGAAAAAGACTCGCCTAGATAGACTTTTTTAACATCTTTGTGGCTGATAATTTCATCTTTTGATCCCGAGGCTAGAATTTTACCGTCATAAACAATGTAACCCTTATCAACAATTGATAATGTTTCGCGAACATTATGGTCAGTTATTAAAACACCAATACCGCGATCTTTAAGGTGAATTACCATTTGACGAATATCGTTAATAGCAATTGGATCAACGCCCGCAAAAGGCTCATCAAGCAAGATAAACAATGGGTCTGTGGCCAAAGCGCGAGCAATTTCAACTCTTCTACGTTCACCACCTGAAAGCGCTAAGGCGTGCGATTTTCTGATATGCTCAATTGAAAATTCATCGAGCAAGCTTTCAAGTTTTTTATCGCGCTTTTTCTTATCACTTTCTGAAATTTCAAGAATTGAGTAAATATTATCTTCTACACTCATGCCGCGAAAAATAGAAGCCTCTTGAGGTAAATAACCAATACCAAGTTTAGCTCTTTGATACATTGGAAGATAAGTAATATCAAAATCATCAATTAAAATCTTGCCCGATGTAACTTTTACCAAGCCAGCTATCATATAAAAACAGGTTGTTTTACCTGCACCGTTTGGCCCCAGCAAACCAATAACTTCACCTTGCTGAATAGTAAAATCTACACCACGAATAACATCTTTTTTGCCATATTTTTTAGTAATTTTTTGGACTTTTAAGGTTTTTTTACTTTTGTTCATTAGTTAATACCTCTAAATCATCATTAATAATAATTTGCACTCTACCATCTTTTTGTAATTTATCCTTAGCAACTTCAACCTCATTTTTTTGACCAATAAAAATACCTTTTTCGTTTTTAAGATCATATAAAAAGTGCTCACCACTAGCAACCGACATACCATTATTAACCAAAACATTTTCTTGCAATACAAAAATATCTTTTTTTGGATCATAATAGCCTTTATTAGAAGTGGCTATAAAATCATTAGCAAAGATCTTTACATCGTCGTAAGCATTAACTTTTTTGATTGCCGAACCAGAATCTGAATTTTCATCAAAAATAACAACCATTTTTTGTGAAGTTAACGAATTATCGCCACTTTCAACTACAACATCTTCTAAAAAATCTATGGTTTGTGATTGTCTTTTAATATCAATTATTTTTGACTTTATTTTAACTTGCCTTTCTGGATTGTCAAAATTCAAACTATTAGCCAAAACAATTTTCGATGATAAGTAAAAAATTGATATGATTAAATATAAATTTGCTTTTTTGATTGTGGCGACTGTCACTTTAATTGCTAATAATTTAGTGGCTCAAGAATTACCTAACTTCAACAGTAATTTTGAAAATTACAAACACAAAACTCAAGTTATAAATTCACAAAATAAGGTTATTGCTGAATTTAAAACTGTTATTGCCAACACACCACAAAAACAGCAATATGGATTAATGAATTTAGCAAAACTTCCATTAGATCACGCCATGCTTTTTGTTTTTTTGGATGAAAAAATAGTAACAATGTGGATGAAAAATACTTTAATCAATCTTGATATGATATTTATTGATAAAAATAATAAAATTATCAATATTGCTCACAATCAGCAAAATCATTCTTTATCAATTATTTCTTCGCAAAAAAAAGTTGATAAGGTTTTAGAAATTAACGCCAATCTTGCAAAACAATTAGAAATCAAAGTTGGCGATCAAGTAATATGGCAATGAAAATTTTTCAGATTTCAAAAATAAATAACCAAGAGGATATTTATCAAAGCGAGATAAATTTATTTTTACAAAAACAAAATCAAGATAGTCAGCCTATCATTGAATCAGTTCAAAAGATAATTACTCAAGTTAGAGACAATGGCGATCAAGCTATAATAGATCTTTGTAATAAATTTGACCAAACAAATTTTAGTAAAATTTCTGAAACTTTAGTCAAAAAAGAAGAAATTGAGCAAGCCTCAATAAATCTAGATAAAGATTTAAAGCAAGCCTTAGAAACTTCTTATCAAAGAATTTTTAATTATCACCAAAAGCAAATGCCCAAAGATTTGCTTTACCAAGATCAAGTTGGAGTTACTTTAGGTAATAAATGGCAAGCTATTGAGTCTGTAGCAATATACGCCCCTGGTGGTAGTGCATCTTACCCAAGTTCAGTTTTGATGTCAGCAATTCCAGCAATTGTTGCAGGAGTTAAAAATTTAACTCTTTTTAGCCCAAGTAAAAATGGCAAAATTAATCCTGCAATTTTATACGCCGCCCAAATATGTAAAATAGACAAGATTTATAAAATTGGAGGGGCGCAGGCAATTGCGACTGCAGCTTATGGAACTAAATCTATTAAAAAAGTTGATAAGATAGTCGGTCCAGGAAACGCTTATGTTGCTATGGCTAAAAAAATAGTTTACGGCGATGTTGGTATTGATATGATAGCTGGCCCCACTGATTTAACGATTATTGCTGATTCTAAAATTGCCAAAGCAAATTGGGTAGCAGCTGACGCCTTGTCGCAACTTGAGCATGGCCCAGATTCAAAAGCTTTTATTATTACTAATGATACAAAATTTGCTCAAGAAATTATTGAACAAATTGAAATTTTGAGCAAAAAATTATCCCGACAGCAAATTATTCAATCTTCATTAAAAAATTCAGCAATTTTTGTGATTGACGATATTGAGAAAGCCTATTTGATCAGTAATTTAATCGCGCCTGAACATTTGCAAATTATCAGTGATAATAATGATAATTTGTTAAAAAATATTAAAAACGCAGGTGCCATATTTTTAGGAAATTTTACCCCAGAAGCAATTGGCGATTATATTGCTGGACCAAGTCATACTTTGCCGACCGAAGGAACGGCTCGTTTTGCTAGTGGCTTATCTGTTTTTGATTTTTTAAAACGCATGTCAATTATTAGTTGCGACCAAAAATCTTTTATTAAAGTCTCATCTTCTGCAACATCGATTGCAGATTGTGAAGGTCTTGATGGGCACAAATTAAGTTTATTAATCAGAAATGATAAAAATTAGTAAAATTTTATTCGTGGTAGTCGCTCTTTTGCTAAATTTTGCCTGCAACAAAAACAAAAAAGAGAGTGCAGCAATACTTTATCTTGAAGCTCACGAATTATTAAAAGATAAAGATTATCAAACAGCAGCTGAAAAATTTGAAAAAATTATCGATGACTACCCTTTTTCCGAGTGGGGTATTGAAGGACAAGTAATGGCGGTTTACGCGCGCTACAAAAATGATGATTATATTGATATGGTGAGTAATATTGATAATTTTGTTAGCTTGAATCCAAATAATGAGTATGTTGATTATTTGCTTTATATGAAAGGAATTGCCTATTATAATCAAATTCCAAACATTCATCGCGCGCAAAATATTACCCAAGAATCACTCGATGTGTTTAGCAATTTAATTAATCGCTTTCCTGTTTCAAAATATAGTTTGGATGCACAAGAAAAATTGCCTTTTATTATTGAGCATATTGCGGGGTCTTATATGGAAAAAGCTCGCTTTCAAGCTCAACAAAATAATTTTAGCGGTGCTATCAATAATTTTTTAACTGTGATTAATGATTACCCAAATACTGGACAAGTAGCCGAAGCTTATTATCGACTTGCCGAAATTTATCAAAAACTCGGGGTCAAATTCCTAGCAGATTTAGCAATTTTAAATCTTAAGCAAAAACATTCTAATAGTTTTTGGTTTGAATTAGCGCAAAATGAATTAGCTAAATGAATAACTTAAAAAAAGGTCAAAATCATATTTGGCTTCCCTACACCCAAATGCAAAACCACCTACCACAACTTGCTGTAAAAAAAACTCGCGCTAGCAAAATTTATTTAAAAGATGGTCGCACTTTAATTGACGGCCTTTCTTCTTGGTGGGCAGTGTCGCATGGCTATAACCACCCTCACCTCACAAAGGCCATTAAATCTCAAGTTAAAAAATTACCACATATTATGTTAGCAGGTTTTGCTAATGATCAAACCTATAAATTAGCATATCGCTTATGTAAATTTAGCGAAATGGATCGTTGTTTTTTTTCTGATTCTGGTTCCACTGCCATCGAAGTAGCCATGAAAATTGCATGGCAATATTATATAAATTTAAAACAACCGAAAAAAACTAAATTCATTTCATTTAAAAATTCCTATCACGGAGACACAACTGGCGCTATGTCACTGGCTGATTTATCAAATGGTATGCATCAAAAATTTAAAGATTTATTGCTTGATAATTTTTCACTAGATTTACCAAAAAATGAGAGTGATTTGGATAAATTTGATGAATTCTTAAAAAATAATCAAAATCACATTGCCGGAATTTTTATTGAGCCTTTAGTTCAGTGTGCTGGCGGCATGAAATTTTGTGATATTAAAATTTTTGAGCAAATTTTCTTAATTGCTAAAAAATATGATATTTTATTTATTGCTGATGAATGCGCAGTTGGCTTTTATCGCACTGGAAAAAAATTTGCTTACCTTCACTCACCTAAAGTTAAGCCAGATATTTTGGTAGTAGGCAAAGCCTTGACTGGGGGCATAATGACTTTAGCTGCCACCCTCACCTCTCAAGAAATATATCAAGCTTTTTTAGGTGAATCGCTTGATTTAGCATTGATGCACGGCCCAACATTTATGGGTAATCCATTGGCTTGTAGTTCGGCTAACGCCTCTCTTGATATTTTTGAGAAATCAAACTATGAAGAAAAAATTAAAAAAGACGAAGAGTTTATAAAAAACGAGCTAGAAAAATGTCGAGATTTAAAAGATGTAATTGATGTAAGAGTAATTGGCATGATTGGCGTAGTTGAATTCAAAAAAGATTGGTCAGTGGTTTTAAAAATGCGTCAAGAAATCATTAAATATGGCGTTTTCTTGCGCCCACTACATAATTGCATCTATCTCATGCCTCCACTTAATATCTCTAGAAGCGATTTAAAAAAGATCTGCGATGTAGTTCTCAAAATTCTTTTTTAACATTTTAAGATTCGACACCCAAGAATAATACCATTTAAACTTTAATGGTACATTTGGACTTTGTCTTTTTGGTCTAAAATTTAAAAGACCCCTGCAAATCAACCAATTTTGAGGAATTTTTAGGCATTTTATATTTTTTAAATTTTAGCGTATCAAGATATACGTAAATTTAAAAAATTAAAATAACAACAAAATTACTAAAATTCGTTGATTTGCAGGGGTCTTTTTAAGATAAAAACCTTGTGTATATCCTGATACACAAGGTTTTTCTCTTAAATTTGATCATCAAAAATCCTTTATCCAAATGTATTAATTAAAGATGAATTTTGGTATAACATCAACTTTTCTACCTTAAAATAGCACATTAATCTCATATTAAATCTAAGAATTGTAAATTCTTTTGACTGATTTTTAAAAAAATTAGGCAAGTTTTTTTTTATTTTTAAAAAAAACTATTGCATACTATTTCATTTTATGACATAATTTGAACAAAACAGCCTTTTTTGAAAGGAGTTTAATAAAAATAATCATAAATTGTTAAAAATTCCTATGAGAGAAATTTTTAAAGTAGCATTTCTATCTACAATACTATCCGTATCTTTAGCAATTACTTCAAATGCCAAAACTCAAGGTCATTATTTTGGGGTAAGTGCTATTAAAACAAATTTTGATGTGGTAACGAATGATATCATTACAGTTAGAAATCCAGCCAAACAACATTTTAGCAAAGAAAGTAAGTTTGGTTTTGGCTTAGAGTACAAATACGCTTTTAATTTTAAAAATTTTTTTTTAGCACCTAAAGTTTTATACGATCGCAATAATTTTAATAAATATTATAGCGATCCTAATTACCAAGGTACCGTATTTTTAATTACTAATAATCGTAACTTAAAATATAGCTATGGTGCAGGTTTTGACATTGGCTATGATATAAATAAGAAGCTAGGTATTTATACTACAATACAAAGTAAAATGAATGTCTATAACTCGGGCATGAATTTAATCAACCTTACAGATTCGCAGTTTAATTACAGCGAATATAATAAAATAAAATACAAAACCTTTGTTTATGGCCTAGGTATCAAATATGAAGTTTTGCCAAATATTGATCTGTTTGCAAGTCATGAGATTCTTACTAGATATGGCACCAAAGATTTTGAGGCAAATTATTATCGACCAAAAAATTATAATATATCCAGAGCAGGGATTTCGTATAAATTCTCTTCCAAGAGAGCGTTAATCACAACAACAAAAACCAATAAAATGAAGGAGGAGGATCAAAACAAAGATCCAAAATATATTTTAATTAACTAAAATTAAATATTATGAAAATTATTAATTTATTTAGCGCTTCAAATATTTTAAAAGGAGTTATTCTATCAGCTGGATTTGGTCAATCTCTTAGTGTAGACAACCCTCTAATTTCTTCCAGCCTAAGATCATCAACTTCCTTAAGTCATAATAGGGGTGGGGTAGATTTGCTGAGTACAAATACTGATATTAAATCAGTTGATGGAATTATAGATAGCCAAGAAACGCTTGTTAATCATGCAAAATTCTTTGAAGATGCTAGTAAATCGCTTAGAGGAATTTGTGACGTGAGGCCAGATAATCCATTATGCGCACCTCCACAGCCACCAGTTAATCAAGATACAACAAGTTCGGCATTTAATAATTCAACTTTAATGCAAGGTACTACCAGTTCATTGTTTCAATGGACTTTGGAACCTAAAAAAGAAGTTACTGCAAGTTCAAGCGGTACTTACAGCAATATAGATAACACTTCACCTCAAGTTAGTGATTCTCAAACTAGGTCTTTGATTAATGAAGCTACATCTTCAACTCAAGCTGATCAAATTACTTTAAGTAGCAGATTTTCAACCACTAGTTTACCAAGAATTGAAAACACTCCTCCACCTTCTAGCGCACTATCAATTGATTCAATTTCTTCTAGCATAACTCAAGTTATAAATAAATATTTTACCTCAAAACCAGAGTTCACATATATAAATCTAACCTTTGGCGGATCAAATATTACTGAATTTGGAACTTCTGTTGGATATAAAGAAAGTGAAGCTAACTATAGCAGTGCAGTGCAAATGAGTACTGCTGTTGCTGAATATTTTTCTTCAATGCAACTAACCCCAGCTCCAGAAACTCCAGCTGAGAGTTCACAAACTCAAGCCCTAACTCCTTATGGAACTTCAACTGCTGTTTTAGATACAATTTTAAATGATTATACTACTACTCAAACTAATGCTACTGACTATGAATTAAAGGAAAGTTCTGCTACATTTAGCAGTGGATTAGTAACAGATAAAGAAACTTCTTTACAATCTACAATTACTGTTTCAGGAACTCCGGCTCCGACTAAAGTTTCAGCAACTCCAGCTCAGAGTTCAGATTTAGTAACAAGTAAAGATAATCAATCACAAATAGGAACAACTTCAGCTACAGTTTCGCATGTTATTTCAGATGCTAGTACTGCAGAAGGAACAAAATCAGATACAATTACTGTTTCAGGAACTGCTAATATAGAAACTAAAACTTTCGCAACTCCAGCTCCTCAAACTCAATTTTCAGGAACTCCAGCTCAGATTTCAGCTTTAGGAACAACTTCAGCTCCAGTTTCTAGTACTGTTTCAGAAACTGAAGTTAAAAAAGAAACTTCTTTACAATCTACAATTACTGTTTCAGGAACTACAACTCAAAGTTTAGTTTACAATTCAGCTTCAGAAACTGAAACTTTCACAACTCTAGCTTCTCAAACCCAATTTTTAGGAACTCCAGCTCAGAGTTCAGCTTTAGGAACAAGTCAAGCTAATCAAGCGGTTGAAGAAACCACTATTAAGCAAGATAAGGCTGACGATACAAATCAAATAACTAGCACTTCATCAAACAAAATTGATGAAACCCCTAAACCTGATACTGTTAATGACAAAAATCCTGATGCCAAAGGTGATGTTATAGAACCAAATTCTGATTCAAAAGATAGCCTATCAAATGAAAATACTGGCGCAATTGTCGGAGGAACTGTTGGCGGCGGAGTTGTATTAATTGCTGCTACATTTGTGATTGCTGCATTTATGTGCAGAAAAGCTGGAGCAAGAAGTAGTGCAGAAGATGACAGTAAAAGATTTACAAGCCCAAATGATATCAAAACGGGTTCAGTTAGTCAAAGATCAAGCAATAATAACCCAGAAGAAAATTTAATAGCTTTAACTAATGATCGAAATAAAGATAAAGTGGCTTTGAGTATTATGTCCAGTAGTTCTCTGTCAAATGATGGAACTACAGAAACTATACATCCACACAGCAAATCAGATTTATCATCAGTAACAGCAGGTGTTCAAGTAGACTTAGTAATTGCAACGGGAGAAAATACTCAAGATATTAATGATACATCAATTGAAGCTCATACAACATCCTTAAGCTCGGCGCCAACAGGTTTTGTAAGGAAAAGGATTGATGAAATAGAAAGGAGAAGGATTGATGAAATAGAAAATGAGCATGCTTCTTCTAATGGTAGAACTGCTGCTAGAGGAAGTCGATAACTATTCTTTGTTGTAAATCATCAAAACTCCAAAGGATAAACATAAAATTATCACCAGCCAGGTTGCAGCAAAATTTGGGATTAAGCCCGAAGAGCCAAGGCTTTCAAGAATCGTTGAGCTAACATAAATAACCAAACCAAAAATTATTCCTAAAAAAATCATTAAAGAATTTCTACGATTACGAATATGACCAAGGCCAAAATAACAAGCGGTAAATGTCATAGCCACAAATAAAAATGGCTTACTGAGTAAGCTATAAAAATAAACTTTGAATTTATTTGAAGAAAATCCTGAAGCTTCGAGGTCTGAAATTAAGCTTGGCAAATCAAAAATTGAGAAAAGCTTAACATTTTGAAAATTATTGACAATTTTTTGCTTAACAAAATCATGCTTAAGATCAGTAATAATAGTTACATCACCAGCATTCTGATTTATATTGTTATCGTCATTTATAATAGCATCTTTAATCAGCCAAAATCCTTCTTTAAGAATCATATCCTTGCTATCTATCTTGCGATAAAATGAACCTTCTTTATTGAAAAAAAGAATTTTTACATGACTAAATTCGATTTTATCTTTATAAACTTTTTTAGCATTAATTATTATTTCCTCACCCGCAGCTTGTTTATTTTCTTGTCTAAGCCAAATACCATTTTTTGGTTCAACAGCTTCACGAATTTCTTTATTAATGTATTGTCTTTCAATACTATTGAAGGATTTAGTCATATAAATTGAAATTGGACCAATAATCACTACCCAAAAAACCCCTAATACAAAAGCGGTAATTGCCATTGGCTTCAAAACTAGCCACAAAGAAAAACCACTCATGCGAATTATTGTTATTTCACTACGCGAAGAAAGAATAGCAAAAGTTATGATTGCTGAAATTAAAATAAGAGAAGGAACAATATCGTTTAAAAAAGATGGGATTTGTAAAAATGCCATCTTAACGGCGATTATAAGTGAAGCTTCGGAAGATCTAGCTTTATCCAAAGCATCAAGCAAATTAATAAAAAACATCAATAAAGCAAATATTGCTAAAATTTGTAAAAAGCGCCACAAAAAATCTTGAGCAATATATTTATTAATTTTTTTAATATTAACAATTAGCACTTTTACTTAATTTTTACTATATTTAAGGGCAATAAATAGAGCAGTTATAAGGTTTATATACAAAAATGGTGTAAATTTCGCTGAATTTTCGATTAATTCGTAGCTAACAATATTTAGCACCATAAATAATATACCACATAAACTAGCAAATACTATATTTTTTAAATTACCTCTTCGACTAAAATCACCAAATAAAATTGCTGCCGTTGCAATCATTGATAATACAATAGGCAGCAATGGATAGGTTAATCTTTCATGAATTTCTGATCTAATTTTCTTAATCCTATTTTCATCTAAATCATCCTCATAATTTATTAGTTCATGGAAATATCTTTCTTTGGCCTTCCACTGAACTTGGCTATCTTTGCCTTTATCCCTAGTTAAGTTAAAAACATAGCTATCAAAATTTAATATCTCACTATTATTTTTTTCATAGTTAAATCTTTGCACTGTACCATCTTCCATAAAAAGATAGACACCATTTTGATTAGCAATTATTTCTCCTTTTTGCGCGGTAATAGTAATAGAGTATTTTTGAGAACGATCATCATTAAGCATAATGCCATAAAGCTGATTATTTTGATCTCGATCTTTAATGTAAATTGTTAAGTCATTAATGGTTTCAAAAGTTTTAGGATTAAAAGCTAAACTTGCATAATTATTGGCAAAATCAATTCTCATCAATCTCATCTCTTTATTGGCCATTGGCATTAAGTAAAAAGAAGTTATAAAACAAAAGATTGAGGTCAAAATCGCCAAAAATATTATTGGCTTTGAAATTTGCATTTTAGTAAGGCCAGAATTTTTAAGAATTGTAATTTCGTTAGTTTTGATCATACCACTATAAACCATGATCACTGCAATAAACATCGAAACCGGTATAATAAATATTAACAGCCATGGTAAAATTAATATAAACAAGTAAAAAAACTTACCAATACCAATACCATTCTCGGTAATATATCGCATAAATGCTATAGCACGACTAAACCATATCAACGTAATTAAAATTGATATTATTGCCAAAAATTGGTTTAGAGTTTTTTTGAATAAATAATTGAAATATAGCATTAAATAATGTTAGCTAAATGAATTATCCTGTTTTAAAGACCTCTCACAAATCAACCAATTTTGAGGAATTTTTATTTTTTAAATTTTAGCGTATTAAGATATACGTGAATTTAAAAAATCAAATCATACAAAAATTAAAAAAATATTTGTAAGTAAAATTACTAAAATTCGTTGATTTGTGAGAGGTCTTTTTATGTAATTTTAATATAGATAAGTCAATTAAGATTCAGACATTTTATATGAAAAAATTTTGAGATAGAAATTTAAGTTAAAGCCGCAGGAGTATTGGATATAATTTAAGGTTTTAACTTGAATTTATAGCCAAAATTTGCCTTATAAAAGCCTGAATCTTAATTGACTTATCTATATATTATAATATATGTAATTATGTTAATTTGTGAAATTAAAATTAATATAATTGATATAAAGCCAATCCAAAAAAATAATTAAATAATCAGTTAACATTGAGCAAGAAACAAAAACAACCAACCATTGCACAAATTATTCCATCACTTAATAGCGGTGGCGTTGAAAGAGGTGTAATTGATATTAGCATCTTCTTAAAAGAGCATAATTTTAGACCAATTGTTATATCTTCAGGTGGTAAAATGTTGAATTTATTAAAAAAAAACAACATAACTCATATTAGATTTGATGTTAAAAGCAAAAATCCATTCAAAATCTATACAAATATCAAAAATCTTCAAAAAATAATCAAAAAATATCAAATTGATATTATTCATGTTCGCTCTCGGGCACCGATGATAAGCGCATTTTTTGCTTGCAAAAAAACTAAAACAAAACTTATTTCTACTGTTCATGGCACCTACTCCACGAATTTTATTTTTGGCAAAAATTCTTTGATTAAAAAATTGTATAATCAATTTATGTTAAAAGGAGATTTTGTAATAGCCGTTTCAAATTATATTAAGGATTATCTTAGCCAAAATTACCCAAAAAAATTCACTTTACTTAACGATGACAATTTTAAAGTAATTTCTCGTGGTGTAGATCTTGATAGCTTTAATCTAAAAAAAATTACCAAAAAAAGATGTGATGATTTAAAGCAAAAATGGCAGATCAAAAATGAAAAAAGAAAAATAATTTTTATGCCAGCACGTTTTACTTCATGGAAAGGGCATGAGTTTCTTATCGAAGCTTTAGCAAATATCAGAGAAGATTTTTTATGTATAATGGCCGGATCGAACCATGGCCATGAAGATTATCAACAAAGATTAATAAAAAAAATAAAAGATCTTAGATTATCAAATAAAATTAAAATAGTTGAAAATTGTTCGGATATGCCGGCTGGCTATAAAATTTGCGATTTTGTAGTAGCGCCAAGCATTAGGCCAGAAGCTTTTGGCCGAATTCCAATTGAAGCAGGAGCTTGTCAAAAACCAGTTATTGCTACTAACATTGGTGGCTTTTTAGAAACAATTATTGACGGTAAAACTGGCTTTATTGTCGAGGTTAGTAATTTACAACAGCTACAAATAGCGGTTAGCAAACTTCTTAATTTGAACTCAAAAGATCTAGAAAAAATAGGCTTAACAGCTCGCAAAAACATTGAAGAAAACTTTAGCAATAAAAAGATGTGCGAAAATACATTAGAAATATACAAAAAGCTGGTCACAAATTTATAAAAGCTAAGCAATGCCAAGCTTCATCTTTAATGGTACATTTATTTAGCCATCTGGCTTTATCTTTTTGGACGAAAGAAAAAAATGATTGCCAATTTAATAATTTAGCGTAAATTGATTTTTTTTAATTTAAAAATCAAAATCACGCTCGAATTACCAAAATTCATTGGTTACAATAAAGGTCTTTACTGTTATGTTTTTGAAATTTTACCATCCGCAATTAATGCTATTTTAGTTTTATAAAAATTAATTAATTACTATATTGTATTTCTCTGCTAGATATGATTCAACTTCCTGAGTCTCTTGAGTTGTTAAAGCCCTATCATAAGCTATAACTTCAGAGATTTGACCCTTAAATCTAAATGAATTAACAGATCCTAATTTTGCACTCGAAAAAGAACTTATAGCATAAGTCGAACCAGATTTTGTTCCCAAATTACCTCCATTAATTTTAAAGATTCTAAAACCACTAGATTTATCAAATGTTACAGAATGAATTAATTTAGTAGAGTATAGAGATCCGAGAGAAATATATGTATTATTATGCCAATGCGAGTGTAATGCACTCCCTCCCGTCCAAAATCCCATAACTAAACATTGTCCCGTGGAACACCCAGTCTTACCAACCGCAAAATTATACTGATTAGTCGGCCTTGTACCTTTCATGACCATAAAAAATGAATAGCTATTTTGAGCCATGTATGATCCATCAAATAACAAATTATCATCAACTCCATCGAATTCAAGAGTCGGTAAACTGTTTAATCCGTTTTGGATGTAGAGAGGCCTTTGACTTGAATATTGCGTTTGGGTAGCATTATTGCCATTTTCTGATAAATCCTTCCAAATCTCAACGGTTTGACCATTTTGTGGCTTGGAATCAAAAGCCTTGTCAGAAGAAGCATCGAGCCATAATCTTAAACCATTTTGAGGAATTGGAACAGTAATAACATCTGCTGCTTTAGTTTTATATTGAGCTGTCCATGATTGAGCAACTAAATCAGCTTTTTGAACTATTGTTTGAGTCTTGATAACAGCAACAGCAACAACCGCAATCACTGCACAAGTTACAGCAAGCTCTGTCATTGTAAAAGCTGATATTTTTTGTGAAATTTTCTTTTTGCAATTACGTATCATAAACTTTTTAACACCAATTCGATTTAAGAAATGAGATCAAAATTCAAAGATTTTAAGAGATTTGGCACTTAGAAATAATACCATTTCTATAAATTAAATTCTCACTTAGGAAGTATTTTTGTTTTTAGATTTAGTTTTAAAGCGAAGTAATACCCCTGATATTTCAAGCTTTAAAACTAAAAAATAAAAACATAAAGACAAAAGTAAGTGAGAATTGAATTTTTAGAAATGTTATAATACCAAATCCGATTTTTAGATAACCAATATTCAAAATATTTTTGAGATAAAATTTAAGAAAAACGAATGTAATATATCCATATTTCATGAGGCTTTTCTTCAATGTCAAGACCCATATCAATTAGTTTTTTTAAGACAAACTGGGGTTTTTAGACAAAATTAGAGATAAGTAAGCCAAATCAAAAATATTGCAATACATTTAGTGGGTAGATTTTGAGATTAAGCAATATCATCGCCAAAAACCCTTTGAAAAAGCTCGCTTACCACGATCTTTTCATCATGGCTAACTTTATTATAAAAGGATAGCTTAAAAGCCTGCCTAATATTGTTAAAAATTTCGATATTCTTACCCCACGACAGCAATGTTCTCATGGAAATGAGACTTGTTAAGTCATTATTTTTGAACGCCTCTCTGGTAAAATTAGCCATTTGCACCATATTTTTAGCTAAATTTTTATCATTTTTTGCTAAATTTGGTAATTTCTTTTGTAAAATTATTATTTCGCGCTCTGGCTCAAGATAATTTAGGTTCGCCAAAATATTCCAACGATCCATCTGCGCTTGATTAATCAAATTTGCCCCATGATAAATTCCCATATCATCGCCGTCCCCCAAAGTATTTGAAGTAGCGAAAAGACGAAAATTTTTATGCGGGGTTAAAACTTCGTTTTCTTCTAAAAGTGCAAATTTACCCTCTTCTTCTAATAATCTTTGAATTATAAAAGCAACGTCACTGCGAATCGCGTCATATTCATCAAAAACCAAAGCTAAGCCGTTATTAATAGCAAAAGGTAAAATTCCTTCTTTAAATTCAGTAATTTGCTTACCATCTTTGATTTTAATAATATCCTTACCCACTAGATCAAGGCGGGTAATTTGTGAATCAAAATTAACGCGCAAACATGGCCAATTCAATCTAGCAGCAATTTGCTCAATATGAGTTGACTTACCAGTACCATGCATACCTTGCACCAAAACTCGCTGATTAAAAACAAAACCAGCTAGAATAGCTTTAGTTGTAACTTCATCAAAAAAATAATTTTGATCAATTTTAGGAACAAAAGTTGATTTTTCCTCAAAAGTACTAACTTCAAAGTCACATTCAAAGCCAAAAACTTCTAAACAATTAATTTTTTTCATGATGAAATTCTTTTTAAAACTTCTTGATAACCAGCCACTAAATCTCCCAAATCACGACGAAAAATATCCTTATCAAATTTTTGCCTAGTTTTAACATCCCATAAACGACAACTATCTGGGCTAATTTCATCAGCGAGGTGAATTTTATCATTTTTATCAAGGCCAAATTCTATTTTAAAGTCAACCAAATCCAAACCAGCCCTTAAAAAACTTTCAATTAAAATTTGATTAATTTTAAAAGCGTAATTTTTGATTTGTGTCAATTTTTGCTCATTAATTATTTTTAAAACTTTAATAGCATGATCATCATTAATGAGGGGATCTCCCAACTCATCCTTTTTATAGCAAATTTCAAAAATTGGACTTAGTAAACCCTGACCCTCCTCAAGACCTAATCTTTTTGCCATTGAACCAGCTGCAATATTGCGAATAATTACCTCAAGGGGAATAATCTTTAATTTTTTAATCAGCTGCTCTCGATCATTAATTTTTTTTATAAAGTGACAAGGAATATTGGCTTGAATAATTTTACCCATTAAAATCTCTGATATTTTGTTATTCAAAATCCCCTTATTTTCGATCACAGCTTTTTTTTGAGCGTTAAAAGCAGTAGCATCATCTTTAAAATATTGGATAAGTTGATCTGGATCATCAGTGCTATAAATTATTTTAGCCTTGCCTTCATATATTTTTTGTAATTTTTGCATAAAGATTAATTTTTCTTACCTAATAAATTCATGGTTATTTTTGGATATGATGAGTTGTAGTGCAACCAAATATCAACAAATTCACGAGCAAATTCCTTATCTTCTATCTTACCGTTAAATTGCGAATTATGATAAAATCTTAAAACACCATGAGGAAAATAAACTACAGTTTTAGTGTCTCCTTTAAAAACATCATTAAAAACTCGCAGCATATCTTTTTTATAGTCTTTTTCTTTTTGGTCTGAAATTTTATAGTTTTTACGAATTTCCACAATTGACCTATCAATCAAATCATCCTTTCCAAAAAATTTATTATATTTAATGCTAATTGCAAATTTTTGATTATAAGAAAATTCTTCTGATTGACTCCAAAGAGCTATATCATAGATTTTAAAACCAAAAAACTTTAACTGATCACTACCCAATAATCTTGGATTATCAATGTTTTTTGCTATTTCTTTAGGAGGAATTTGATCATCAAAAGCTATTGCCAAAGAATTTTTACTAAAAAAAATTATTAATAAAAAATAGCTAAAAAATCGCATAAATTAATTAACTTAAAATTTTTTCTAAAACCCTTTTTAACCAATTTGACTGAGTATCTGTTAGCCTTTTATTAGATTCTTTTACGTAAATTTGTCGCAAAAATTCAATCATACCTAAAGAACAGCTATTAGCGTTATTAAAAACATCTGGGAACTTGGTTTTAATATTTTTCGGATAGCCGACACGAACATTTTTATAAAAAATATCCGCAACCACTTTATCAATCCCAATCGTAGTCGTAGCTCCACCAGTGATGACAATATTATTTATCATATCAATTTTAATTGAAGATTTTAGTAAAACATCTTTTACTCCTAAAAAAATTTCCTCTAACCTAGCCTGCATAATGTCACGAAATTCTTCTCTGGTTATGTTTATAACTTCACCATTTAGACTTCCATGAACCATTCTAATGAGTTCTCGCCTTTCTATATTACTTACAATCAAAGAAGAATTAAGATTTTTTACTTTTTCAGCTTCATTAACATCAATATTTAAAATCATTGATATATCTTTAGTGACATTAAAACCACCATATTTAACAGCATTTGTATAAATTATTTTCTCATCATTATATAGGCAAAAAGAAGTAAAGTGACTGCCAATATCAATTAGTAAGGTTCTTAGAGATTTTTCATCTTCATCCAAGCAGGATAATGATGAGGCATAGCAATCTACAATATAACTACTTACCGAGATTTGACATTTTTTTAGACAGTTTTCAATATTTTGTATGATTAACTTTGGAATAGAAATTACATGAAATTTTGAAGTAATTATATTACCCACCATATGCATCGGATTATCCACAGGGTAAGAACCATCAATGCTGTATTGCATGGGAATTAAATGTATAATTTCACGATTTCTTTTTTTATATTCAGCTCTGATTTTTTCAGTAAGACTAATTACATCACATCTTCTGACACTATCAGAAGATATTTTGGTTCTTACTTCTCTATGATTTGAAATAGTTTGAATTGCCGAAATACCAACCAAAACTTCATCAATATTAATTCCCGCCATCTTTTCGGCTTGTGACACTGCATTAATTATTGATTTTTGAGCTTGTCTCATATCAGTGATAGCACTACCCACAATGCCCTTGGACTCTTTTACACCATGACCAATAATTTCAATTGCTTCACCCTTAATGGCCGCAATCATACAAACTACTTTAGAAGATCCCATATCTAAACAGGCTACAATCTTCTCATTTTTAAAGTTTGTAATCATTTATTAAAAATTTAAGAATTTGCCATTTTAATTAATTTGGCATTTAATTTATGCCAAAGCCTAATTGGTAATGCTGGAGCCCCACCTACAACTTGCATTGGCTCTACATCTCGCATTACACCACTCATACCCGCAATTTTAGCCCCGTCACCGATTTTAATATGTCCACCAATTCCAACGCTACCGCCGATTTGGACAAACTTGCCAATTTCAGCGCTGCCCGCAATTGCTCCACAACCAGCCATCACAGTTCCTTGACCAATAACCACGTTATGAGCAATTTGATTAAGATTATCAATTTTCACACCATCGCAAATTATTGTATTTTCAATAGCTCCACGGTCAATACAACAATTAGCACCAATTTCAACATCATTGCCAATTTCAACAATACCGATTTGTATAATTTTGTGATTGACACCTTTGTCATGAGCAAAACCAAAACCATCTTGGCCGATTTTAGCGCCATTATGAATTATACAACCACTTTTCATTACACAAAATGAAATTACAACATTGGCATTAATCATACAATTGTCACCTATGACGCAACCATCAAGAATTGATGAGTTTGGTCCAATTACACAATTTTCACCAATTTCAACATTTTTACCAATGTAGGCATTTGGTGCGATTTTACAATTTTTACCAATTTTTGCAGTTTTATGAATTAACTTTTCACCAAAATCTGAGATATTTTCTTGATAAAATTCAGCAACAATTTGCGAATAAGCAAAATAAGGATTTTCATGCTCCAAAATAATCATTTCAGCTGGTGCTTTTTCTTTAAATTTAGCTTGAGCAAAGCAAAAACCTGCATTTGAAATAGTAAAATTTTCTAAATATTGACCAGCATTAATAAATGATAAATCATCCTTGTCAGCATTTTTTAGGGTTGCAACATTTTTAACCATCTTACTCAAATCAACTTCATTACTAACTTTACAATTAGTAATTTTTATAATTTGTGCAATTGTTAACTCAGTTTGTTTTTTACTAAAAAAACGATCTCTTAACATTATTTTTTATTATAATTTTTAAACAAACTAAATGCTATTTAGCAATTGATCACAGTAAATTCAATTTTACAAAAAATTTCTTAGCGTTATTTTTTGCATTTAATGCTTAGAAAAATAAGATTTTTTGAGGAATTTTTAGCTATTAAAATCTTAGCCTACATTGATGTAGGTGGATTTTAATAGCGACAAAATTACCAAAAAAGATAATTTTATAAGTATTAAATTAGAGCCATTTGGCTATGGGTGGAAGTGACATCAGTATCGCCTCACTATTACCGCCGGTCATCAGTCCAAATTTAGTACCACGATCATAAATCAAATTAAACTCTGCATACAAACCTCTTTTTTGAAACTGAAATTCCCTTTGCTCATCACCCCATTTTTTGAACATATTTTGGCGCACAATTTGCGGAAAAATACCTAAAAAAGCCAAACCAACATCTTTAGTAAAATTAAAATCATCATTAAAATTACCGCTATCTAGATAATCATAAAATATACCACCAACCCCTCGAGAACAATTGCGATGCTTTATAAAAAAATATTCATCACACCATTTTTTGAACTTTTGATAATAATTTTCATCATATTTATCGCAGGCACCTTTAAAAGCTTGGTGGAAATTTTTAGTATCATTTTCATCTTCATAAATAGGGTTCAAATCAGCCCCACCGCCAAACCAGCTTTTAGTAGTACAAATAAATCTTGTATTCATATGAACCGCTGGCACCAAGGGCGAACTCATATGCGCCACTAACGAAATGCCGCTTGCCCAAAATCTAGGATCTTGATCAGCGCCAGGTATTTGTTTACGAAATTCTTCACTAAATTCGCCATAAACTTTTGAGAAATTAACACCAACTTTTTCAAAAACATTGCCATTCATCAAAGACATTTCACCATAACCACCATCTTGACCATCTTGATTTCTTTGCCAGTTTTTACGCTGAAATTTAGGCGATTGAATTTGTGGTTTCAATGGTTGTTGATCTGATTTTAAATATTCATTTTCAATTTTTTCAAATTCTTGGCAAATTTTATCACGCAAATTTACAAACCAAGAAGATGTTAGAACTTGTTTTTCTTGAATATTCATTTTTTGTAAATTTTAATTGGATATTCTAAAATATTTTAAAATTAACCTTAAATAATTAATATGAATTTCAAGTCAAGCTTCTTAAACGAATTTTATCAAAGAGGTTTTTACGCCAATTGCACTCACCCAGAAATTTTAGATGATATTTTTTGTAAGCAAAAAATTAAGACCTATATTGGCTTTGACTGTACAGCTCAATCACTTCACGCAGGTAGCCTTATTCAAATAATGATTCTAAGATTACTTCAAAAACATAATCATCAGCCAATTATTTTACTTGGTGGGGGTACAACCAAAATTGGTGATCCTTCCGGTAAAGATTCAGCGCGCCAAATTCTTGACGACAAACAAATTCAACAAAACTTGAATGGTATTCAAAAAACCTTAGAAAATTTTTTAAATTTCAATTCAGCAAATAAAGCATTAATTGTTAATAATAATGACTGGCTAAGTCAGCTAAACTATATAGATTTTTTACGCCAAGTTGGTCGCCACTTTTCAATAAATCGTATGCTTAGCTTTGATTCAGTTAAGCTACGCATTGATCGCGAACAAAATCTATCGTTTCTTGAGTTTAACTATATGATTTTGCAAGCCTATGATTTTTATCAATTAAACCAGTCTCATAACTGCATTTTACAAATTGGTGGCTCAGATCAATGGGGTAATATTGTAAATGGAGTTGAGTTAACTCGAAAAATTAATTTTGAAAAAAACGACAAGAGTAATTTAAGAGAAGTTTTTGGCCTCACTACCCCACTTTTAACCCTAGCAAACGGGCAGAAAATGGGCAAATCAGCAGATGGAGCTATTTGGCTTGATAAAAATATGCTCGAACCTTTTGCTTATTTTCAATATTTTCGAAATATTGACGACAAGGATGTTGTAAAATTTCTAAAATTATTCACCGATTTAGATCTGGCAAAAATTGATGAATTGTCAAAATTAAAAGATCAAGAAATCAACAAGGCCAAAGAAATTTTAGCCTTTGAAACTACTAAAATTTGTCACGGCTTAGATGAAGCCAACAATTCTTTACAAAAAGCTCGAGAAATTTTTATCAATAAAAGCAGTGATCAATTTGTCTTAAAAGAAATCAAAATTGAAAATGGTAAAAAACTAACTGAAATAATTCAAGCTTGTGAAGCTTGCGAATCACTTTCTCAAGCCAAAAAATTAATTCAAGGCAATGCTGTAAAAATTGATGACGCCTTAATTTTAGATATTAATTTGTCTTTTAATCAGCCAAAAACTTTTAACTTACAAGTTGGTAAGAAAAAATTCTTTAAAATAAATCTAATTTAAATCATGGAAATAATCGCTATTGGTAACGCTATCATGGATGTTTTATCGCAAATTGATGATGATTTTTTAAAACAAAAAAATTTAAGCAAAGGCTCTATGTCTTTGATCAATGAAGAAATGGCTAGAAATTTGGCACAAATTGGCTCTACTAAAATAGACTGTGGTGGCTCAGCAGCCAACACTATAACTGCAATTTCACAACTTGGAATTGATTGCGGCTTTCTTGGAAAAGTATGTAATGATAAATTTGGTAATGAATTTGTTAGAAAAATCAGAAATACCAATGCCAAATTCTTAGGTAATAATTACCATCAAGATCCTACCGCAAAATCTTTTATTTTAGTAACTCCAGATGCGCAAAGGACAATGTGTACCTATCTTGGCTGTGCCCCATATATTGACGATAATGATATTGATCAAGAGTATTTTGAAAATGCTAAAATTCTTTATCTTGAAGGCTATCTTTGGGACAAGGTTGAAACTATTC
This sequence comes from Alphaproteobacteria bacterium, assembly GCA_030835905.1. Taxonomy (GTDB): domain Bacteria; phylum Pseudomonadota; class Alphaproteobacteria; order Rickettsiales; family UBA1997; genus UBA1997. The sequence continues at coordinate 31,561 of JAURQX010000055.1, forward strand.
ACGCACTCAAAAAAGCCATTAGATATGCCAAAAAACATTCGGTTAAAATTGCCTTTTCAACCTCCGACTCATTTTGCGTAGATCGCAATAAGGCAGATTTCTCAAATCTAATTAAAAACGATCTAGAGATATTATTTACCAATGAATCTGAATTTTTATCACTCTCAAACAATAAAGAATATAGCGACAAAAGCGCATTAACATTTTTTAATCAATATCCCAAGCTTACAGCCATTATTACTAGGAGCGAAAATGGTTGCACAGTAGTTAAAAATGGCATAATAACTAAAAAACCAGCTTGTCACATAGTAAATCTTGTTGATACAACTGGCGCTGGTGACGCTTTTGCTGCTGGATTCCTATTCAAAATTATAAAAGGGGATTCTATTGAAGAAGCAGCTGATTTTGGAAATATGTTAGCAGCAACTATAATTCAAAAATTTGGTGCCAGATTTGATATTAAAGAAATCAGAAGATTGAGCGATTTTTAACCCGCACAATTTAAGCCATGTATTTTTGGTGCCTGCAAAAAGGTATTAATAGGTTTTTTTGATTAAATATACTTACGAAAGTGGTCGGGGCGGAGAGATTTGAACTCCCGACCCTCTGGTCCCAAACCAGATGCGCTAGCCAGACTGCGCTACGCCCCGAAAACAAAAAAGAAGAATAAAAGATATAATCGATCAAAATAGCTTGCAATCTTGGCCAAATTAATTGACATTTAGACAATTTAACAAGAATCTCAAATCGATTTGGTTTTTGGCTAAAATTAGATTATATGCTAAATCAAATATAAACCCACTCAAAAAGTCAACTATGAAAAAAAGATTTTTAATTTTTATTTTCATTTCTTTATTTTTTTTTAGCAAAACCTCTCTTGCGTGGGATGGTTATGATTTTGAAAATGACGAACCAGTTGAAATTGGCCCAGGAAACTTAGTTCGCGAAGGTTTGGTTATTGAATATCTTGACGTTAATTCAGGCGACTATCACCAAGTAAAAGTTTTAGAAATGAACTCACTTGGCAACGAAACTGAATTAACAGTCGAAGATTTTGAAGACAAAAGCACTAGAACTTTTATTATGGAATAAAAATTGATTTATGAAAGGAATAATTCTTGCTGGTGGTTCTGGTACTAGACTGGCGCCACTAACCAATGTAATGAGTAAACAACTTTTACCAGTTTACGATAAACCAATGATTTGCTACCCATTGGCAACATTGATGAGTATTGGCATTAGGCAGATTTTGATTATTGCCAAATCTGATGATTTGATAAATATCAAAAAATTTCTTGGCAATGGTCGCGATCTTGGCATTAGACTAAGCTACGCCGTGCAAGACGAGCCAAAAGGAATTGCCGATGCATTTATAATTGGTGAAAAATTCATCGGCAAAAGTGATGTTTGCTTGGTTTTAGGCGATAATATTTTTTACGGCTCTGAAGTTGGCGTTGATTCAATGCAAGGCAAGTTTGAATTGATGAATAAAAAAGAAATTGATGCTTTTATTTTCGCCTATCATGTTTCAGATCCTGAAAGATATGGCGTAGTTGAATTTAACAATGAAAATCAAGAAAAAGCCATTAGCATTGAAGAAAAACCAAAAAAACCCAAATCAAATTGGGCAGTTACTGGACTTTATATTTACTCCAATAATGTGATTGAAATTGCAAAAAATCTGAAACCTTCAGCTAGAGGAGAATTAGAAATAACTGATATTAACAATGTTTATCTTAAAAGAGATAAATTAGGGGTTATCACTTTCAAAAGAGGATTTGCTTGGCTTGATGCTGGAACGCCAGACTCACTTCTTGACTCAGCACATTTTATTCAAACCATTGAAAAGCGCCAAGGTCTAAAAATTGCCTGCCTTGAAGAAATTGCCTACAGAAAAGGCTTTATTTCTAAAGAAAAACTAATTGAAATATCAAAAAAATATAAGGAAGGCTCTGCTTATAGAAAGTATTTGGATTTAATTAGATGATTCAGTTTTTAGATCTCAAAACAATCAATCAAAAATATAAAGCTGAGTTGCAAGAAGCAATTACTAAAGTCGTTGACTCGGGCTGGTATATTTTAGGATCAGAGGTTGAAAAATTCGAGGCTGAGTTTGCCAATTATTGTGAAGTTAAGCATTGCATCGGCGTGGCTAATGGCCTTGATGCATTAATCTTAATTCTTGAGGGCTATAAAAAATTAGGCATTTTTCAAGATTTTGATGAGGTGATAGTGCAAGCAAATACCTACATCGCATCAATTTTGGCCATCAGCAAAGCTAATTTAACACCAATTTTAGTCGAACCAGATATTGCAACTTACAACATCAATCCAGATTTAATTGAAGCCAAAATCACCAAAAAAACCAAAGCCATTATGCCAGTGCATTTATATGGTAGGGCTTGTGATATGGCAAAAATTTGGGAGTTGGCCAAAAAATATAATCTGAAAATTATCGAAGACAGCGCACAAGCACAAGGTGCGATTTATCAAAATAAAAAAACTGGCAATTTAGGCGATGCTTCGGGCTTTAGTTTTTATCCTGGAAAAAACTTAGGTGCATTGGGTGACGCCGGCGCAGTAATAACAAATGATAAAGATTTAGCAAAAACTGTTAGAATTCTAAGAAATTATGGCTCTGAAAAAAAATACCACAATCTATATCAAGGCTTTAACTCGAGATTAGACGAAATTCAGGCGGCCATTTTATCAGTTAAATTGAAATATCTTGATGAAGAAAATCAGCAAAGAAGAGAAATCGCCAAAATTTATGATAATTTGCTTAATAATGATAAAATAATTAAGCCGAATTACCCCCACCAAGATGAAAAAAATCATGTTTGGCATCTTTACACAATTCGCTGTCAAAAAAGAGATGAATTACAAAATTATTTAACCCAAAATCAAATCCAAACCGTTATTCACTACCCTATTGCACCACATAAACAAGAAGCTTATAGTGAGATAAAAAATCTAAAACTTCCAATCACCGAAAAAATCCATCAAGAAATAATTAGTTTGCCGATTTATCCAAATCTAAACAAAGATTCGGTTACTTTAGTGAGTGAAATAATTAATAAATTTTAATATTTTTTAAAGTGGCTAAAGAACTAACCATAATAATTTTAACTTATAATAGCTCTCATATCATTAAAAATTGCTTAGAGTCTTTTGATTGCAAAAAATATGATGTTGTGATTGTTGATAATGCCAGCAGTGACAATACAATAGCTTTTGTCACAAGAAGCTTTCCTCAAGTTAAAATTATCAGCAATAAAGTTAATGCTGGATTTGGAAGAGGTAATAATGTTGCCTTAAGGGATATTAAAACCAAATATTCACTGATTTTAAATCCTGACGCTCTAATAAGCGATCAAGATATTGAAAAAGTTATAAATCAATTAGATAATAATCCAAAAGCAGCAATTGCAGGCCCTGTTGTTTTAGAAAATTGTATAAGAGACCAATCTGAAATTGGTCAAAAACTTCAAGATATCCAAAAAGATTTACTTGGCACAAAAGATAATTTTCGCAAAAAGCTAAGCAAAACCTGTTATGAGGTACGTTTTATTATCGGTTGCGCCATGTTTCTTAAAATGGACTTAATGAAAAAAGTAGGTTTTTTTGATGAAAATTTTTTTATGTTTTACGAGGACGATGAGATTTGCAAAAGAGTAAATGATTTTGGTTTTTTTAATATTATTATTTCTGATGCATTTGCTTATCATGCAGGTGGAAAATCTTCAAAAAATACTGCAAATTTTTGGTCAGTTTATAAAAAAAGTTGGCATATTAATGCTTGGTCCAAATTTTATTGGAAAAAAGTTCGAAAAGGCTGGTTTAGAGCAAAAAGATCTTCATTTAAATTTTGTTTTAAATATTTAATTTTAAGTCTACATTCTTTGGTGTTTTTTAATAAGGATAATCTAGCTAATAATCTTGGCGCTTTAAGCGGATCTTTTGCTTATTTTGTTGGACTTAAAGCCTTTAAGAAAAATGGTCAACCAAGAGGGTAATGATTAACTAATGATACAGCAAAATAGTAAAAATATATTAGTTTTTGGCAAAAGCGGGCAAGTTGGCAATGCTCTTTGTTGTGAAATATCTAAAAATCATAATTTTGAATTACAATCTTATGGTAGCAAAGATGTTGACTTCTCTAATCTTAAAAATTTAACAAATTTTTTAAAAAATCTTAATAAAAAACCTAGTATTATTATTAACGCTGTAGCTTATACAAATGTCGACAAGGCTGAAGATGAAAAAGAATTAGCAGATATTATAAATCATCAAGCAGTAGCTATAATTGCTAATTTTTGCAAAGAAAATAATATCTTACTAATTCACTATTCAACTGATTATGTTTTTGACGGGTCGGGAGATAAGCCTTTTAGCGCAGATAACACCAAAAATCTAAACCCAATTAATCATTATGGCAAAACAAAACTTGCCGGCGAAAAAGCAATAATAAACTTAGATTGCGATTATTTAATTATTAGAACATCTTGGGTTTATGATGACCGCCCAACCAGCAAAAACTTTGTAAATACCATTAAAAAACTTGCACAAGAAAAAGAGGAGCTAAAAATAGTTGATGATCAAATCGGTAGTCCAACCTCAGCTAAATTTATTGCCAGAAAAACCATAGAATTAATATTTAAATTGACTGAAAACAATCTGACTCAAGAAAATAGTCAGGTTAGAAAAATTTTACACTGTATTGAAGAAGATTATATGTCGTGGTATGATTTTGCAAAAAAAATTTTAAATAATATCAAAAACCCCAAAACAAAAAAAATAACCACTATCAATTCCGAAGAATATCTTTTTAAAGCATCTAGACCAAAAAATTCAAGACTCGTTCCTAAAATTAATTTTTAAAAACCTTGAAAAGATTAGCTATTTTTGCCCATTTTGATAAAGATGAAATAATTGACGATTATGTAATTGATTATATTAAAGAACTCAAAAAATATTGTGAGATAATATTTGTCTCAGACAATAATCTTGGTGATTACGAACTTAAAAAAATTAAAGAGTATTGTCTTGATATTATCTCTTGTAAACATGGTGAATATGACTTTGGCTCATATAAAAGAGGCTTTGAACTAATTCAAAAAAAATACCCAAGTAAATTTGATGAGATAGATGAATTATTGCTAGTAAATGACTCTTGTTATTTAGTAAGAAGCTTGGAAAAGATTTTTTTTGATATGGAAAAAGTTAACGTTGATTATTGGGGACTAACTGATGATTACGATCATTTTGAAGAAGACTACAAATACTATATTGGATCGTACTTTATTTCCTTAAGAAAATCAGTATTCACTAGCAACATTTTTAAATCTTTTATTTTAGGAGTTGAAAAGTGTCAAAATCACGATCAAATTGTTCTTAAATATGAAATAGGGCTATCATACCTACTGAACAAAAACAATAAAAAGGGGTTATGTTACTTCAGCAGAGAAAATATAGCAACATATATGGCAAAAAACCATATCACTTTATATCTAGAAATTAGAAAAATTCTTACACAATCAACAAGCTTATCACAACGATATATTAACACTTACTTGCAAAAAATATTTAACATAACAACAATTAATTATCTTCATTCAGATAAATTATATTTTCTTTTTAAACAGGACTTTCCTTTATTAAAAAGAAGAGTGGTAAACAAAAACTTTTTTGAAGAAAATCATCTGTTAAGTTTATGGAAAGATGTGATAATAAGCAAAAATACAAAATTAATTAATCAAATTAAAGATAATTGCACTAGAATTGGAGTAGATTTAAAAAATAAGAGTGATATTAAGAAAAAGAATCATTATCAAATTTGTCTTACACTGTTTAATGAAAAATTTCCCTTAATTAAAATCAGAAATGAAAAATTTCCCTTAATTAAAATCAGAAATGAAAAATTTCCCTTAATTAAAATCATAAAATATTACAAAAATGATGCAACCGTTAAATCCTTCAGGTTTTTCATTTTTGGATTAAAAATATATAAACAAAAATTCTCTTTCTATATTTTTGGGATTAGAGTTTTTAAGGTTTTTAGGTCTAAATTCAACACTTATAATAAGAATGGGTAAGAGTAAATTAAACATTTGTCGTTTTAAATGAATAAAAATAGCAATAACAATCCTCTAGTCACGGTAATTATAAGTGCTTATAACCATGAAAAATATATAGGGCATACAATTAACAGCATATTAAATCAGACATTAAAAGATTTCAAAATAATAATAATTGATGATTTTTCTCAAGATGATACATATAATGTTGCGCTTAGTTTTTCAAAAAATAACAATAAAATAACAGTATATCGAAATAAAGAAAACCTTGGACCATCAGCAAATCTTAATAAAGCAATTAGCATCTCAAATTCAAAATATATTTCTCTTATTGCATCGGACGACATAATGAAAGAAGATAAGCTTGAAAAACAATGCTCCTTTCTAGATATCAATATGAATTATTCAGCAGTTTTTTCAAAAATTGAGACTATTGATGAAAACAACAATTCGATAAGACACCCTTCGGAAAAATTATTTAACAAAAAATATGAATCTAGCAATAAAATTCTAAATTATTTTTTTTATAATGGCAACTTTATAAATGCATGTACTGTAACAATTAGAAGAAGTAGTCTCGAGTCTGTTTTGCCATATAAAAATACCTCTCTTCAATTGCAAGACTTTGATATTTGGATAAGGCTACTTTTAAAAAGAAAAGAAATTTTTTGCTTAGAAGAAAAATTAGTGCAGTACAGAATATGCAATAATTTAAGCGAGATAGGAGTAGAAAATGGAAGTTTTGAGATGCGTTCAAGAATGATATTTGAGTATAGAGATGTTTTGAGAAATTATTTAAAGATAAATAATCTAGAATATTTTAAATCAATATTTCCTGATTTTAGATATGCTAATGAGCATATAGATAAAAGATTAATTAAGTTTTATATTGCCATAGAATCATACAAGGTTTTTAAACAAAATAATTTCATTCCTTATTACATCTTTGCCTATGAAACTCTAACGGAGATTATGAATGACGACAAATTGCGTCTATTAGCGAACAAAAAGCACAACTTTAAAATGTCTGATTTTTTTAAAATAGCAAATAACAATCCCGTTTTAAAAAATAACATCAGCAACCAAAGCTTGGAAATAAAAGCCACAACAAAAAAAAAGAGCTTTATAAAAAAATTTAAAAAGAGTATTTTAAAAAGATTATCCAAAGCAAAATGTATAAAATTATAAACTTTGATATAAAAGGCGACGATAGAGGGTCTCTTATTTCGATTGAACAAAAAAAAAATTTACCATTTGATATAAAAAGGGTTTACTATATTTTTAAGTCAAGTGGTAATGTAAGAAGGGGGATGCACGCTCACAAAAAACTTAAACAATTATTAGTTGCAGTTAATGGAAGTTGTAAGCTAGTTATTGAAAATGGAATTTTCAAAGAATGTTTATTGCTAGACTCTCCTAGCAAAGGTATTTACATAGAAGAGATAGTTTGGAGAGAGATTTATGACTTTTCTGATGATTGTGTTTTGATGGTTTTGACTGATGATTATTATAATGAAGATGACTACATAAGAAATTACGAAGAATTTAAAAGATATGTCAATGCAAAAAAATAAAAAACTAATAATTGTAGGAGCCGGAGAAACAGCGGAGATTGCATGCGAATATTTCACTTACGATTCAGAGTTTAAGGTAGAGTGCTTTGCTGTGCACAAAAAATATAATGATAAAAAAAATTTTTGCTCTTTACCTGTAGAGAATTTTGAAGAAATAGAAAAAAAGTATAGCATTGAAGATTATTATGTTTTTGTTGCTATCGCAAGTGACAAGCTAAACCGAGTTCGAGCATCATTATATTTAGAAGCTAAAAATAAAGGATATAAAATTGCAACATATGTTAGCTCAAAATCTTTTATCTGGAGAAATGCTAAAGTTGGTGAAAATTGCTTTATTTTTGAAAATAACACAATTCAGAGCAATGTAGAGATTGGTAATAACGTTACCTTATGGAGCGGTAATCACATAGGACACAGAACAAAAATTAAAGATAACTGCTTTATTTCATCTCATGTTGTAATTTCTGGATTCTGTGAAATTGGAGAAAATACATTTATGGGAGTTAATTCATGCGTTGCCGATAATATAAAAATAGCTAAAGACAATTTTATCGCGATGGGTGCTGTAGTAACCAAAAATACCGAGGAAAACTCGATTTACAAAGGAAGTCCAGCAGCAAGAAGAGAAGTAGAAGCTTTAAATTATTTTGTTAACAAAAAGTAATGTGGAAAAAGATTGGTCTTATATATTGTCCGAAAAATGAAAGGAGTTGGATGAATAACTCTTTTATGACTCCTTGCCCAGTAAATTTGGATGATAAAACTATAAGAATATTTGGTGGAATTAGGGATGAAGGCGGAATATCTAGAATTGGATTTATTGATGTTTGTTCATCAAATCCTTCAACAATAAAATATGTTCATCAAGAGCCAGCTCTAGAAATTGGAGATATAGGTTGCTTCGATGACAATGGAGTAATTTTAGGTTCAGTAATTTTTGATGGAGAAAATTGGAGAATGTACTATGTTGGATTTCAAAAAGTTGAAAAGATAAAATTTTATGCTTTTACTGGAGTAGCTATAAGCAATAATCTAAAAACATTTAAAAGAAAATATCAGACTCCTATTCTTGATAGAAAAGATTGGATGAAATTTATTGGTGCAATTCATACTGTAATAAAGGAAGATGATATATATAAAGTTTTTTATGCAGCAGGAAATGAATGGAAAGAAATTGATAAAAAAACTTATCCATCCTATTCGACATATTATACAGAATCTTTAGATGGTTATAATTTTGACTTTAAAAAAAATAAACAAATCGTCTCTAATGATGATTTTTTTTACAGAATTGGGAGGCCAACTGTTCATTGTGACAATGGTAAGTATAATATGTTTTGCACATACGATACTATAAATAAAAATTATGGGGTTAAAACCTTTAGCTCTTCAGATTGCATAGAGTGGATTGAAAATAAAGAGTTTTTAAATGGCTTTGAAAAATCTTCAATTGGCTGGGATAGTGAAATGGTTTGTTATCCAAATATAATTAAAACAAACATTGGAAAAACTTACCTTTTTTACAATGGTAATAAAATGGGCCAAACTGGAGTTGGTTATTGCGAATTATTATCTTGATGAAAATTAGAAAATACGAATATTCTTTAAATTCAACATGGAATAATTTTGTTGAAAATTCCAAGAACACGACTTTTCTTCTTAATAGAGGCTACATGGATTATCACTCAGATAGATTTCAAGATCACTCCTTAATGTTTTATGAAAATGATAAATTGATTGCTCTTCTTCCAGCAAATATCAAAGATAATATTTTATATAGCCATCAAGGCTTAACATATGGTGGCTTTATAGTTGATAGAAATATGAAAACAACTCTAATGCTACAAATTTTTGAAGAGTTAATTAATTATTTGAAAATTAATAATATCAACAAGTTAATATATAAGCCAACGCCATATATTTATCACCAATATCCTGCACAAGAAGATTTATACTGCTTGTTTAGATATAAGGCTGAGTTATTTCGTAGAGACGTCTCAACTACCATAATACCAAAAATTAAAATCCCTTTAAGTAAAGGAAGAAAATGCGGGATCAGTAAAGCAAGAAATAATGAATTAAAAATTTCATCACAAAATTCTTTCGAAAAGTTCTTTGAAATAGAAAATCAAGTACTCAAAAAGCACGGCGCTATATCAGTTCATTCTGCAAAAGAAATGATCGGGCTATATAATAATTTTCCAAATCAAATTAAATTATTTTGTTCTTATAAAAATCAAGACATGCTAGCTGGTGCCATAGTATATGTTTCAAAAAATGTAGCTCATATCCAGTATATGGCTAATAGCGAAGAAGGGCAAAAAATTGGAGCACTCGATTTTGTAATCAATCATTTAATTGAACATGAATTCAAAGATATGTTGTATATTGATTTTGGCATATCAACTGAAAATAACGGACAATATTTGAACGAGGGCCTGACTTTTCAAAAGGAGTCTTTTGGAGGAAGAGCTGTATGTTACGATCAATATCAGATTGATATTAGCAATTTACCAAATTCTATAAATTAATGAAAAATCAAGACAATCAAATCTTGGACCTCAAAACCATTACCCTCGATCTGTATCACGATGATCGTGGGTTTTTTACTGAGAGATTTAATAAAGACAAGTTTTTAGAGCTTGGTTTGCCAATTAATTATTTTCAAGATAATCATTCGCTGTCTTATCCCAATGTAATTCGCGGGCTTCATTATCAACAAAACCCATCGCAAACAAAATTGGTTGGTTGTATCAGTGGTGCAATTTGGGATGTGGCGGTTGATATTCGCTTAAATTCGCCAACTTTTGGCAAATATTTTGCCATTGAGCTAAGCGCTAAAAATGGTAAAATGCTCTTTATTCCTGCTGGATTTGCTCATGGATTTTGTGTGCTAGGTGATGAACCTGCCAATGTACTTTATAAAGTCGATAATAAATATTCAAAAGAAGGAGATGGTGGCATCAAATTTGATGATATTGACTTAAAAATTGATTGGCCGATAAAAGATCCAATAATTTCTGACAAAGATAGAAATTTGCCAACTTTACAAGAATATATAAAATCTGACAAAGCTTTTAAACTATAATTCATGAAAAACATCCTAGTAACTGGTGGTTGTGGTTTTATTGGTAGCCACTTCGCAATTGAGCAAATAATCAAAGGCAACAAGGTGGTTAATCTTGATAAATTGACTTACGCTGCCAATCAAAAAAATTTAGAGCCAATTGTTGAGCATCAAAACTATAAAAATTATCATTTTGTTAAAGGCGATATTAATGATTTTGGCTTGGTTTTTGATTTGCTAAAAAAGCACAAAATTGATTGGTTAGTTAATTTTGCCGCTGAAAGTCATGTTGATAATTCAATTGCTGGGCCTGAAGTTTTTATAAAAACTAATATCAACGGCACTTTTTCGCTACTTCAAGCGTCTTTGACTTATTTTAATAATTTGGATTCAAGCAAAAAAAATGATTTTCGTTTTTTGCATGTCTCAACTGATGAGGTTTTTGGCTCGTTAAATGAAAATGAACCAAAATTTAGCGAAACTAATCGCTATAAGCCAAATTCACCCTACTCTGCTTCAAAAGCAGCATCTGACCATTTAGTGCGCGCTTGGGGTGAAACTTATAATTTACCAATCATTATCACCAATTGCTCTAATAATTTCGGGCCTCATCAACATTTTGAAAAATTAATCCCAACCATTATTCGCAATTGTTTAGCTGGCAATGATATTCCAATTTACGGTGATGGCAAAAATATTCGTGACTGGATTTTTGTTAAAGATCACTGCCATGGCATAGATTTGGCTTTGACCAAAGGCAAAATTGGCGAAACCTATCTTTTTGGTGGCGAAAATGAAATTAGAAATATCGAAATTGCCAATTTAATTTGTGAAATTCTTGATGAAAAAAAGCCAAAAATTGATAAAGCTTCTTATAAAACCCAAATTAAATTTGTTAAAGATAGGCTTGGCCATGATTTTCGCTATGCTATAAGCAACTTAAAGTCAAATAAAGAGCTGGACTTTAAAGTTTCTAAAAGCTTTGAAGAAAGATTATATGAAACAATCGATTATTATTTAGAAAATTTGTGAACTAAAATAAATTAAGCTTTTGCGGTCTCTTTTTCTTGAGCCAAATTGAAATCATTAATCTTGTTAGAATAATTGCCGAAAACATTGAAGATAATATGCCAAAACTCAAAGTTACAGCAAAGCCTTTAACTGGGCCACTACCAAATGAGAATAAAAAGAAAGCTACAATTAAAGTTGTAATATTAGAGTCGATAATTGTTCGATAGGCCTGTCTAAAGCCTTGATCAATAGCAACAACTACCGATTTATTGTTACGAATTTCTTCCTTAATTCTTTCAAAAATTAAAACATTAGAATCAACTGCCATACCAATTGTTAAGACTATGCCTGCAATTCCTGGCAAAGTTAAATTAGCGCCAACCAAAGATAAAGCCACTATAATCATCATAATATTAAAAAGTAAGGCAATATTTGCAATTGCACCAAACGTACCATAAATGATTATCATAGCAAGAACTACCAGTACTAAACCAATAAAGGCAGCCATACTACCACTATTAATCGAATCACGACCTAAAGAAGGGCCAACAGACCTTTCTTCAATAACATTAAGAGGTGCAGGTAAGGCCCCTGCCCTTAGCAATAAAGCCACCTCATTAGCTTCTTGAACCGTAAAGCTTCCAGAAATAACTCCCGAGCCTTGGTTGATTACGGTATTTATTCTAGGCGCAGTTACCACTTTACCATCTAGCACGATAGCAAATATTTTACCTATATTATCTCGAGTAATTTTAGCAAATTTTCTCGATCCTAAACTATTAAAATTAAAGCCAACTGCCGGCTTACCTTGATAATATGTTGTATTAGCATCAATCAATAAATCACCACTCAAAACAACTTCTTTATCAATTAAATATGAAGCACCTTCCTTATCATAAAGTAATTTTGTTCCTGGTGTTGGCAATATGTATTCTCCACTACTATTTGAAGAAATAACAAAATGAAAAGTCATTTTAGCAGTTTTGCCAAGCAATGATTTAACTTGTGAGGAATCTTCAACCCCAGGGACTTGCAACAAAATGCGATTTTTACCTTGAGCTTGAATCAAAGGTTCTTTAGTGCCATTTTCATCGATCCTTCGCCTTACAATCTCAATTGACTGCCTAGTAACATCACCCTCCATTTTTTTAACCAACTCTTTACTTAGAGAAATTTCGTAAATATTTTTTTTATAATCTAATTCAAGTTGAGAATTTACAGATCGAATAATTTTTTTGATTAGTTTTTCATCAGCGTCATTTCTTACCGTAAATTTAATTTTATCACCCTGAATCTGTGGCAAAGCCCTTATAGACTCTTTACGAAAGTTAGCTTTTATTTCTTCTCTAAAATTTTCAAGCTGCTCTTTTAGATAATAATCAAAATCAATTTGCATTGTAAGTTGGGAACCACCTTGTAAATCAAGGCCTAGGTTCAAATTACTCTGCGGCAATAGTCTTTTTATAGAATCTGGCAAAGTTTGATTATCAGCTCTATTAAGTAATGCTGATAATGAGTAGAATATAATTATTAAACAAAAAGCCAGGATTGAAAAAATCTTCAACCTTGAGAAATTTAACATCTTTATTAATCAAATCATTTAGTAAAATAATCTATTTTTTTGCTTTATTTTTAGATTTATCTTTTGCTTTAGAATTTTTTGAAGATTTATCCTCTTCTTTAGTTTCGGACAAGTTTGCTATTGACATTCTATTAATTTTGATTATCACATCTTTAGCAATCTCAAGATCCACTATACCAATCTTTGCGTCTATACCTCTAACAACACCATGAATTCCTGTATTGGTAACAACTTTATTACCAATTTTTAGGCCATCAATTAATTGCTGTTGTTCTTTGATTTTCTTGCTTTGAGGTCTAATAATCAAGAAGTAAAAAATACCAAATATTAAAATTAAAGGCACAAAGCTAGAAAAAGAAACTTCAGAATGATTTGCTGCTTCATTAGCTTGAGCAAAAGCTTGAGAGAAAAATATATTGTCTAACATTAAAAAAATTATTTAATTACAGAAATAATGTCATTAACAGTTGTAAACACCATTAAAGTTATAAGCAAACTAAAACCTAATTGATAGCCAATTTTTTGTACAGGCTGTGAAATAGCCCTACCTCTTATAGCTTCAACAAAATAATAAAATAGATGCCCTCCATCCAAAACTGGAATTGGCAGCAAGTTTAAAACACCGAGATTAATCGAGATTAAGGCCATAAACCAAATTATCATAGTTTTTGACTTTGATTCAAAAGTCTTGCCAGAATATTTAGCAATTTTAATTGGCCCTCCAAGCTCTTTTATCGATCTTTGTCCAACTATTAATTGACCCAAAGTCTTAACCACTGAAACTGAAATATCGTAGGTTTCAATGGTGGCTCTTCTTGCACTTTGTAGCAAACCAAGCTCCTTGTGCACTGACTGAGAAGCAACCACCCCTATCATTGGCATCTTTACCTCCTCACCAGCAAAATCTTTCCTTATCTTGATTTCTGGAGTTATTTTTACATCAATAATTTCTGACTTTCTTCTAATACTAAACAGCATTTCTTTAGTAGTATTAGTTGAGACCGCCATAATTACATCGCCAAAATCATCAACATATCTATTATTAATTGCTACAATTTCATCACCAGTTTTCAATCCAGCTTTTTGAGCTGGACTGTCTTCAACAATTTCACTAATAGTTGGACTAACCTCCACAACCCCTTTAAAATAAAAAATTGAGGCAAAAAGAAATATTGCCAATAGAAAATTAGCAACCGGTCCAGCAATAACTATTGCCATTCTTTTATAAACATTTTTAGCAATGAAAGAAATTTCTCTTTCTTTTTTTGACATTTTTTTTATCAAAATTTCATCTGGTATCGAAGCAGCATTTTTATCGCCATACATTTTTACATAACCTCCAAATGGCAAAAGGCAAATTTTCCATAAGGTGCCTTTTTTATCAACAAAACCAAATAATTTTTTACCAAAACCAAGTGAAAATTCTTCAACTTTTACACCACATTTTCTTGCAACATAAAAATGACCATATTCATGAATAAATATTACCACTGAAATTATAGCGATAAAAGAAAATAAATTTTGTAGAATAATTTGTAATATTTCCATTTTATCAATTTTGCATTTTGATCAATAATTTTTGAGCAATTTCTTTTGTCTTGATATCCCAATCAATTACATCATCAATTGAATTTAGCCGCTCAAAATCAGTTTTATCTAACATAATTTTAATAAAATCAACAATCTGATTAAAAGCTATCTTTTCCTTTAAAAAACTTTGTACAGCTATTTCATTAGCTGAATTTAGAGCAATAACTGCACTAGATCCAGCTTTTAAAGCATCTAAACATATTCTAGGAGAAGGAAATTTGAAATTATCAACTGCATAAAATTCCATTTTTGCCAAACTTATTAGATCAAGTTTGTCAATTTTGATTTCCATTCTTTTTGGATAATTAAGCGCATAAGAAATTGGCACTCTCATATCTGGATAACTCATCATTGATAAAGTTGAACCATCTTTATAATTTACCAAGCCATGAATTATTGACTGGGGATGAACTACAATTTGTAACTGGTCAATTGCAACGGGAAATAAATAGTAAGCTTCAATTAACTCAAGACCCTTATTCATCATAGTTGCTGAATCAACAGATACTTTAGCACCCATTGACCAATTTGGATGCTTGATTGCATCAGCTACCTTAACCTTAGAAAAATCATAATCTTTATTCCAAAATGGACCGCCTGAAGCAGTCAGCACTATATCATCAATATTTTGCAAATTATCATTCTCAAAAATCTGGAAAATTGCATTGTGCTCCGAATCAATCGGAATAATTTTAGCTTTTGTTTGTTGAGCAATTTCAGTCAAAAATCTGCCTCCACAAACCAATGACTCTTTATTGGCAAGTGCAATGCTTGATCCAGCTGAGAGAGCAGCTAAAGTTGGCTTCATGC
The DNA here is from genome assembly GCA_030835905.1 of Alphaproteobacteria bacterium. Taxonomy (GTDB): domain Bacteria; phylum Pseudomonadota; class Alphaproteobacteria; order Rickettsiales; family UBA1997; genus UBA1997. Next base: position 47,272 of record JAURQX010000055.1, read on the forward strand.
CAATCGAGCCAACAATTGCCGAAATCACTAAATCACATTTTATGGCAGCAACTTCTAAAATTGACTCAAAACCTGCTAGAATTTTGATATCATCAATATCCGATAATAGATTTTTTAATCCTAAATATTGTTTTTGATCAGCAATTACAGCATATTTTGGCCTAACTTCTCTAACTTGCCTTGATAAAAGATCAATATTACTATTAGCCACAAGAGCCAAAACCCTAAATTGATCCAAATTATTTTTTATTATTTTAATAGTATTTTGACCAATTGATCCAGTTGAGCCAAGAATTGTAATTGTTTTACTCTGGCTGATCATCACAATTCTTAATAGTTTCTTTCTTTAGTAATTCATCTATTCTTACCGCTTTTGTTGCTGAATCATCAATAACAAATCTAAGATCTGGAACAACTCGTGATTTAACCTTATTAGTTATTTTTTTTCGTAAATATGATTGTAAATTATTCAGATGATTAATTACTTTCGACCTTAAATCCTCGCTTGCAAAAATATCAAGGTAGAATTTTATATTTTTAAGATCAGCACTAATATCTGCCTCTAATATAGTAATGTGGCAATCTTTGAAGTGAAGCAAATCATCTTCGATAAAAATTTGTGACATTGCCCTTTTATAATTTTCGCCAAGTTGTAGCTGTTTTTGTGACTTAATTTTTTTCATCGAAAAGTATTAATAATAAATTTTTTAGTAAAATTTTAGCAAAAGAATAAAAGCAAAATTTTGAAGTTAATTATTTTTAAAAATTTTTAACTCTTTTTAACAAAGAGATTTTGCTTTTAAATTTTATTAAAAAATGAGGCGTATCGGGAAATACGCTGAATTTTTTAATGAAAGATTAAAAGTAAAATATCGAAGTTAATTATTTTTAAAAATTTTTAACTCGTTTTTAGAAACCTTTATAGTCATGAACCCCTTCTAAAGTAATATTAAAAGTAAATAACTTTATTGAATCTGGATCAATAATATTAGAATGTTTTACTGTTGCTGTTAACATTCTTCTTTCATCTTCTTCGTAAGCTAAATATTGATAATCCTTTTCATTTAAAGGATGCTGCTCAAAGTAAATCTCTGTTTGTAACTTACCAAATTTTACATGATAAATATTAGCATTAATATGAGGAGCTCTTCCAACAACTGAACCTGGCATAATTGTTATAAAAAAATAATTACCAAGATTATCAGAAACTGCTCGGCCCGACATATTAAAATACGGATCAACATATTCACTATCTGGCTCAAGCAAGGTATGATATTTGCCTGCAGCATTAGCCTGCCAAATTTCAATAACCGCCCCACTAATTGGAACCCCGAAAGAATCAGTGATTTTCCCTTGAATAAAAATTACCTCCCCAAAAGCACGATAAAAAGAACCAACTTTTTTAATTAAATTATTGCTAGTTGAAAATTGATATGGCATTGATAAGTCAGCAGCAAAAAATCTCTTTGGCGTTGGCTTTCTTGGCTTAAATACCGAAGGAGAAAGTTGAGAGTAACTTTCTTTCATATCTTCAATTTTATAGTCTTGAATAACTTTCTGACGAGCTGATTTAAAATATTCTTCATCAACATATTCAACATCTTGAGCCATAACATCGGTCGAGCAAAACAATAGAAATACACTAAAAATAATATGAAAAAGCATTCTCATCTGCTCAATTTACTAATTATAGTTTAGGCAAAGTTACACCAGTTTGTCCCATATATTTCCCTTTTTTTGCATCATAGGCAGTTTCACATTGCTGATCTCCCTTTAAAAATAGAAATTGACAAGCACCTTCATAAGCATATATTTTGGCTGGCAATGGTGTAGTATTAGAAAATTCAAGGGTAACATGACCTTCCCAACCTGGTTCTAATGGAGTAACATTGACAATAATACCGCATCTCGCATAGGTTGACTTACCAACACAAATTACCAAAACATCTTTGGGGATTTTAAAATATTCAACAGTTCTAGCCAAAGCAAAACTATTTGGCGGAATCACACAAATATCGGCTTCTCTATCAACAAAACTATTACTCGAAAAATTTTTTGGATCTACAATCGCTGAATCAATATTAGTAAAAATCTTAAACTCTCTCGCAACCCTAGCATCATAACCATATGAAGAGTTGCCGTAAGAAATTATTTTTTCACCCGAATCATCAAATCTTACTTGCCTTCCCACAAAAGGTGATATCATATCTTGCTCTTGAGCTAATTTAGCTATTGATTTATCAGATAATATAGACATTTTATGAAATTTATATTGTTTAGATAGGTTAAAAATATAGTTGTTAAAGTCACAAAAATAATCAATATTTGATTATTTAGACCTTAAAATAGTAAGAATATATCTAGCACAACTTATTATAAACCATATCAACATTTAAACCATTTCATATTCAAATCCTTAAATTTGCAATATATCATTTACTTAAATGCACGACTTAAGTTATCTTCACAATATTTTAATATTATTACTAGCTTCGGTAGTAATTGTTATTATTTTTAAGCAACTTCGCTTAAGTCCAGCCCTTGGATACTTAATCGCAGGTGCAGCAATTGGTCCATTTGGACTTGGAATATTGGGAATTGATGATACCACAAAATCGATTGCCGAACTTGGGATTGTTTTTTTGCTATTTTCTTTGGGCCTTGAGCTTTCATTTTCACGCTTAATGGAAATGAAAAAATATGTTTTTGGCTTTGGTAGCTTACAAATATTTATCTCAGCAATTGTATTGTCTTATTTAGCTTTTGCTGGACTTAGAATTAGCATCGAAGTTGCAATTTTAATTGGCAGCGCCCTATCTCTTTCTTCAACAGCAATAGTTTTACAAGTTATAGCCGAAAATGGTGAGCAATCTACTAGAGTTGGGCGTCTATCCTTTGCTATTTTATTAATGCAAGATTTAGCGGTAATCCCAATTTTAGTATTACTACCTTTAATTAAAGAAAGTGACGTCAGTATTTCAAGCGCTTTGTTTTCGGCTCTTATCAATGCCGCAATTGCTTTAGTGGTTATTTTTGCAATTGGTCGTTCTCTTTTAAGACCACTTTATAAAATGATCGCCGACACTAAAAGCGATGTTTTATTTTTAAGCTTTACTTTAATAGTTGTTTTGGGATCGGCATATATGAGTCACAAACTAGGACTTTCATTTGCTTTAGGTGCTTTTATTGCCGGATTAATGGTCGCTGAAACGGAGTATAAATATCGCGTAGAAGAAGAAATTAACTCAGTAAAAGCTCTTTTAATGGGTTTATTTTTCATTACTATTGGCATGTCCTTTAATTTTGACTTAATGCTTAAAGGTCTACCTTGGATTATCTTGGCATCTTTTGCATTAATTTCATTTAAGGCAATCATAATTGTTTCTTTGTGTCGTATTTTTAATTTCCCTTTAGGCCCTTCAATCCATTCCGGTTTTCTTTTGGCGCAAGGTGGAGAATTTGCCTTTGTGGTATTATTGATGGCTGTTAATGAAAAATTACTAGATAATCAGACTTCGCAATTCTTGATGACAGTTGTAACGCTAACCATGGCATTAACTCCAATCTTAGCTACAATTGGTCGCCGTACTAAGTCTTATTTATATACCAAAGAGGTTTTGCATGATAATAAGATAAAACAAGAAATTGGAAATATAGCTAGCCACGTGATAATTATTGGATTTTCTAAGGTAGGTCGCATAATAGCTCATATCTTACGCAAAAAAAATATTCGCTATATAGTGCTCGATAATAATCATCGCATGGTACGGATTGAAAAGAGTAAGGGTTACAATATAATTTACGGCGATGCTATGAATATTGATGTTTTAACCCACATTGGTACCGCAAAATGCGAATCAATTATTGTTGCTATGGAAGATGAAATAACTTGTATGAAAATTACTCGCTTTATTCATAAACATTTTCCAGATGCTTCAGTGATTACCAAGTCCGAAACAATTAACAATGCTCAAAGATTTAAGAAAGTTGGTGCAAGCTTCGTGGTTTCTAAAAACCTAGAAACTGGTTTACAAATGAGTCATGCAGCTCTTTCGTCAGTAGGAGTAAGTAGCGAAGAAATAGGAGATGCCCTAAACGCCTTTAGGGATATTAACACTGAAGTCATGAAAGATGTTCTTCATTCAGAAAAGCATGAAAAAAATACTGAGCTTTTTGACAAAGATATTAAAGCGAATGATAAAAATGAAGATCCTGACTAAATTGGATTTAAGATATGATAGTTGCCCATCTACTTCTGGCCCTTAATTTTCTAGCGTCAATTCTTCCTCTAATTTCAACAGCCCTATCTTTAATTGACAATGAGTTTCGCCAGCGAAAACTGTCAGCATTTAAATCTACTGACTGTTTAATCCTTTCCCTAGTCTTTGAATGCTTATTAATAGATAAACTTTTACGCTGCGATTTTTTTGCAATCAGAGCTCGTTGATTATCATGCAATCTTTTATGATGCATAATTATATTATCGACAAACCATCGCCTTCTTCTATTGCGTAATTTTCTAAGCTTTTTTCTTCCTGAGCTAGTGAGTCTAGAAATTCTAACATGGGAATATAAAAGACGCGCAAGAGAATATCCAGCAATATCATGAATCAACGATGGATGGGCCTTCAAAAAGCTTCTTGCGTCTAACTTTATATTTCCTACTAATCTTGAATCTCTTAGTCCCACAAATAAATATTTTTATTTAATAACTAATCGAAAGTGTACTAAATTTTTCAATTAAATAAAATGCTTTTTTTATATTATTTTTAATTTATTCAAACTTACGTGTTTTTTTAAAAATTTTGAGTCACTTTTCTGAACGTCGATATTCTTTTGGTAATTGAAAATAACCTCTCCAGATCCCTAATTTATTGATCTTAGCCCTATTTTCTAGATTAATTATTGTTTGATTAGCTTTTGATAAATCATATATAACAGCCATACCAGAAGAAATTATTTTTTCATTGATAGAATCATTTCCTAAAAAACATCTAGCAAGTATACGGTAGTATATATCTTTTTGCGAGTAATAACAAGAAATATCTTTACCCTCTATTAATTCTCTTAAAAAATTAGCACTTTCAACCCCGCATTTATAAGAATTATTATTGTCATCAAAGCATGTTTGACGGTATTCTGGAGCATCAATATCGAGAAGCCTTATTTCATTATTATTAACATATAATGAATCGCCATCTATAACTTTTGCCTTACCTTTTACAATTTTATCAAGTTCTGGCTCATTTTTGAACTCTTTATGAGAATCTTTCTTTTCATAAGGAGATGAATTTACTATATCCGTAGTTATAAATATAAAATATCCCAAAAAAACCGTCAAAAAAACTCCTTTAAAAAAACCTTTTTGCAGAATTTCTTTTAGAAACTTATTTTTATTCATAGAATTAGTAGCGAAAGAAAATTATTCTAAAAATATGTTTTCTATTTAACGCTTGGGTTAATAAATTTTTATCTGCAGGTTAAGATCTTACCAAATTTTTATAATCTTCAATTAGGCCAAGTGTTATTTTGTCAGGCTCTGGATAGATATATTGATCTTGTATATTTGAAATCCTAGTAATTTCAGCAGCACTTCCTGTTAAAAAAGCGTCCTTAGCATCAGCAAACTCTTCTGGCTTAATATGTCTTTCATTTACTGTTATCCCTTTTTTTCTAGCTAATTCTATAACAGTTTGACGAGTTATGCCATTTAAAAAACAATCTGGAATTGGGGTATGAATTTCACCATTTTTCATAACTAAAAACAAATTAGCCCCAGTTGCTTCTGCCAAATAACCACGATAATCAAGCATTAAAGCATCATTGTAACCCTCATTTTCAGCCTCATGTTTAGAAATTGTGCAAATCATATATAGACCTGCAGCTTTAGCTGAAGTTGGCGCAGTTTCTGGGGATGGCCTGCGATATTTAGCAAATTTAAGCTTTAAGCCTTTTTTTCTAGCTTCATCGGAATAATATGGCGGCCATGGCCAACAGGCAATCGCCACATGAATTTTATTACCTTGCGCCGAAATCGCCATTTTTTCTGAGCCGCGCCATGCAAAAACACGCATATAGCCATCAGTAATATTTTGCTTGGCAACTGTTTCAATTTTAAATTTGTTTAAATCTTCAACGCTATAAGGAATTTTAAACCCTAAAGAATGAGCTGAATTATGCAATCTTTGAGAATGAAGCTCATTCTTAAAGATTTTTTTATTGTAAACCCTTTCTCCCTCAAAAACACAAGAAGCATAGTGTAATCCATGATTCAAAACATGAACTTTAGCATCTTTCCAGTCAACAAACTGTCCATTATACCAAATAAAGCCATCTCTTTGATCAAAAGGAATAATATCTGTCATATTGAATTAAATATCATTTAGTAGTTATTACTCAGAGTATAAATTAGTAGATTTTTACTGCAATATTTTCCTTTTATTTTTTATTAAAAAAATTCGTAATAACCCAACTATTACAGGAATTTTTTAAATAAACCTAAAAGAAAAATCTTCTTGTAAAAATCTACTATTTATGCTCTGAGTAATAATAACCAGCAATTAATCGTTTAATTTATCAACAATATTTACAGGAAGCAATATATAATATTTACCTTTGGAAGCCATGTATGAAGCTTTTTCTTGAGCTTCAGGTCCATATCCAAAAAATACATCTCCTCTTACAGTCCCTCTAATTGCGGTGCCAGTATCTTGAGAAATTAATAGACTATAGTAAGGATCATAAGTTTTTTGGTCATTTTTAATTGAACTTTCTAACCAAATTGGTAGGCCATAAGGAATAACTTCATCATCAACTGCTAAAGAATGATTCGGGGTTAGGGGAACATTTTGTGCACCAACAACATATTCATCATTTGCTACCTCAAAAAAAGTATAGGATGCATTTTGATTCATTACCTCATGAGCTTGACTTGGATTTTCATTAAGCCATTTTTTAATCGATTTAGCATTCGCATAATCAGCACTTATAAATCCATTTTCCACCATATAACCACCTATTGCGGTATAAGGCTGATTATTTCTACCACTATAAGTAAGACGAACTTGACTTCCATCTTCCAATTCAACTCTCCCAGAACCTTGAATATGCAAGAAAAATAACTCAATTGGATCATCAACATATAAAATCTCTAAATTTTTGTTTTTTAGAGCCCCCGATTCTATTTCGTCTCTACTTAAATATGGATCTGATTCAAGATCTTTTGGTTTTTTATAGACTGGATAGCGATATTTTTCAGATTTTTTTAGACTTCCTTTTAAACCAGCCTCATAATAACCAGTAAATAAACCTTCTGAATTTCCAAATCTAGTACTAACCAAAAAAGGCTTGAACCAATTTTCAAAGAAATTACGAGTCATTCTTGCATCAAGATTTTTTACTGCCTGCCCTATTTCACAAACATCTCTAAAATCACCAACCAAAATATTTCCAATTTGTTTGCCAATCAACCTTTCTTGTGGCATTTGCGCAAATCGATTGCAAGAATGTAAAAAAGCTTGCAAAGCTTTTTTAAAGTCAGCTTTCTGCCAATTTTGTAGATCAGCAAACTCAACTTCGTGCAATTTTATATCACCTTTACCACTAATTGTTAACTTGCTTGAAAAAAGGCAAGATTGTAATAATAGCAAGATTATTATTGTAAAAATTCTCATGGAAATTAGTTTTGCAGTAATTATAATTGATGGCTGAAGCTAGATTGACTTTTTCAATCATTTCTTTTTTTAAGTAAAGTAATTTATTCACTAAAAATGACACTAAAATGTGGTATTGTTGGCTTGCCTAATGTTGGCAAATCAACACTTTTTAACGCTCTAACTCAAACGGCAGCAGCTGAAGCACAAAATTTTCCTTTTTGTACAATTGAACCTAATATAGGATTAGTAAACGTTCCTGATGAAAGACTAAATAAATTAGCCAAAATTGCCGGTTCAGCCGAAATAATCCCAACTAAAATTGAATTTGTTGATATTGCTGGATTAGTTAAAGGAGCAAGCAAAGGTGAAGGTTTGGGCAATAAATTTTTATCGCATATCAGAGAAGTTGATGCCATAATTAATGTGGTGAGATGTTTTGAAGACACTAACATAACTCATGTTGAAGGTGGTATTGACCCAATTCGTGATATTGAATTAATTCAGCTTGAGTTAATTTTGGCTGATCTTGAAAGCTTAGAAAAAAGACTGCCAAATATCGAAAAAAAGGCCAAAAATGACAAGGATTTGCAATCGCAAATTGCCATAATCAAAAAAGTTTTAGCGGTTTTAGAGCAAGAAAGACCTGCACGTTTAGTTGAGCTAAATTCTGATGAAGAAATCAAATTATTTAAAAATCTGCAATTAATTACTGCTAAACCGCAACTTTTTGTTTGCAATTTAAGTGAAAATGAAATTGAAGGTAACAAATTTAGTCAAATTGTTGATCAATATTGCCAAGGTAACAATTATCAATCATTAAAGGTTTGTGCTCAAATTGAAGCTGAAATTGCTAGCCTTGAAAGTGAAGCCGAGAAAAAAGAATTTCTTGAATCAGTTGGCCTCAAAGAAACTGGTTTGGCAAAAATAATTAAAAATTCTTACAATCTTTTAAATTTAATAACATTTTTCACAGTTGGCCCTAAAGAATGTCATGCATGGACCATTAAAAAAGGTTCAACAGCGCCACAAGCAGCCGGTGAAATTCATACAGATTTCGAAAAAGGCTTTATTCGCGCCGAAACTATTGCTTATGATCATTATTTAGAGTATAATGGTGAAGAAGGTGCAAAAAATGTCGGCAAACTTAGATTAGAAGGCAAAGATTATATAGCCAATGATGGTGATGTTTTTCACTTTAGGTTTAACGTTTAAAAATTAATTTTAATGCCAAGATACATCAACATAGCACTTATTACAGTGTTGCTTTTTACTTTTTCTTGCGTTGGTAGCGATAATAAGAATGGCACTGTTAGCAATTCGACCTATCTTTTTAGCTATAAAAGCGATCCACAATGGCAACTCTACGAAAATGAAGATGCTACTTATCGCACAGCGGAATATAATGCTCAATGGGGATTAGATGATATCAATGCAGCTAATGCTTATACCATTCTTGAAAAAAACGGCAAGACAATTGCTGGTAGCGGTGTTAAAATATCAATTGTTGGAGTGGCTAACTTTTTTCGGACAGTTTTTTATAAACAACAACTTAATAAATCATGTCCAAAAATCAAAAAACAACTATCCTTTAGAATTTAAAATATCATCTGCTCAATTGGCTGTTGATTCTAGCCAGCCAATTGCGC
>JAURQX010000056.1 GCA_030835905.1 Alphaproteobacteria bacterium
AGACCCCTGCAAATCAACGAATTTTAGTAATTTTGTTGTTATTTTAATTTTTTAAATTCACGTATATCTTGATACGCTAAAATTTAAAAAATATAAAATGCCTAAAAATTCCTCAAAATTGGTTGATTTGCAGAGGTCTTTAACGGGGGTCCTTTGATTACTATGTCTCAACTTTCTGAATTAAATATTCAAGATAGATATTATTCATAGAATCCACCAAATCATGATTCGCCACCATTTCGTCCGCAAAGCTCTGTAACAAGCCCAAAAGCAATTCAAGTTTCAGCTGTTATGGGTGCCCCTGGTCACCAAGTTCGGTAAGAAGAGTGTATCAGTAATTTATAAAAACTTTAAGATTAGACTTCTTGCATAACCATAAAATTTTGATGAATTTGTAGGGAGATTTGATTAATTAAAATAGTAAAATAGTCTTAACGACTATTTTAATCATCAAATCGGCTAAAATTTTTGGAATTTTAGCGTACTTTGATGTACGTGAATTTCAAAAATTTTTAATAACGAAAAAATTACCAAAATTTGGCAGTTATGCAAGAAGTTTATTGTAAACTGCTTAAGATTGCAATAGATTTAGCGCTATCTATCGCTTCTTCAGAAAGTTTAATGGCTTCAATAATATTTGATGCCTTCTTGCAGGCAAGTAACGCATAGCTAGAGTTAAGAATAACGATATCACGATATGGCGATTTTTCACCATTCAATAAATCAACTAGTTTTTTTGCATTATATTTTGGGTCTTTGCCTTGAAGATCTTCAATTTTCACTTTTTTAAAGCCAAACTCTTCTGGGTTTATTATTTCTTCATCAAATATTTTACCATTTTCACATCTAATCAAGTAAGAATTATCGGTTAGTGTTATTTCGTCCATGCCATCAAAGCCATGAATAATGTAAACTCGTGAGTCTTCTTTTAAATTTCTTTGATTTTGCGCGATAACATTTGCTAATTTTGTCATCGATTCCTTGTTTGAGGTACCAATAATTTGATATTTAGTGTTTGCTGGGTTTAATAGAGGGCCTAAGAAATTAAAAATTGTGGCCACTCCGAGTTCTTTTCTAGCTTCGCCAACTTTTTTAAGTGAGCTGTGAAAAAGTGGCGCAAATAAAAAGCATAAATTATTTTTTTTTAAAGAATCTTCGATTTGTTTTTTATCATCAGTTATTTTAATGCCCAGCTCCTGAAAAATATCAGCTGAACCAGATTTTGATGAAATAGCTTTATTGCCATGTTTAGCTACGCAAATGCCACAAGCAGCGACTACAAAACTCACGGCAGTTGATATATTTAGAGTATTTAATTTATCGCCCCCTGTACCGCAAACATCAATTGCTCCTTTTGGCGCCGAAATTGGCAACATTCTTTTTTTTAGGGAATTTACTGCGCCAATAAAAGCACTTTGTGGCAAATTGGCGTGATTTAAATTTAGCAAAAAATCTTTGATATCTTTTTTGGCAATTTTGTCATCAAAAATTTCATCAAAATAATTTTGAAATTGCTCTACTGAGTAATTAATTAAACTATTCATAATTAATTTAATAAATTTAGAAAATTTTTAATAATTTGATGACCAAATTCAGAAGCTATTGATTCAGGATGAAATTGTACGCCAAAGATCGGATATTTTTTATGCTCTATTGCCATTATTATATCATCTTTGGTGGTGGCGGTGACTTTAAATTGATTTTGATCCAAGCTGATTTTTTCAATAATTAATGAATGATAACGAGTTGCCTTGAAAGGTGAGGGTATATCTTTAAATAATTTACTATTCTCATGAAAAACTTCACTAATTTTACCATGCATTGGTGTAGTTTTTATAATTTTGGCACCAAAAACTTGACCAATTGCTTGATGTCCCAAACATACGCCAAAAATTGGCAATCTATCTTTAAATTCCTTGATGACATCTAAGCAAATTCCGGATTCGTTGGGAGTACAAGGCCCAGGAGATAAAACTATAGCCTTTGGTTTAAGAGTTTTTATTTCATCTAGTGAAATTTTATCATTTCTTTTAACTATTAAATTATCGGCGCCACACTCAATAAAATAGTGATAGAGATTATACGTAAAGCTGTCGTAATTATCGATTAACAGGATCATCTGAAATATTTTTATATAGGGATATTAATATAATTCAGCTTAAAAATATTTATTTTCAATCATTAATTTATTAATCCGTGCGCAAACTATTATAATACCAAGATGGGATTTGGTGTAAATAGCTATGCTGCAGCAGCCAATGATGGTTCTTTATTGATGAGAAGGAAAAGATCTAGAGGAGCAATAGATGTTGGAGGATGTTGTTTTTCTTCAGTTGTTATTGACGAATTTAGTTTTTTTTCTACATCAATCTTATCCGAATTTTTTATTTCGTTTTTTTCAGATTTATATAATTCATCTCTTATCTGACAAGCGCTGTGACTAACTATATTTGTTGATTTGGGGTCTAGTCCTAATTTAACTAACTTGCTATAAATTTCGCCATTGCCATGCAGTGCTGCTACATGAAGTAGGCTGTTGCCATCAAATCTAGCGCTAGATAAAGAGTCGAGAGGTATATTTTTTTGCAGTATAATTCTTGATCTAAAATTATCATTTTGAATAAGAGATAGATATAGTTCGTAAACTAATCGACTAGGATCATATCTGTCTAGCTCTTTACTAATTTCATCTTCTGAGCATTTTTTAGACTCTGGCTGCAAGCATTGAATATCTTTATTTATGCAACTATTAGAATCTAATGAATGATCGTTTTTTTCATTTTCAATATTTTGTGCTGGCAAAAATGCAAAAAAAGATTCTGGTTTTTTTGAAGTTTCATTTAATTTATTTAAATATTTGGAATAGCATTCAATTTCATAATTGCTGGTTAGGTTTTGAATTTCTGGTGAATTTTCTCCTATAAAAATGATAGGTGGTTTTTGATAATTATTAATTTTTTTTGGGGTGTTGCGACTTAAACTATTATCTATTTCTTGATTTGTTGCTAAAAGAGTTTTTGATTGATGGCTGCTTTTTTCATCAAGATAGTTTGAAGCTAATTTTTCATCTTTATCTCTAATTTTTTTTAGATCTGGATCTTTGTTTAATAATTCTTTTGATATTTGGTAATTATCGTTTTGAGTAGTTTTATGTAAAGCTGTTTGTCCAAATTCATCTTTTAGTGAAATATTGCAATTTGAATTATTGATCAATGTCTTGGCTAGATCTGTATGGTTATTGATTATTGAATAATGAAGCGCTGTTTGTCCGCGATTATCAGTTTTGTTTATATCAAATTTAGGAGATTTTTTAAGAGCTTCGAATACTGAAATATGACCATTTTGCGCAGCGAAATGTATTGCAGACATGCCTTCTTTGTTACAAAAATTAACATCGGCGCCACTTTTTATAAGTAGTTCCACCATTTTATTTTGACCCTTGGATGCAGCAGTATGAAGGGGAGTTTTACCTTTAAAAAAGGAATTAAGACTAATTCCTGATGCAATTATAGAGCTTGCCAAAGTGAAGTTATTGTTTTCCAATGCTTCAATTAGTTTCTCTACTGATTTTTTTTGTTTTTCTACTTGCCTCATAAGAAATAAAAAAATTTCTAATTAGTAAGTGTATCTGTTTTTTCGAATTATTTGAAGAAAGTTCAATGAATTTTTGTATAGATTTAATAAATTGAGTCAAAATGCACAATTAACCTATAATTTTTTATATTCTTCTAGACTATACTCATCAACACTAACTGCTTCATAAATTGCTTTAGCGCATTCATTTAAAGATTTATACTCTTTATCGTTTAAAATATTTTTTTCTTTGGCAATTTTTGATAATTCCTCAACTCTTTTAGGAGGTAATTCATTTTTCTTGATAGCTGCCTTAATTTTTTTGTATATTGGTTGGTTATTTTCAAAGAGTTTTAAGGCATGTTCTAATTTACCAACATTATCATTTTTATCTAAATTAACAAAAGCGCCGTCGGTAAGTCGGTTGCGTAAATTATGGTTAGTCATTACGTTGGTAACTATTTTGTGACCAAGTTGATCAGAAGCTGGACAGGTAAAAGCGTTAAATCTTGCCCAATGCATAAATGGTAAAAAGATAATTTTGCCAAATTTACCAAAAATATTGTGATAAATTCCATCAATAGCGTTTTGTGCCTTTATCAACTGTTCTTTGATGGCAAATTCAGCTATTGGCAATTCGTCTTGATTCATGTCGCTATCTTGAAACTTTCTTAAGGTACAAGTGGCAATATACATTGCCGATAAAATATCGCCAAATCGACCATTAAGCTTTTCTTTGCGCTTTAAATTGCCACCAAATTTTGCTAAAGCTATATCAGCTAAGAAGGCAAAAGTTGCTGAACACCATAATAATTTTCTTTCATAGCGACTAATCAAGCATTTACCAGTTGGTTTTGACAAATACCCACGAGTAATTGATAACAAAAATGAACGAACTAAGTTTGAGAAAAGGTGGCCAATATGAGCAAAAAAAGCTTTATCAAATTGATCTAAATTTTTATTTTGTAAGGCCTGAATTTCTTTATAAACATAAGGATGGCACATTATAGCACCCTGACCAAAATGAATAAGGCTTCGAGTCATAATATTAGCCCCTTCAACCGTTATAGAAATTGGCGTTGAGAAGTAAGCGTTGGCCAAAACATTGCTTTGACCTCTAATTATTCCTTTGCCGCCAATTAAATCCATACCGTCATTGACATTTTGACGAAAAATTTCGGTAGCATGATATTTGGCGATAGCGCTTACAACCGCTGGTTTTGCACCCATATCTACGGAAGATGCTGTAAAGCTACGCATTGCATCAACTGCGTAGGTTCTGGCAAAAATTCTTGCTAAAACTTCTTCGACTCCTTCAAATTTAGCGATAGAAGTACCAAATTGTTGGCGGATTGTAGTATAAGCGCTAGTTACGCGAGAGACTAATTTTGAGCCGCCACTTGAAGTTGATGGCAATGAAATACCACGTCCAGCTGCTAAGCATTCCATTAACATTTTCCAGCCTTTTCCTAGGCCATCTTTGCCACCTATTGTTGCATCAAGGCTGACTTCAACATCCTTGCCATCAAGGGGAGAGTTAACAAATGGTGTGGCTAAAGGATCGTGACGACGGCCTTGCTTAACGCCTTTAGTTTTGCTGGGAATAAGTGCGCAAGTAATCCCAATCTCTTCTTTGTCAAAAATTAATTTATCTGGGTCGCGGAGTTGAAAGGCAACGCCAATTAACGTAGCATAAGCGCCCAAGGTTATATATCTTTTGCTCCAGTTAAGGCGGATTTTTATTTCACCTTTTTTATCTTTAAATAAAACGCCATTTGATTGAATTGAAGTTGCATCTGAGCCAGCTAAAGTTTCAGTCAAAGCAAAACAAGGTAATTCTCTACCATCGGCTAATCTAGGTAAATAGTGATCCTGCTGTTCCTTTGTTCCATAATGCAAGAGCAATTCAGCTGGTCCAAGAGAGTTTGGAACCATAGCAGTTATTGCTAACGGTACAGATCTTGAAGCAAGCTTTTCTATGACGCAAGAATGAGCATAAGCACTAAAACCAAGTCCACCATATTTTTTTGGAATAATCATGCCAAAGAATTTTTTCTTTGCTAAAAAATCCCAAACGTCTTTTGGCAAGTCTTTTTCTCTTTGAACTTGGTAATCATCGCACATTTTACAGATTTGCTCAACCTCGTTTTCAAGAAATTTTTTCTCTTCGCTTTTTAACTTGGGATATTTTTGTGAAAAGATCCATTTAAAGTTAGGTTTTCCAGAAAAAAGATGGCCATCAACCCAAGTAGATCCTGATGTTAAAGCAATTTTCTCAGTTTCAGATATTTTGGGTAATAATCCCATCTTACCAATTAATAATAAAATTGGTAAAGTTATAAGGTTACGGCGAAATAGTGGTATTACAATGATTAGAGAGGCTACTAAGTATGTTAGCCAGAAAATTTGGCTAAGTTGACACTGTGATAAGTAAATAGCTATTACCGATAGATGCAGGAAAAATGGCTGTTTTTGGTAGGTTAAAAAGATCAAGGATAGCGCAGTAAGAGCTCCAAGATATGGAATATAGCTGATTAATTCGATCATAATTTACTATTTTGCTTGATAAGATTTAGTTCGCAGGATGTTTTGACTAAAGATCTAATTTGATTAATATAAAGAGCTCTCTCATTTACTGAAATTAATCCTCGTGCATCAAGTAGATTAAGTAGATGACTTGCTTTTAAGGCTTGCTCATAAGCTGGGATTGGTAGATTTTTTTGAGATAGATTTTGAGATTGCTGTTTGCACTCAGCAAAGTTATGAAACAAATTATCGGCATCACTTTCTTCTAGAATATAATGCGAATTTTCAATTTCGCTATTCTTAAAAATATCGCCATAAGTAATTTTTTCTTTATCATTGAGTCCGTTCCAATTTATATCGAAAATTGAATCAACATTTTGAATGTGCATAGCTATACGCTCAAGGCCGTAAGTAATTTCACCAGGTATTATTTCACACGCTATACCACCAACTTGTTGCATGTAAGTAAATTGAGTGATTTCCATACCGTTGAGCCAAACCTCCCAACCAAGTCCTGAAGCGCCAACTGATGGGTTTTCCCAATCATCTTCAACAAAGCGAATATCATTTTTTTCAAGATCAAGTCCAATATTTTTAAGGCTTTCAAGATATAAATCTCTGATATTGTTAGGGGCTGGTTTTAAGAAGGTTTGAAATTGATAATAATAGCCTAAGCGATTTGGGTTGATTGCATATCTTGAATCGGTTGGCCTACGACATGGTTGAACATAAGCAACTTTGGTTGATTTTTTACCTAGAGCCTGCAAAACAGTCGCTGGATGCAAAGTTCCGGCACCAACTTCAAGATCAATTGATTGTAAAATAGCACAACCTTGATTTGCCCAAAATTGTTGCAACCTAAAAATAATTTCCTGAAAAGATAATGATTTCATCAATTTTATAAATTCTATACTCGATCCAACTAAGCTAAACTTAGTTGGCAAGCGCGATTGCGCGTCGCTGGTAATCCAGCGTAAAAATCAGCATTAGCCAAGCTAATGCGAAAACAAAACTAAATTCTATACTCGATCTAAAAACATAAAAACTCATTAATTTCTTAAAACCGCTTTTAAGAAATTAATCACACTTTTACTAAAAATTTTCTTTGAAAATTTTTAATTTAACTAAACACTAAACGAACTTCCGCAACCGCAATTTGCAGTAGCATTTGGATTATTCACTTTAAAATAGCTAGCACCCAATTCTTTGACATAATCGATAGTTGCGCCTTTTAAAAAAGGCAATGATGTTTCGTCAGTAACGGCAAGTAAAATTTTATCTTCTAAAATTATAACATCATCATCTAGCGATTCTTGATCTAGTTTAAAAATATATTGAAAACCACTACAGCCACCACCAGAAATTGAAATACGCAAAAATTTATCTTTATTTTCGTCCCTTTCTTTAACTGATCTTATGTGGTCAATTGCTGATTTACTGAAGAAAATATCACTGCTCATTTTATTTATTTCTTCTATTGAGTTTATTTAAAATATCTTCAAAGGAAATATTTTGATCAATCATCAAAACAATCAAGTGATATAATAGATCAGAAATTTCACCAATTAATTCATCTCTATTTTGCGAATTACTATCTTTTTGATGATTAAAGGCAGAAATAATTACTTCAATTGCCTCTTCGCCGACTTTGCGATTTATTTTTTCCAATCCATCTTTAACTAAAGAGTAGCTATATGACGAATTATCTTTGCTTTCGATTCTATTTTTGACAAAATCGAGTAGTTCTTCAATCTTTTTAAAGTCACCAGTCATTAATTAATTGATAAATTGTAAAGTTGTTTTATAGTATGATCGAAATTTTATTTAAAAATTAACTCACAACTAAATCTTAATCAATAAAAATGGCTCAAGAATATACTTTGTCAATAATTAAACCTGACGCAACCAAAAGAAATTTAACTGGTAAAATTAACGCAAAATTTGAAGAAAATGGTCTTAGAATCGTTGCCCAAAAAAGAATCCAGTTAACTAAAGAAGTAGCGGGCAAATTTTACGAAGTTCACAAAGAAAGACCTTTTTATAATGATCTAGTAAATTTTATGATTTCTGGTCCCGTGGTAGTCCAAGTTCTTTTTGGTGAAAATGCAGTAGCTAAAAACCGTGAAATTATGGGCGCTACCAATCCTGAGCAAGCTGAAAAAGGAACAATTAGAAAAGAATTTGCTGAATCAATCGAGGCTAATTCAGTTCATGGGTCTGATAGTTTGGAAAATGCTAAAAATGAAATTAAATTCTTTTTTGCTGATTGCGAGATAGTTGGATAATTAAATTTTCAAAACAATTTTTCAAATAAATTTTAAATCTTTATGAGTCAAAAAACAAAAAAAGCATTTTCTTTAATCGAGTTATCGATTGTAATTCTAATAATTGGTTTATTAGTTGCGGGTGTTGTTAAAGGGCAACAACTTTATCGTAAAATGCAACTTACTTCGGCACAAAATATAACTGTTAGTTCTCCAGTTAATCGTACTGCAGACTTAAAAATGTGGTTAGAAACTTCTTTAAAATCAAGTTTTGTTAATAATATTAATGATGGAGATTTAGTTGCTATATGGAATGATCAAAAACTTGATCAAAAATCAGTAATCAGTCCATCTCAATCTACTCAAGCTAACAAACCGACCTTTAAAGAAAATGTTTATAATGGTATTCCTGGTCTTAAATTTGATGGTACTAATGATTATTTACCTTATGATGGCAGCTTTTTAGTCAATAGCGACTATACTATTTTTGTGGTTGATATGAGGGGTTCAAATAAGTCTCAAAACTATTTTATAGGAGGAAGTGGTGGATCGCCGAATTCTATCCTTCATCTTGGTTATAGAAGTGCAAGTGCAGTTACTCAGGCTCATTATTTTAATGATATGGATGTAACTATTACTCCAACAATTGGTATTAACCAAATTTACCTTCATGTCTTTAGGTTTAGTAAAACAGAGGGTAAATTTTATAGATTTTATCAAAATGACCATTCCTTAAATTATGGTGATGCTGAGCAAACAAGCCCATTAGTTGCTTATAATGGATTTGTTGGAAGAGGAGGTGGCGTAAATTATTACAATGGACATTTATTCGAGATTATTGTCTTTAAAAGAGCACTTAAAAACAATGAAAGAGAAGCAATTGAAAATTATTTAGGGCAAAAATATAGTATTAAAATTGTGAGATAGTTGCTTAATATAAATGATATATTTTAGATATTATAATAATTTCACTCTAAATTATAAATAAAATAAACTTTGAGTCAAAAAAAGCATTTTCTTTAATCGAGTTATCGATTGTAATTCTAATAATTGGTTTATTAGTTGCGGGTGTTGTTAAAGGTCAGCAACTTTACCAAAAAACTCAATTAGCAACTGCTAAAAAAGCAACGGAAGAATCACCAGTAAATGTTATTCCAAATCTTGATGCATGATGAAACAACTAGAGATGCTAGCTTTGTTAGTGGAATTAAAGATGATGATTTGGTTGATTATTGGGTTGATTCCAAGCCAAAAACTTTTGGTACAAGCAACAGTGCAACTAAAGCTGCTGGATCTGACTCGAGAAGACCAAAATTTAAGACATCTACATTTAATAACTCTATTTGCGGTCTCGAATTTGACGGAAGCAATGACTGTTTAGTAAATGCGCAGTTGAGTAAAAGTTCAGAAAAAACAATTTTCATAGTTACTCGGAGAAAATCTTATGTTAATCAACGGCGCTCAATTACCCTTGCCCCAGCTACTGGGAATGGTGCTTATGCTGGAGTTATGGTTTTTTGGAAGCTATAAATAATGCAAACATCTTGAGTTCTTGGAGAGATGGGGCTAGTTTTGGAACTTCTCATCCAGGAACAGGAGTAGATTATATAGCAACAGCAATTTATCGAGCAAATAATACTGCTGCAATGTATATCAACGGTAAAACTCCTAATAAGACCTCTGCATTTCTACCTTAAATCTCATTGAATTTTAAGAAATTAAATGAGATTTAAGGTAGAAATGCAGAGGTCTTGTTTAGCGCAAGGAAATATTGTTTAAATGTTCAGGAAAATCTTTGGGTTTTGCAGAGGTCTTCTAATAGTCAGGTAAGTTTTAGTACGAGCTTTTACCAAATAAAGACCCCTGCAAATCAACGAATTTTAGTAATTTTGTTGTTATTTTAATTTTTTAAATTCACGTATATCTTGATACGCTAAAATTTAAAAAATATAAAATGCCTAAAAATTCCTCAAAATTGGTTGATTTGCAGAGGTC
>JAURQX010000057.1 GCA_030835905.1 Alphaproteobacteria bacterium
AAATTTCTGAACGCTTCATTTGATAAAGCAAGTGAAGATAACGAGAGAAATTATTATAAAATTAAAGACGTTCATGGCAATGATATTATCGTAGTTCAAATAGCAGGTCTTATCGCAAGAAGAATTGTATGTGAGTCTAATAAAGATCAAAACCTATCCCAAGGTGAAAGAATAGGGATGATAAGATTTGGAAGCAGAGCTGATGTTTATTATGAAAACTATCAACCGTTAGTTAAAATAGGGCAGCGAGCTATTTCAGGAGAAACGCTTTTAGCAAAAAAATAAGATGCAAGAACAAAAAAATAACTTCAAAATTATAGCAGATAGAAAAAATGCAAGAATGTTATTGCCTAACATGCTTACACTTTTTGGAGTTTGTATAGGCTTAACTTCAATCAGATTTGCCTTAGATGGCAAATTTGAATATGCGATAATTGCAATAATATTTGCAGCATTGATAGATGGCTTGGATGGAAGAATAGCAAGATTGATAAAAGGAACTTCTAAAGTTGGTAAAGAACTAGATTCCTTAACAGATATGATTAGCTTTGGTGTTGCGCCAGCATTTATCATGTACTTTTGGAAATTAAATGAATTGGGAAAATTTGGTTGGCTGCTATCTTTGATTTATGTGATTTGTGTTGCATTAAGACTTGCAAGATTCAATATTAATTCAAATCAAGAACCTTCATGGAGAGATAATTTTTTTGAGGGTGTACCTTCGCCAGCAGGAGGGATACTAGTTTTAACTCCTTTGATTTATAGTCTAAGTGGCTTAAGTTTTTTTCAAATTAATTACAATGTTATTGTTCCAATTTTTTTTATAACTACTTCTTTTTTATTGATCAGTAAATTTCCATCTTATTCTTTCAAGAAAATTGTAATTCAAAGAAAAGCCACTATTTTTCTATTATTTGGAATTGTTTTGTTTTTTGGCTTATTATTGATTTATACTTTTAATATCATTGCAATTAGTTCTTTAATTTATTTAACTTTATTACCAGTTAGTTTTTTCCATTACCAAAAGCTAAAAAAACAAAATCAAAATGAAAAAATTCAAGATAGTGATGATGATCTTGAAGATGTTCTTTAATGAAAAAAAATGTAATTGTTTCATTAGCAGATGCTAATTATTATCCTTTATTAAACGAGCTTGTTGACTCAATTAAACAATTTAAAGAGAGTGAGAATGTAGCGATTTGTATCTTAGATGCTGGATTAGAAGATAAACAAAAACAAGCTCTAATTAATAAAGTAGATGAAATTAAACCAGCTGAGTGGGATATTGAAGTCCCAGGTTATAAAGTAAAAGATAAAGAATGGTTAAAAAGTCAAGTGTCTAGAGCTTTTTTACCAAAGTATTTTCCTAACTATGAAAAATATCTATGGATTGATTGTGATGCTTGGGTGAATGATTGGCAATCAGTTGAGTTATATTTTAAAGCCTGTGAAAATGGTAAGCTAGGAATTACACAAACTATAGGACCAGGCTATAGAATTACATCTAAAGTTAATTGGTTATTTGGAAAACTAGCAATAATAAAATCTCAAAATTTTAAACATGCTGTTAAATCAAAAATTGGATACTCAAAAGCTCGTAAACTTGCTTTTGCTCCACATATTAATATAGGAGTTTTTTCACTTGAAGCTAACTCACCAGGTTGGTCATCTTGGCAAAAAAATTTATTTAAGACACTAAAGGCTGGAAATATTTTTGGTTCTGAAGGTCTTGCTATAAATATGTCAGTTTATATTGATGAACTAAAGACTGAATTTTTGCCACTTAACTGCAATTGGATAACAAGTAATTTACTTCCAAAATTTGATGAAGATAAAAATACTTTTGTAGAACCCTTTTTACCAAATTATAAGATAGGTATTATGCATCTTGCGGCAGGTATTTGGAAAGATGGCAAAGACATGAGAATAAACAAAGATATCAAAATTAAGATAGAAAATCTTGAGGGTGAACTTGTAGAAAAAAGTTTAAGATTTAGTAATTAATTGAAAAAAAATAAAATTTCAAAAAATTGGGTAAATAAACAGAGAAGAGATACTTATGTACGTCAATCTAAGGTTGATGGGTATAGAGCTAGATCTGCTTATAAATTAATTGAAATTGATGAAAAATTTAAAATTTTCAAAGGTGGATTAACAGTAATTGATATTGGTGCAGCACCAGGCAGCTGGACTCAGTACGCATCTAAAGTAGTTAGAAATGGTAAAATTATATCAATAGATCTTAAAGAAATGGAACCAATTGATAATACATTTCAAATAAAAGGTGATTTTACAGAAGATCAGACCCAACAGAAGATAAAAGAATTGTTAGCTGATAAATCAGATATAGTAATGTCTGATATGGCAGTAAATACAACTGGTATTAAAAATATAGACTCAATTCAAACAGGGGAATTATGCAAAGAGGCAATGATTTTTTCTCAAGATATCATTTCAAATAATGGCTTCTTTATCTCAAAAATATTCATGGGTGGCTCGTTTAATGAAATTGTTCAGCTAGGTAAAAAGATTTTCAAAGAAGTTAAAGTATTTAAACCAAAATCCAGCCGAAAAGATTCAAAAGAGAGCTTTATAATTTGTAAAAATCTTAGATAGGCTCTTTAAAAAATAAGGGAATCATATATAAATCGTTATGGATCCTATTAAAGAAGCACTTACCTTTGACGATGTTACATTAGCACCAAAGTACTCTGAAATTTTACCGTCTGAAGTTGATACCAGTATTAAATTAACTGAAAATCTTAAATTAAAAATTCCACTGTTATCATCTGCAATGGATACAGTTACTGAAAGCAAAATGGCAATTGCCATAGCTAAAGCTGGAGGCATTGGTGTTATTCATAGAAATTTAGATGTTAAAAAACAAATTGTTGAAATTAAAAAAGTAAAACAAAAAAAATTACTAGTTGGTGCAGCAGTTGGTGCTGGTCCAAATGAACTTAGTCGAGCCAAAGAAATTCTTAAAGAAGGAGTAGATTTAATAGTTGTTGATACAGCACATGGTCATACTAAAAAAGTTTCTGAAATTGTTAAGTTAATTAAAAGAATTAAGTCAAAAAAAACTGCTCTTTGTGCAGGAAATATCGCTACACCAGAGGCAGCTAAATTTTTATTAAGTTTAGGCGTAGATATTATAAAAGTAGGTATCGGTCCTGGTTCTATCTGTACAACGAGATTAGTTGCTGGCATAGGTGTACCGCAACTAAGTGCAATTCTGTCTGTTAGAAATGGAATTAGAAACAAAAATGTAAAAATTATCGCTGATGGTGGTATTAAATATTCTGGTGATTTAGCGAAAGCTTTTGCAGCAGGTGCAGATGCGGTTATGATTGGTTCATTATTTGCAGGTACAGATGAAGCGCCAGGAAAACTCATTAAACGAAATGGAA